>JBIKVD010000089.1:0-13108 GCA_044357055.1 Oligoflexales bacterium | reverse complement strand
TAAAGAAGCTGAACGAGTTTCCTTTCGATCCTTCCATGGGGAGGCAGCGGGAACTTCTTAACCTTCTGGGTGCTAATATCATCTTATCATAGGCCGGTATTCAGGGGGGGGGCAGGCGACAAACCACGAACCTCACATCAACTCCCGCTAATCAGCAGAACGAGCGAGGATATCTCGGGACGTTAGGTACTGTAATTATTACCATCTATTATATCCGCCCAACTTTATGCACCTTTTCCTCAAGAAGCCCACTTCCGTGGCCGACTGATCCTTATAAATTCAAATTTGGTGTATCGATGATCAGGGAAACTAAAGAATCTATCCTTATAATTTGGATACCTTTGTTGATACTTTCATGCACCGAAGGGAACATGCAACAGAATCCTCGGGACCTTCGCCAGTCTGAGCCAAAGCCTATCCGGAAAGCGGCAGAAGCAGATCTAGACCTCCCTACATCATCGATAGAAAGGCCCGGCCTTATGGGTCCTGCTTTAACGATAGGCGACCGATGGAATGTGACTGGAACGGCAGATGACCCCACCAGTGAACTGTCCTCGGTGCAGATTTCCGTACAACGGGAGGGCGGGCTTTGTCTTAACAACACGAAGGACCAATTTGATCAGGTCTGTCCCCATTGGCTCGAGATAGAAGTCGCCAGGCAGTGGAATTTTGAGCTGGAGGAAAGGATCTTAGAAGATGGCGCCACCTATTTGTTACAAAGTCGTGCCATCGATGTTGCAAAAAATGCACAAATTGAATTTGGGTCTGCGGACCTTCATTGGGATGCGAGTGCTCCGCCGGCAGAGTTTAGTTTAAATGCTAATGCACCTGTAGCTATTCAAAACACCGTTAGTGTATCCTTGCTACAAGAGTCCGAGGTCCATGAATGGCGCCTTGCAGAAGGCACAGATTGTTCGCAGGTTTCCTGGAATCTTAAAGAAGTAGACACTCTCGACCTTTCATTAAGCACTGGCGATGGCAGCAAGAGCCTCTGCCTGCAAGTCAGAGATGGTGTAAAAAATGAGTCTGAAGTACAAATAGCGACTATCATTCTCGACACGACTGCTCCAAGTTCCATTCCACAATTTCCCGACACTCTGGGTCCAGATTCGACCATGGGAGAATTAACGGAAATTGGCGGGACCGCACAAGATAATCTCAGCAGTGTGAATTCTGTTCAGGTCTCAGTGCAAGCGCATGACACCAATCTTTGCCTAAATTCCGCAAAGGATGCCTTTAACCAAATCTGCCCCAACTGGCTACTGGCACTGAACACCACGAACTGGACTCTGGCATTGGCAGACAATCTGTTTGTCAATGGGGTTAGTTATACTCTGCTAAGCCAGGCCTGGGACGGGGCAGGATTGTCCCAGGTTTCTTTTGGCGAAGCCAGTTTCCTGTGGGACAGCACGACTCCTGATGGAAGTTTTGCTCTCAACGCAGGCGCCACTTATACAGAGAGTCCCGACGTCACCATCTCCGTCGCTGACTCTGCATCTGTCTTTGAATTTCGAAAAGCAAATGCTGCTGATTGCAGCAACGCGACGTGGGAGGCCTACCAAATAGGTTCTATCCCACATACACTTGAATCTGGAGATGGATTAAAAACTGTGTGCCTACAAGTTCGGGATAGGGCACACAATTCTAGCTCTGTTGAAATCGACGTCATAATACTAGACCAAACGGCTCCTCAATCTGTGCCCCTATTAAAGTCCAACCTTGGTCCCAACTCTCATTCGGGAGCTGCCACCCTTTTAGGGGGCACTGCTGCGGACTCCCTTAGTGGAGTCACGTCGGTATATGTTTCCATTCGGCGCGATAGCGATGAAGAACAATGTCTGAATGAAGATGCCGATGCCTTCGATGCCACTTGCCCTATCTGGCATTTAGCGTCAGGCACAACAACCTGGTCTTTCACTTTGGCGGACGCGTTATTCACCGCCGATTCCTTATATGAGGTCAATTCGCGGGCTCAAGATGCAGCGGACGTCGAGCAAATTTCACTCGGGATGGATTCATTTACCTGGATATCACAGTGGTGGCTAGCTGGTGGCATCAATCCAGCAAACGTCGTTGCTGCCTACCTACCGATTGGAGCAAGCTCCCAGGCCGATAGCTATATAAATCTTGCGAATCCTGGTGCAAATGACTTGACTGTGGGAAACCTCCCGGGATGGGCAGAATCTTTTGGATGGAATTTTAACGGCACTAGCCAGTACTTAAAGACCGGCATTATCCCAGCTGTGGGTTGGAGCATGATTGTGCGATTTAGCAATGGCGCACTACCCCCTGGAGGCAGCCTGCGTGGTGCAGTGGGCATGCGCAATACGTCAGGAAACCGTAGATTTTATATCGCCCCTATGGATGTTGTAACGTTGGACCGCGTTATCGTTGCCGCCGGACAGGGTGTAACACCGGGGCCACGAATGTATGAGGGAATTATAGGCCTTGCTGGTCAACAACCTTATCGCAATGGCTTGGCAGATGGAGGCGCCATGGGAGCGTGGTCGACTCCCGAATCGGCCTACGAACTCTATGTGGGTACACTCAATATCAACGGCGCTCCGGGCTTCTATTATTCAGGATATGTACAAGCCTTAGCGATCTATTCATCGAGCCTCAGCCCAGCACAGATGACCGCTGTTACCGAGGCCATGAACTATTTTGATAATACCTTACCGAGTTCGATTCCAACCGTAGCGGCAGCCATAGGTCCCTTATCCACCGCCGGAACAAATACCCAGATTAGCGGTACTGCTGCGGACCTTACCAACATAGTTTCCAAGGTGGAGATTTCCATAAAAAAGGACGGCAATGCGAACGCCTGCTTAAATTCTGAGCAAACCGCTTTTGATTCCGTCTGCCCTAGGTGGCATCTGACTAGCGGTACCAAGAGCTGGTCGGGAACCTTCGCGGATATCCTTTTCTTGCAAGATGCAAACTACGAAGTCAGCTCCCGGGCAACCGATAATGGTGGCAATTTGCAGGAAAACTTGGGAGTGGCGAATTTCACTTGGAATGATGGGATGTAGAAAATTGAATTGCCTCTTCCAGCGTAGGGCGCACCTTTCCAAAGTAGCAGATCCCCGCAAACCCTGGGCTTTACGAAAGAGACTGGAGTTAAAAAACCCTTGCAAGGCTCATACTATTGTTGCGGAAGCTTTTCGTTAGATGCCGGTCAACCTGATGCAGTGTACTGAAAGTCCCTCAAGAAAAAGTCACTGGTTTCTCCTCACTTCCCGAAACCGTAATTTTAACTTCAGTGGCCAAAAGCTTTCGGTACAGCCGAATATTTTCAAAAATCGGGTACCAATCGAATAAGAGCAGTTCGATTGGCTTCCAAACCGATACCCAGCCAAAAATGACGATACCCTCTCGGAGAACCCCTAAAAGTCCAGGTGGGTTAGGAACCGTGATGCTTTGAGCGACTGTGATACAGAGGATCAGCACGACCATCCCAATCAACATGAAGAGCTGCGCCCTTTTGAAAAATACTTTCAAATCTCTTTCAAATAGCTCAATCTGATAGGTCCAGTAGCTATTAATGGCCTCGCGCACTTCTTCATGGGGCAATTCCTTTGACTCAACATCTACAATGTGAATGACAATTCTGACCGCAGTTTTATGAGAAAACTCGCGTACCGCAGTGGTAATATACTTTACGAAATCATCATCTAGATCCCTTTCCCTAAAAGGGGCAGGATCTCTCGCATCGAAAAGTTGATACGGGGTTTTGACGCGAACTTCAATCCACCTCTTTCCCTGTATGTGCTTATAGCGCTGCTTTTTTGCCTGCATATGTGCATCCTAGATTAGGAGTCATGCTCTCATTGTAGGCTAAATTTATCCTTAGGTCGTAGTCTTAATTCGAGAGACTCACTCCGTTTCTCATCTAGGAAGCTAGCAGACCATTGAGTCTTATGAGACTAGGGTTGAAAAACCCTTGCAAGGCTTATATTCTGCCGCATTCCCCACACTGCCGGGGAGTGGCCACCTTGTCGCCCAAAGGTGAGCCGTGGTAACTTAGGTCAGTCGCTGCTGGCAGGTATTTTACAGAAATCTGAATCGACATTGGTTAAGGAATGCCATGAATATTTTGGTCTTAAATTGCGGCTCTTCCTCTTTAAAATTTCAAGTCATCAAAACAGATCCTGTGTTATCGGCAAAACAAGCAGAGGATGTCCTGGTGTCTGGCCTGGTCGAACGAATTGGTAGTCAGGCCTTACTGAGCTTAAAAATGCATGGCCGCAATAGTATCAAACTCGCTCAACCTCTAGCCGATCATGCTGCCGCTATTCGTTTCGTCCTGGAATGGATCTTCGCGCAAACCCCAGCGCTGCTGGATCTGCAAAGCCTGGATGATATCGATGCTGTTGGTCACCGAGTGGTACACGGCGGAGAGAGTTTTAGTCATTCCATCCGCATCACTGAAGCAGTTCTCAAAGGGATAGAAGAATGCATTGATCTTGCCCCATTGCATAATCCAGCAAATATCGCGGGTATTCACGCCGTTGGCAGCATCTTTGGTGCAGATATGCTACAGGTGGCCGTTTTTGATACTTCGTTCCATTCTAGCATGGCGGACAAAGCATTCTTGTACGCGATACCCTACCATTACTATCGGCGCTACAAATTAAGGCGCTATGGCTTTCACGGGACTTCCCATCGCTACCTGTTAGAGCGTTATGCTCAGCTTAACAAAAAACCAGTGGGGCAATGCCGCATCATCACCCTCCATTTGGGCAATGGTTGTTCTGCCTGTGCCATCTTGGATGGACGATCTATAGCGACCTCCATGGGCCTAACCCCATTGGAGGGCATGGTCATGGGAACTCGCTGTGGCGACATTGATCCGGCGATGCTCAGTTACATGAGCCACAAGGAAGGGCTGTCGATCGACCGCTTAGATGATATCCTGAACAAACACTCCGGTCTGCTGGGCATCTCCGGGATTACCAGTGACATGCGGGAATTAATGGATGAGGAACGAGAGCATGATGATCGTCGTGCCCATTTGGCGATCGAAATGTTTATCCAAAGTGTGCGCAAGTATATAGGAGCCTATTTAGTTGAATTGAACGGTGCTGAAGCCATTGTTTTTTCCGGCGGCATCGGTGAAAATTCAGCTGAAATCCGCAGTCGCATATGTCAATCGCTGACCTGGTTCGGCTTGAACCTCGACGAAGATTTGAATCGCAGGGCCACCGGGGGTTTTGAGGGTGAAATTTCAAACTCAAGCAGCCGCTTGAAAGCTTGGGTTATACCCACCAACGAAGAACTATTGATTGCGCGGGATACGGCCTTCTTGTCTCGAATGGAAGTCTCAAAATGAAATCAGGTAAACGAGGTTTCAATAATTCAACCCAAATAAGCAACGATCGACCTCATCAAAAGTTGTCAAGCCATTAGAAACCATCCTGGTGCCGAATTGAATCAGATTTTGGAAGCCATCTTTATAGATGGCTTCGCGCAACACCTCAATGGAAGCGCCACTAAGCAGCGCCGAGGTCACATCGGGAGTATTCCGCCAGTATTCAAAAACCGGTATCCTCTCATAATACCCTGTACCATGGCATCGCGAGCATCCCATAGCCTTCATGATTTGACGCGGCACTTCCTTTTGCTGCATCACCGTCACAAACCGCAGCGCCTCCTCGGGTGAGGTTGGAATTGGCTTTTTACAACTAAGACAAAGAGTTCGCAGCAAGCGCTGTGACAACGACCAAACAATTCCAGAAGAAATCGCAGAGGGTGTAACCTCCAGGTCACGCAGTCTCGCAGCCACGTCCAAAGAATGATTCGTATGCAGAGTGGCAAGAACAAGATGCCCGGTCAGCGCGGCTTGAAAGGCAATCTTTGCTGACTCGGGATCGCGAATCTCTCCTGCCATAATGATATCTGGATCTTGGCGAAGTATGTGCCGCAGCGCTTTCGAAAAGGTTAAACCTGTGGCGGCATTTACTTCGATTTGAGTCAAGCCTGGAATACTAGCCTCAATGGGGTCTTCCACGGTGATAATATTCTTTTCTGCTCGGTTAAGTTCCGAAAGTATCGAATATAAGGTCGTCGTTTTCCCGGAGCCCGTGGGGCCGGAAACGAGAATCATACCCTGTTTGAAACGAATCATTTGTTGCAAGGCCGTAATCGCCCGCTTGTCGGGTACGAGCATATTCAGCGGAATGACAGTTTGATGTGGCCGAATCAATCGCATCACGAGATTCTCGCCGAACCGTGTGGGAACCGTTGAAACCCTTGCCGTTATGGCGACCTCTCCGATTCTTGTCCGCAGTTGCCCATCCTGGGGCTGACGAACTTCTGATATATCCATCGTGCTTAGGATCTTGATGCGATTGACCAGGCGTTCACCAATATCGTGATTCATCCTACTTGTTAGCTCGTGCAAGGTGCCATCAATGCGATAGCGAATAACACGATCATCCTGCTGTGGTTCTATATGAATATCGCTGGCTCTATGGCTATAGCCCAGTTGGATCACGTCCTCAGCTAGCTTGGCAAGGTCAGCGCCGGATCTAACGAGTTGCAGTCTCTGCTGGCTTGCAGCCCCCACCGCGCTCGAACTTTTTTGCTGAACCAAGGCTACAACGGCCAGAATCCAACGATCATAATCTAGCTTAGAGATCATTTGCAGACGCACTCGATAGGATGCAAGGTGACGATGAATCGCAAAATAAAGGAAATCATTCTCGGGATTTATGACCCCAATGGTCAGCTCATTCTCTACCAACTCTAGCGGTAAGATAGCTTGATCTTGCATGAGTTGCAGAGGCAGCAAATGCGCCACTTTCTCAAAAGCTGGTCTACGATCACCTGCGTAAGGCTGAAGATTCGCTATACTGTTGCTTTCTTGCAGCCGGTGCACCAGCAATCTTGCAATGGGCAACGAGAAGGCATTAACATTGAGTAGCTTCGAAAAAATTTCTGCACTACAGGATACTAGGATCGTGTCTTCAAAAGCCGTTGCATCTAAGGCGTGAGCACGTTGCAAGATGAGCGAAACTTCACTAAAGATGCCGCCCTTGCCGATGCGAGAAACACAGTTTGATCTTCCTGATCCTAGCGGGTTGGTCAAGTCAACGCTCCCGCCATACACGAAATACAAGGCACGACTCGGCGAACCAGCCTGGAATATCTTTTCTTGCGCTCCATACCATTTGATCTCAAGATGAGGAAGGATTTGATCGAAAATGGAGTCTGGCAATAAAGAAAAGAACTGCGAATTTTTTAGTTCATTCTTTACATTTTCTAAAGAGACCTCTGATCCCTTTGGCGAAGAACTAAGCTCTCTTTCCTGCCAGGAAACGCGCTGCTGCTTGTATTTTTCCCTAACCAGCAATAGGAGGCGCTGAAAGTCTTCCGCAGCGATAGCTGTGATTTTGAGTTTGAAGTCTGGGTGCACTAACTTGAAATCGTCAATAAATCCCCGATTTTGCGGATTGACTTGCGCCACTTGCAATGTTTTTCCATACAGTGCAACGGGCAAGACTTGGTGACGCAAGATCAAAGCATTCGTGATCAAGTTGGGCATTTGCGGGTGAAACACAAATGCTTCATCCTTAACGTATTCGACATGATTGAAATCGGCTAGCAATTTGCCATTCAACTGTGCCAAAACTTCGACCATTGCACGCAATGAACCCACATTTTTTGCCATGAATTCGAAGAAATCTTCTGAATGAAGCCGATAGAGTACCGAGTTCTCCAACGCAAATGCCGACGAAGAGTGGCTTGTCTGCGTCAGCACCGAGAGTTCAGAAAAGTGACCGCCGGACCGAATCATCGCAAGACGCAAAATCTGTCGTGCACTGGGGTAAAAGCGCACAATCTCGACAGCGCCAGACTTGACGAAATAGATATACTGACTCATCTCGTTTTCGAGAAAGATCGGCTCGCCTCCTTTGATTTGAAATTCTTCCAGCGATGCCGCGAGTATCCTCAAGATATCGGGAGGTATATTCTTGAAGAGAGGTGTCGCCCTCAGAGCATTTATGGCTTCTTCATCCGCCGATGATAGTGCCCGGTTTTGTATCATTGGTGCCCTCTGAACGTGTGAAATCACCCAGAAGCTATCGGCTGAAAGATCCGGGAAATGAGGCGAACCCAGCGCCACATCATCATGCGCGACCCTTCATGATCCCCGGACCGAGGGCTAGATTGAGAAGTGATCCTTGGCCGCCTTTGACAAATCCTTGGCATAAGGTCAAAAAAACCTTTTCTGTATATTTGTTTCGCTGGTTCCTAAACCCAACGGGTAGCATTTATGGGCTCTAGGCTCTGAAATCTTGTCCAGGCACCATGCGTATAATAGGACTTGAAATCCCTCGCGATGTGGCAGAAAAGATAGGTCATAAATCTAGTAGTGAACCTGGCAGAGATCCAAAATAATGAAAATCTGTTTGATATCCGGCAGCCATCGCAAATCCTCAGAATCCGAGCGCGTAGGTGAGTACTTGGCCGCCCGCTGCCAAGCCCTTTTGTCTGCACAGACCCACTGTCTGCATCTTGGCTCGAATCCTTTGCCCCTGTGGAATGAGGATTTCCCCACGGGCCCGGAATGGTCTGATTGGCGCACAGCTCAGCCTCGGATAGCTAATGCGGATGGTATTATTATCATCACCCCTGAATGGGGAGGGATGGCCACTCCGGCCATAAAGAATTTTTTCCTTTTAGCTAGCAAGGGCGAATTAGCCCACAAACCCGCGCTGCTGGTCGCCATTAGCTCTTCTCGTGGAGGAGCTTTCCCCATCGCCGAACTCCGTGCTTCCAGCTTAAAAAATACGGGGATTGTCTATTTGCCTGAGCACCTTATCCTTCGCAACAGTTCCCTGCACGCCATCGAAGCTAACTTGTCATTAACAGGCTCTTTCGCGCCCAACAGCGTCGCGGAGGAACAAGCCTATCTTGCAAAACGCATCGATTTTGCGGTTAGAGTCCTTGGAGCCTATGCAGAATCCATGACTCCGATGCGGAACAAACACGGCGATCTTTTCCACTCTTATCCCTTCGGAATGTCGTAGAGCTTTCGGTTGATTTCCCAATTGGCTCCTGGATCGACTTCATGCTATTTTGGCAAAGTCATCTTCAACACATCAGGGAGCTTGCCGTGAATCCACGTCATTTTGTCATAAAAGCTGTTTTGTTAGTCGTGAATGCTGCCACTCTTAGTTTGGCTAGCACCTCGGTAGTTATGGGCCAAAGTGAGCCCGCAAAGCCCGCCGATAACTTGACCGGAACTTCGGAGCAAAATACTTGGGTTCAGAAATTTGTCGTAGAGAAACAGACGGAAATGGTTGTGGAAGCTCTATCAGCAAATATTACCGTGTCAACCAATGAAGCCTTATCCACTGAAACAAAGAATGGAAAAAATGCGGCGAGCGCCGTAGCCGCGTCCAAAACTTCTGCAAGCCAGGCGAAGGTACCTAACGCGGGTTCCAAAGAGGAATTCTCTATCCAAGTGACGAAACACGACTGGGCCGAACCTTGTCAGCTTAATTTTGAGAAGAGTGAGGGGCGCATAGAACTTAAAATCAAGAAGGCCTCGGAAGAAAGTCCCGAAACCTGCGATAGTGATATTGTCATCATTGCCCCCGCGAGCCTCGCACTAAAAATACATCAAGGCGCGGGGGATCTGCTTTTATCTGGTCTGAGCAGCGCGTTGGAGCTTAGGGTGGGTGCTGGTGACATTCAGGTGCAAAGCTTGGCAAAAAGCACACTGACAGTTGATCTGGGCGCAGGAAATATCTTGTTTTCAGGAGCAGCCGACACGATCATCGCCAAAATTGGCAATGGGGATTTGCGAATAGACCAAGCAACGATCGGGCAATTGGAAACCAAGATTGGTGCAGGCAGTGTATTTGTTGCCTCTAGCAAGATTAGCAAAAGTGATGTCGACCTGGGCCTGGGCGATCTTGATATGGTGCTGACGGCTGCGCCGCTAGACGGCTACATCCGCTTCAGTGCCGGCACCGGAAACGCTGTACTATCTTTGCCCAAGAACAGCCGCGTGGCGACAGAAGCTTCTACGAGCATTGGGACGGTGGAGAATGAATTTCCCGCTCCTGCTGATGGCGGTTTCCAAATTCGCTATAAGACTGCGGTGGGTGACCTCGCTGTCAAAGCCCTTTAAGTAAGAACCAGGGGGAATCTCTTTGTCCAAATCTCGCCAGCCAAATCCCCTAGACCCTACTTCTGTCCCAGAAGATGAGCTGCAGGAAAAGAGTCTCAAAGTAAAAATAAAGAGCGCAGGGAAAAAGCTCGGGAGTGAGTTTCTCCTGCGTGTGTTGACCCTTTACTACGTCTGGCAAAAGCCAAGCACCCCTGCGTGGGCGAAGAGAACCATTCTTGCGGCGCTGGCTTATTTTATCTGGCCTCTCGATTCGATTCCTGATTTTTTTCCCGGCGGCTTTGTGGATGATTGGGCAGCTTTGGGAGTGGCCATCGCCATGATTGCAAAGCACATTGATCAGGACTGCGTCCAAGCGGCGGAAAAACGCATGCGGGACTGGAACCTTACGGTTCGTAAACAAACCTAGCTCTCAGCTGATTACAAATCCTCTCAAAGTCATGATCTCTCATGAGGTGCCAATATGGCATTGAGTGCTATACTTCCCCTCCATTGGCTCTTCTTTCCCCGTGAAAATTCCATGACGGACGCGGCATACAATCCTATAAAATCCCAAATGATTGTAGTAAGCTCGCCTATTTAATGACACCTATTGAGCCCCTGGACAAACCTGGGCAATGGAATTCGGCCTGTCTGATGGAAGGAAATCGCTATGAACACAGATTTGATGGCTAAAATTACCTCGCTTTGCAAGCGCAGGGGATTCATATTTCAAAGCAGCGAAATATATGGCGGCCTCAAATCTTGCTATGACTATGGCCCCCTTGGAGTTGAGCTCAAGCGGAACGTCGCCAAAGCTTGGTGGAGCGATCTGGTTACCACACGTGACAACGTCGTTGGCATCGACACCTCCATAATGATGCATCCAGAGGTGTGGCGCACATCTGGACACGTGGCAAATTTCAGTGATCCCCTTGTCGACTGCCTGGATTGCAAAGAGCGTTTTCGTGCTGACAAAGCTCCTAAGATCCCCGTCGGCACCCCCGTTACTTTTAAAAATCCTCTCAAGAAAGCAACTCCAGCGGAGCTACAAGGGAACGTGAGCGAAGCCGGGTATGTGTGCCCAAATTGCGGCTCACCTCGCTTATCTGATGAACGACTCTTCAATGGCATGTTCAAAACAACCATGGGACCCGTTGACCCCCTAAGCGAACTGACTGAAGAGATATTTAAGAATCCTGGCCTAAGCAAAGAAGAGCTACGGGACAAAATTATGCAGGCGTCTTTGCAAAATGTGGTTTACCTGCGGCCAGAGACCGCTCAGGGAATGTTTGTCCAATTTCTCAATGTTCTGCAAACAACTTCACTAAAAGTTCCCTTTGGAATTGCCCAACAAGGAAAGTCCTTCCGCAATGAAATTGTGACAGAACATTTTACCTTCCGCTCCTGTGAATTTGAGCAAATGGAAATGGAATTCTTTTGCGAGCCGGGTTCACAAGTCGAGTGGTTGGATTATTGGACCAAAGAAAGAATGGGATGGTATCAGCGTCTCGCCAGTCGTCCCGAAAATTTTCGCCTGCGACAACACGATGCCAATGAATTAGCGCACTACTCAGATAATTGTTATGACATTGAATACCTTTATCCTTGGGGTTGGGACGAACTGGAAGGTATTGCGTCTCGCACAGATTATGATCTCAAAAAACATGCGGCAGCCTCCGGGGTCAAACTGAGTTACTTCGATCCTAACAAAGCGGATCCCCAAACAGGCAAAACCGGCTACCGCTATGTGCCCTATGTCATCGAGCCAGCTGCAGGACTAACCAGAATTGTACTCTGTCTCTTATTGGATGCCTATCGCGAGGAGACCCTCTCCCAAGGCAGTGATTCCGAGAGCCGAGAAAGAGTCTATCTCAAACTCGCCCCCGAGCTGGCTCCCTACAAAGCTGCCATCCTTCCGCTGGTCAAAAAAGACGGTCAGCCGGAGATTGCCCTGAAATTGACACAAGAAATGCGCGAGGCTGGTTTTAATGTTTCCTTTGACGAGCAGCAGTCCATTGGCAAGCGCTATGCAAAAAACGATGAAATTGGCACCCCGTTTTGTTTCACAATCGACAATCAAACTCTTACCGAGGGTTTGGTCACGGTACGCAATCGGGACACCGGACTGCAAGACCGCATAGCACTATCGCAATCCTTGAGCTATCTCCAGGATCAATTGCGACGTTCCAATAAAGGGGCCTTGTCATGAAAAATGTTGAATCGTTTTTGCACTTTCGCCGCAGCTATCAACCCAAAATCCCTCCGACCCTACAAAATCTCAAGGGCCTTTTCTTTGGCGCCGCTCAGCTTGAGAAACGTCCTATGAGCTCCGAGGTTGCTCAGCACTTCAAATCCTTGCCCGCAAGTTTGCTCTTAAAAGGTCAAAATTCAACCCAAGGTTCCGAGATTCCATCCCAAGCTGTCAACAACAAAGGACCTTGGAAAGTCGGAGTAGTCTTATCGGGGGGACAGGCTCCTGGAGGACATAATGTCATTTGCGGCCTGTGGAACGGCCTAAACCAGCTACACAAAGATTCCCAGGTGATCGGATTTCTCGGCGGTCCAAGTGGAATCCTGGCAGGAAAATTTCGCGAGATCAATGCGCAAACGGTCAATGAGTATATGAACACAGGCGGCTTCGACATGATCGGATCTGGCCGCACCAAAATCGAGACACCCGAACAATTTGCGACTTGCGCGAAAATTTGTAAGGACTTGGCGCTCGATGGGTTAGTGATCATTGGCGGTGATGATTCCAATACCAATGCTGCATTGTTAGCAGAATATTTTGTCGCTCAGCATCATTCCACGGTCATCCTCGGCGTACCAAAAACGATCGATGGTGATTTACAGAGCCAGGACATCGAAATCTCCTTCGGTTTCGATACCGCCGCCAGGGTTTATGCCGAATTAATTTCTAATATCTCTGTCGACACGAGAAGCGCTCGCAAATACTACCACTTCATAAGACTTATGGGTCGATCG
>JBIKVD010000380.1:0-3961 GCA_044357055.1 Oligoflexales bacterium | reverse complement strand
CGCCAATGGAAAGGGAGGCTGAACCTCATCTGAAAAAGCAACAAAAAGGGTTGCCCCTTGCAGCTCGGGGGAAGGGACCCCAAGATCCTTGAGAATGGCATGGGGAGAGGAAGGGTCGTACTGGATGATCCGCATAAATCTACCTCGCGCCACAATAACGGGCAACAGTGAAGGATGGGAGGTTAAGATTATCAGATCTTACGCAGACTTCAAGCCTTCGCTGGGAGCATTGAATTTGATATTCGCTCTTTGGAGGGCTGCTATCATACCCTTCTTTTCTACAGACTTGAGATAGGCATCATCAGCCGTAATGTTCCCATCTTGGACATGCTTTAGGAGGGCAGCATTGAGCAATTGATTGCCTGCACTTTTTTGCGTGGCAAGATGGTTATTGATCATATGGTTTTTGCCCTCCCTAATCATGGCTGAGACGGCGTCATCTGTGACGAGAATTTCTTGAGCTGCGACCCGACCCCCGCCAATCTTCTTTATGAGCGTTTGCGAGACAACACCTTTGAGGGATGAGGACAGCATCATGCGTATTTGTTCTTGTCGATCAGAGGGAAACTGGTCGATAATCCTGTCGACAGTGGAAACGGCGGTGGTGGTGTGCAAGGTGCCAAAGACTAAGTGACCTGTTTCCGCGGTTTCAATAGCAATCGCGATCGTCTCCAAGTCGCGAAGTTCTCCAATAAGGACGATATCTGGATCTTCGCGCAGCGCAGCCCGCAAAGCCCGGCTAAAGGATTGGGTGTGACGATGGACTTCTCGCTGATTAACGAGACACTTAATTTGAGGATGAACAAATTCGATGGGATCCTCGATAGTGATAAGATGCTCGGCCCTCGTTTTGTTAATGTAGTCGAGCATGGCAGCTAAGGTGGTCGATTTTCCACTGCCTGTGGGTCCAGTGACCAGCACCAGGCCTTTATTAAGTTCGCAAAAATACTTACAAATCTGCGGTAGTTTTAATTGTTCCATGGTCAGAATGTTCGATGGGATATGGCGAATGACGGAACCGACGCCGTTACGGTCGCGGAAGATATTGACGCGGAAACGACCTACATTGGGTATGGCGTAGGCGAGGTCAGTGTCGTTGCAATCAAGAAACTCTTTTCTGTTTCGATCATAGATGATGGGATCTAGCAGCTCCTTCATCACAGCAGGAGTCACGACGTCGGAATCAATCCTCGTGATTTCTCCGTCGACGCGGTAAATCACTCGTTCATTCAAAGTTAAATGCAAATCAGAAGATTTGATCTTGATCATATTGATCAAGAGATCATCAATAGGTTTTTTGCTGTAGGTGCCATTTAAAGTTGGATCGTCAGGGCCGAAGTCTATTTTGCGCTCTTCAATCACCGGGACCTCCTCTTCAGAGATCGGATAGAGATGTTGGGTGCGCTGGTGCTGTCTTGGAACAGCATGGTGAGATGCCGCGCCCGGAGAAAACTCTTCAACCTCTTGCGTGGCAGCAAATTCAACTGGCGCTCCTGAAAATGGCATATCCAGACTGTAGTCTTCAATGATTTCCTGCTGAGTCGAGGGAGGGAGTGCCAACCCTATTTTAGGATTGGGCGGGAGAGCATGATTCGCTTGTGGCAGGGGATCGAATTCCAAGTTTGATGGGGTTGGGGTAGACGCCGCCGTCCAAGCCATGCCGGTGAAAGGTAGATCCGTCGAAGCACCTGAGCTCATGTTTTCTACTGCAGGTGGGAGATTTAAATTGGAGGCGTCAATTGTATAGGAACCCAAAACCTGGGCTCCGGTTTCGAGGGTGACACCGCTGGATGGCATTTCGATGTGAGAGGGTTCTGCCATGGCAAAGTTCATCGGGGAAAAATCGGAGGCGCCTGAATCAGAAAGATTGCCGGTCTGCTCGAGAACTCCTTCGTTCAATGCTTCTAAATTCGAGACTTCCATTTGCGCCTCTTCCTCGACGCCCCCTTGAATATCGAAATCCATGACATCGTCTGCTTGACTTTGCTGCGCTCTGAAATAGGGCCAAGAGGAACAAAAATGATCAAGGTTCTCTAGATCTCGTTTCATTTCAGCTATAGCTTTAGGCATATAGAGAACAATAGCCGGGTGAGAGGAGAGGCCAATCACACTTAATTTGCCAAGCCCAGGAATATTAATCATCCCTTCTGCTGGTTGGGTCAATTGACTATGACTGGCCTTTGGAAGTACCGTGCGAAAGATGGTCTCAAAAATCTTTTGATCGAAGATATCACCGCCATCATCTAAGTTTATGACACTCTGGATTTGCAGAGATGCCGCATGTTCAGCAAGGATGATTATCTTTTCGGCATCCGCAGCGATAGCCTTGCGAATCAGGTTTTTAAATCGTTCCATGCAATCATCCATGTAAGGTTTTAGGATCAGAACATCGCTTGACCTTCCCACTATGTGAATAATGATTGGGCCTTCCTAATATGATATTCTATTTTCCTGAGGGCAAAAGATCAGCATGTGAGGCGGCAGAATTTGCCTACGGGATATCGCTTGCAGGGCCTTTCAACCGCCAATTTTCTTCACGGTGAGGCAGGTTCGTCGATGGGAATGGGCGCAAACAGGTGGCGGTGACAGAAATTCATAATCCTGAGAATTTTGAGGCCATCAAACCATTGCCAGAATTCCAGGTTCCTCCTTTGTCGGTCGTGTTGCTGGCAAATGATGATCATTCGCGAGTCCAGTCCCTCCTTTTCCAAAAACGACAAGAGATCGAGTGACGCTTGTTCGTTAATTCCGAGTTTTTGGCTTACCTGTGACTGTGAAAAAATCGGCTTTCGATGCGTCTGGATTCTGAAGTTTTCAAGGGATTCCAATTCCGAAGTCAAAGATGTCACAATAAAATTAAGGGCCTCGTAGCATTGAGGGGAATAGGTACATGGCTGCTCGCTCGATAGGAGTGAGGTGGCATACTGCTGCAACTTGACTCCGGTGCCAAAAGGGACGCGCTGGCTAAAGCGCGGTGCGAGGGAGATGGGGGAACCAAGGAGTTGCACACACTTTGAGATCTTTGCAATTTTATTGGCCAAATAAAAATCCTCGGCTGCATCGAGGCGCGGAAATCCCCGCACCTGGGCATAGGGCAGGTAGCGATAGGCCATGGCTCCGCCAATGGGAGAGAAACCATATTGGGGACATATTCTTTGGATGTTTTTTTGATAAGAAAGGAGATGTAGGTCATAGAGCTTGCCTAGCGCTCTTTGCTCTGGAGGGAATCGAGAGTCTAGGTCATGGCGGGCTGACAAAGCATAGAATCCGACCTTTGGGTTATCTAATTTTAAATCGTGGTAGCGAAAGAAATCCTCGGGCCAAAGAGCATCGCAATCGGTAGAGAAGCACAGATCCCGGCGCAGGTAGCCCCGAGACCACAAGGCGCAAGCTAAATCTGACGCAATTTTTCTTGCTTGTCCAACGGCGCGTTTCCGTTCCAGAAGTCGCTCACCAGAATCGTGGCGCAAGAGGACGAGGTCCAGATGTTCGCTGAGAGTGAGTAAGGAACTGACGCTTCCTGCAGCAAGCGTGGGATATTTTTTGAGCAACAACTCTGCCAAATCGTAATTGTTTTGTAAAATTTCAGGAGCGGTGCCTTCATGGGCATTGATAAGAAAAAGGACGAGATTTCTCCTTCCTCCTTGTTGGGAGCAGAGCATGAGGGATTGAAGAAGATCGTCTGCACATTCCAACTCTCCGTAGGCGGGGACAACGAAGGCATGGTCGTAGGGCCGAAGGGGATCTAATTTGCTTTGTAGCCAATTCAGATGGATGTTAGCGGCTGCTTCTTGATGTTTGGCCAGATATTTTAGCAGCGCTTGAGCCATTTCAGGATTGCGGGGTGGGGCTTAAGCCAAGAGCATCGAGGGCGAGATGAACGTTGCCGAATGGTGCTGCGATTTGTATGCCAGCCACTAAAGGCAGGATTTCCGCTATCATATCCTGAGCAATTTCCGTA
>JBIKVD010000379.1:0-3979 GCA_044357055.1 Oligoflexales bacterium | reverse complement strand
CTATGTTGCTAGCAACAAAGGCATTGATGAGCTGACTTTATCTAAGGAATGCTGTCATATTTCAAGCCATCGAAAAATCGGCACAGGTGTAATAGGAATACCCTTTAGCGGGAGCGGCGAGGTTAAAGCTATTTCACAAGCGGGCTTGACCACAGCAATTGTAGCCTCCGAACCCTGGCATGGACAAGAAATTGTCATTTATGAACCGCAGTCCTCAGCAGGTGCGAAGAATAACACCCAGCAATCTTTCTCGCGAAAAATGCTGCACAAACTGCCCCATGGTCAAGGTAATCATGGGCTAGCTTCATTTGACCTGGAAGAAGATGGAATGGAGGAATTTGCAACCTGCGTCTTTGGGCAAGGGGGAGGCGTTTTAATGTTTCGAAGGGATCATTCAACTTGGTTGACCTACAATCTGGCTCCCGGTCTTCTAGATTGCAACGGCATCGCAGCTCTGAGGGAGCCTGGCAGCGACAGGGTAATTCTTGCCGCTGTCGGGGACAAGACATCCAATTTAGTAGTTTTCGAAATTTTCAAACCATAACTTCTTCGTCGACCGCACGCATGCTGCAAGAATTTCCCCTGCAATTTCTGCTGTTCAAGGTGGAAGCGAAAACCGCGATAATTGTTAACATGATTGAAGCTAGTCCCGTTCCTTACCGGACTTGAGTCGAGGGGATAGGCTCTCCTCTTCTCATATAAATGCCGGTAGGGAGTTTAAGAGGATTTTATAACGGGACAAAAATGCATCAAGGCTCTTGTTTAACGAAACGAGTTTACACAATTGAGGTATATACTATATGTCGCAATCCCAACTTGACAAATTGTATAGCAGCGGGCTGCTTGGCATCAACATCAAGAAAGTATTTAGGGATGGCCGTACTTTTAACGACGGTCAACACGATTGGGTGGACTTCTGCAGTACCAACTATCTAGGATTTGATCAAGATGAGCTCCTGCATACCATGGGTTGTGACTTCTCCCGCCAATGGGGACCGATCGCTGGTTGGTCGAGACTAGAAGCAGATTTTGATATCTATAAGGACTTAGAGGAAAGGATATGTTCCTTTATTGGCTGCCCCGAGGTCTATTTGTGCCACTCCATTACCGCGACAAATTTTAGCATTATTCCCAACATAGCCAAGAACGGCATTATGTTTACTGATCATAAGGTGCATACCGTAGTTTGGGAGGCTGCAAGATTAGCGCGCGACCATGGCGCCAGCATTGCAAGGTTTCAGCATCAAGATTTAAACCATTTGGAAGACCTGCTGAAGAAGCATCGGAAAACATCACCAAAGCTCATTTTGGTAGATGGGGTTTATAGCATTTCCTCTGAACACGCACCGATTCGAGAAATGCAGGATCTTTGCGAAAAATACCAAGCGTGGCTATATATTGACGATGCCCATGGTTTTGGTTTATTGGGACGAAATCCCACCCCTGAGAACCCCTATGGCTTTGGGGGTCGCGGCATCGTGGACTACTATAGTGGTAATTATAACCGAACTTTCTATGTGTCCAGCTTTGGCAAAGCTTTCTGTACAGCGACCGCGTTTGCAGTGATCCCGAAAGAATACCCGGAGAATGTTCCTGTCCATGCGCTTACAAACATCTTTTCAGCGCCTCTTAGTCCCTATACCGTGGGTACAGTGATTGCATCCCTAAAACTAAATGCCACGGTAGGAGACGCCAGACGACAAACCATTCTCGATAATTCTAGATTCTTTATTAATACATGCAATCGGCTTGGCCTTCCCTGCGAAAATCACTTGAATCAACCCATAATGTTTCTAAAAATCGGTAGCATCGAGGATCTAACCAACACCGCAACAAGCTTGAAAAAGGCTGGCATTCTGGCAGGGCTAAGGCCCTATCCGGTGGTACCCCCAAATGAATGCGGCTTGCGTTTTGCCATTAGCGCCTTGCATACAAAGGAACAGATAACCAGGTCCTTATCCATCCTGGCAGAGGCACTCTCTGAGCAAGGAATTCTACCCATGAGTATTGCTGCCTGAAAATGCCAAACTTAAATTTTCTCACGGCAATTGTTGGCCAACAGGCAACTGATCACATTATGAGTATACTCAATTTCAACGCGACAGATTACCGTCTGTCTACCATCGTGATCAATAAATTGCAGCAATGGGACGTTTCTTAGCTCGGGACATCTTTCTGCAATGACCTGGTCAAGCATTCCGGCATCAAGTTCATTTTGCCTTGATTCAGCAAAATAGAAGCCGAACTCGTTATGTTTTTTGATGACTACCGAACTTTTGCTGCGCAACGGATTCATGCCAAGCAGGGCAATCAACGCCGTAGCCAAAATCAATGCGACACCGAGAATCTTCATGCTATCCAGCCTTTACAGCACATGCTCCACCCATCTCAATAATTTGATTTGTCAATTGGCTAAATCTAATATCGTGCGTTATAAGGACTAGGCTCCGCGATTTTCCAGAAAATTCCGTTGCTAGAGTCCGCATTAAAACTTGCTTGGCATCTTCGTCCAAGCCAGATTCAGGCTCATCTATCACTGTAACTTCCGAATCAAGCAAGATTGCACGCGCAATACAAAGTCGTCTTTTTTCGCCGCCACTAAATTGATCCATACCCACAGGTGAGTCTAAAAGAGACTCCACTCCAAGGGCGCGCAACAGTAATTTCGTCCGTTCCCTAGGAAGATCTACAAAGAAATCTTTACACATTAGATTCATTAAACTTATATCTTGCGGTACATAGGACACTTGGGTGCCGCCACCTCGGTTCCAGATTCTGAGTTGATTCAAAATCATCGTCGTCTTGCCACTGCCGCTTGGTCCCAAAATACTCACTTGGCAAGGCAATCTCAACTTTGGATGAGCCAACAGCAAGTCACCAGTATTTTCTGGCCTATCTTGAGTCTGGAATAGCTTCGCCACATCAGAGAGAAAATACTTATTCTTTACAAACCCAGTAATAGCGTCAATCACCAGTCGTATCGGTTCTTGTAGCTGCAAAAGCATAGTAACGATAAATATATATTCACCAAAGCTGAATATGCCGAGGTATGTCTGGTAACCCACATATATGAATGACACCACATAAATAAGTTCATTAGAGCAAAATAGGGCAAAATCTAGAAAAAGTTGCCTGATTCTAAGTACCTTACCGGCATCATAATAGTCCTGAATATGCTTTTGCATCGTATGAAACAGGGAGTTAAATATCTTGAGCCCAAATAGGGAACGACTCATCGACCGCATTTTTGCATCGGCTTCTACATATTGGGAGAATTTTTGTGTTTTCCCATAGGTTAGCGTGCTTTCATAGTTGACCAAATAGAAATTGAGTATTTTTAGTACAAAAAATATTCCTACAATAGTGAAAGCGATCGATCCCAAGCTGTTGAAGAAACATAGCGATATCAGAGCCAGTTGCACGATCCCGACAAGCAGCTGCCCCGGTTCATTGCCCAGCAACTCTGAGACGCGGTATAGATCAACTGTGTTCAATTTCTCCAAGCTCTGCGACTCTTCCTGACGCATTTTTTGATCGGACAACAGGCCTTTGCGTGCTTTTTCTACCAGTAGTCGCTGTTCAACCAAGTCGCGGGCACTGCTTTGCAGATATTTCAGCTGCGAGCGGAACACCGAAATACCAAGGGAAAGCAGCAGTAGATAAAGACAAGAATAGCCAAATTGCACTAGGTCTCGGGCAGGAATAATATAGTCCATTTGGATTTTAAAGATGATGGGGATACAGATTCCACTTACCACTAAGCAAATTGACAGAAATGCCATTTTTGCTAATTCAACCCTGGGCACTACAAACAAGAAAAACCAAGCTATCAAACGAATTTTAGCGAAAGCTGTCTTGCACTCCTCTTGAGCCACTTTTGACTCTGCACTTTTTCTCAAGATCGAGGTGCTACCATCCATTACGACCCTACCCTATGCCGCTTCCTGCAAGCTATCCTTGGCTTCTGACTTCTGGGATA
>JBIKVD010000088.1:0-13266 GCA_044357055.1 Oligoflexales bacterium | reverse complement strand
GCCGCCACCAATACACAAGGTGACGAGGCCTCGCTTGCCGCCTGTATGTTTCAGAGCGCTAATCAAAGTGGCGATAAGTCTAGCGCCACTAGCCCCAATGGGGTGTCCAAGGGAAACAGCACCACCGAGGACATTAACCTTTTCATGGGGGATGCCCAAATCTTTCATGGCAACCATTGGAACGACTGCAAACGCCTCATTAATTTCAAAACAATCGATCTGACCTATGCTGAGACCAGCCTTTGCTAAAACCTTTTTGATAGCGCCTACCGGGGCCGTCGTGAACCAAGTAGGATCTTGGGCAAAGGAGGCACTGGCGACAATTTTGGCGATGGGTGCAAGACCTGAAGCCTTGGCAGCAGAGGCTGTCGCGACACCGACAAGCGCAGCGCCATCATTAATAGAGCTAGCGTTTGCGGCCGTGATGGTACCGTCTTTTCCAAAAGCTGGGCGCAGGGTACTGAGTTTCGCTAAATCGACGCTAAAGGGTTCTTCGTCTTTCATGACGGTGATCGTGCCTTTACGGTCATGCACTTCGATGGGAACGATCTCTTCCGAGAAGAGGCCTTTTTCCCAGGCATTTCTGGCTCGCATATAGGATTCGGCTGCAAAGGCATCCTGAGCTTCGCGCGAGAATTGGTACTCCTTGGCACAAATATCCCCGCATTGTCCCATAGCCATATTTCCATAAGGATCCCAAAGTCCATCCCATTGCATATGGTCTTTGGCCTCGAAGCCCCCGAAACGATAGCCGCTTCGCGAATTTGGCAAAAGGTGGGGGGCCAAGCTCATAGATTCTTGGCCGCCAGCTAAAATGATGGATGCATCACCAAGTTTAAGGGCTTGATCTGCCAACATGACGGCTTTCAACCCGCTGCCACAAACTTTGTTTATGGTCATGGCGCATACAGACTTGGGCAAGCCACCATAAATAGCTGTTTGCCTAGCGGGGGCCTGGCCGACACCGGCTGGAAGAACATTGCCCATGATGATTTCATCAACTTTGTCAGGAGATAATGAGGTCTTGCGTAATAAATCTTTGACTAATTGGGCGCCCAGCTGCGGCGCGGGTACGCTTGACAGGCACCCACTCAACTTACCGATGGGGCTGCGGCGAGCATAGAAAATGACGCTTTGTTCCATGTGAAGGCACTCCTGCTAATGGCAAATGGCGATCGCAGACCAATATATCCAGGACATAAGAGGAAAGCCACCACAACAAATGGATTTCTCCTAGATTCTTGCAGCAAAGTGCGCTACGCTCCCGCCAATTTAAAATCAGCCGGCAGCGCAGGATTCTTGCCGCATCGCAAGTCGATATTGAAACAAGATTGCAGGAAGTTTTGCTGAGTTGAAGCAGTAGAATTTACCGGCAAAATCACGAGCGAGTAAAAGCATGCCAAAAAAAGCTCAATTGATTCTCTCGGACGGACAAATTTTCGAGGGACGCCTTATCGGTGCGCCTTTAAAGACCAGCGGTGAGTTGGTGTTTACCACCGGCATGGTTGGTTACAGCGAATCCCTCACCGATCCCTCGTATTTTGGGCAAATCCTGGTCTTTACCTATCCGCTGATAGGTAATTACGGCATTCCCCCGCTTCCAAGCAATCGCGAAGATATCCTGCCGAGAGGTTTTGAAAGCTACCAGGTGAATGCTTCTGCTGCCATCGTCACGACGGATAGCCTCGAAACCTATCATTGGAAAAGCTACGAGAGTCTCGACAAGTGGCTCTTGGCTCAGAATGTCCCTGGGATCGCGGGTCTGGATACCAGGGCTTTAGTTCATATCATTCGCGAAAAGAAAGGCATCTTGGGACGCATCGAGATGGAGGGGGCTCAAGGAGTCCGACAGTATCCCAACTCGCAAAATATTCGCTTGTCCGACTACGAGTTCTTCAATCCCAGCGAGCATGAAATATTGCCAGAGGTGTCCACGAAAACGAGGCGAATTCTTGGCAAAGGTAAGGCGCGAATCGGTTTGCTCGATTGTGGCGTCAAATGGAATATCGTCAGGCATCTATTGCAAAACGACCTCGAAGTTGAGTTGTTGCCATGGAATACTCGCTTGCAGGACGTGGACTGTTCGGGTTGGTTGATAAGCAATGGTCCAGGTGACCCGGAAAAGACCGGAGATCTCATCGCCAGAGTGCGGACGCTGCTGGTTCAAGACAAACCAATCTTGGGCATTTGCCTCGGGCATCAAATTCTTAGCCTCGCGGCGGGCGCTAAGTCGCTTAAAATGGACTATGGGCATCGTAGTCACAATCAGCCCGTCTATCTGTGTGGCGAGCGAAAAGGTTTTATTACCAGCCAGAATCATGGCTATGTTATTGACGAAAAATCTCTGGTCGAGCCGTGGCAAGTGTGGTTTAGAAATGCCAATGATCATACGATTGAAGGGATTAAACACCAGAGTCTGCCGATCTGCTCCGTACAATTTCATCCCGAAGCCGCAGGCGGTCCACGAGATACAGCATGGATTCTAGATTCCTTTATCAATGAGGTAAAATCACGATGCCACTCTTAACCAGCCTCAAGCGAGAGACGGGCGCTAAAGCCAAAATTCTTCTGTTGGGGTCCGGGGGCTTGTCTATTGGACAAGCAGGCGAGTTTGATTATTCTGGGACACAGGCGGTTAAGGCTATTCTCGAGGAAGGCCTAGAAGTCATCATCGTCAATCCCAATATCGCAACCGTGCAGACCAATCCAGAACCTGGGACCAAAGTTTACTTATACCCCATCGATCCAGACTGGGTCGAAAAGGTTATTGAAGCGGAAAGACCAGACGCAATTATGGCAAGTTTTGGCGGTCAAACAGCCTTAAATTGCCTTCTGGCGCTGGATGAGCGAGGGATATTGACCAAGTATGAAGTCGCCAATCTGGGCACGACCGTCGAAACCTTGCGCCTTTCTGAGGATCGCGATCAGTTTGCCATGTGCATGAGATCTATCGACATGCCGGTACCTTCAAGCGTCGCTTGTGAAAGTTTGGCACAAGCGAAGGCTGCGGCTGAGAAAATCGGGTTTCCGGTCATCGTGCGTGCTGCCTATGCTTTGGGTGGTTTGGGAAGTGGTTTCGCCGATAATCAAGCGCAACTTGCAGAGTTGGTGCGAGGAGCTCTGGCATCTTCGCCCCAAGTTTTGGTCGAAAAATCCCTGAAGGGATGGAAAGAGATCGAATACGAAGTTATGCGCGATCGTGAAGGCAACACCATCACCATCTGCAATATGGAGAATTTTGATCCTTTGGGAGTGCATACTGGCGATTCCATAGTCGTTTGCCCGTCGCAATCTCTGAGCGACGACGAATACCAGATGCTCCGCAATGCTTCCATTAAGATCATTAATCGCTTGGCAGTGGTCGGCGAGTGCAATGTGCAGTTGGCCCTCAGCCCTGATAGCGAAGACTTTTTCATTATCGAGGTCAATGCTCGCTTGTCCCGCTCTTCTGCCTTGGCCTCCAAGGCAAGCGGTTATCCCATTGCCTACATTGCTGCCAAAGTCGTGCTCGGATATGACTTGTTGGAGATTCGCAACCCAGTCACGGGCGTCACCTGTGCTTTCACGGAACCGGCCCTGGACTACATTACTGTAAAGGTGCCGCGATGGGATTTGGTCAAGTTCCGCGGCGCCTCTCGCCTGCTGGGCTCGACCATGAAATCAGTAGGCGAAATCATGTCCATCGGGCGCAATTTTCCCGAAGCCCTGCAAAAGGCCGTGCGCATGGTGACAGAGGATGGAGCTGGTCTCTCCAATCATAGCACGGGGCTCAATCGGGAAGAGCTGCTCGATAGGTTGGCCAACCCCACTGACACGAGGCTTTATGCCGTGCTAGATACCTTGCGCGCAGGCATGAGCTTAGAAGAGATTTATCACCATAGTGCGATCGACAAGTGGTTTCTTTCACAACTCAAACTCATAACAGAGGGCGAAGACAAGATACGCGAATTGGCTAAGAGCGTGACGCTTGATAACAGGGGAAAACCTGTGGATATCGTTACCCAGGTCATAGCCTGTGCCGACGAAGAGACGCTTCGTGATTGGAAGGTCCTCGGTTTTGGTGACGAACAAATTGCCGCCCTTATTCTCAGTCAAAGAGAAAATGCTGCCCATAATCGCTCCGAGAAGACTCTGGGAGCTTGTTCTCTGGTGGTTAGAGCCAGGCGCAAAACTCTTGGGATTTTTCCCGTGGTTAAAAAAATCGATACGACAGCGGCAGAATACCCCTCACCTTCCAATTATCTTTACTTATCCTATGGCGGCAGGATGCATGACCCCATCACTTTTGGTTCCCCAAACGCTGCGATCGTGCTTGGTTGCGGCGCCTATCGGGTGGGGACGAGTGTGGAATTTGATTGGTGTGCGGTGAGTGCTAGCCGTACCCTGCAAAAGTCTGGCTGGAAAAGCATTATTATTAATTGCAACCCTGAGACCGTATCGACGGATTATAATGTCTCCGATGCCCTTTATTTTGACGAGTTGACCTTAGAGCGTATCCTCGACATCTACGAGCTCGAAAAGCCAAACGGTGTGATTGCCTCGATGGGGGGGCAATTGCCGAACAGACTGAGTCTTCGGCTTCACGACTACGGCGTCCCTCTTTTGGGTCACTCCGCCTCTGCCATAGAATCAGCAGAAAATCGCGGCGAGTTTTCCCGCATTCTCGACGAATTGGGTATTGATCAACCCAGGTGGATCGCGGCCAAGAACGAAGAGGAGATGCGCCGTTTTATAGAACTGGTAGGCTTTCCCGTCCTCGTGCGCCCAAGTTATGTATTGTCGGGCGCAGCCATGAAAGTGGCTTACGATCAGGTATCTCTGGAAATTGCCCTACAAAATGCCGTCGACATCTCCTCCGACTGTCCGGTGGTCGTCTCCGAGTTTATTGAAGGAGCTAGGGAGATCGAAGTAGACGGAGTCGCAAAATCTGGCGAGATCCTTTCTAGCGTTGTGAGCGAACATGTAGAGAATGCCGGCGTACACTCCGGTGATGCAACCTCTGTCGTTCCAGGCCAGAAACTCTACGTGGAAACGGTGCGACGTGTTCGCCGTGCTTCGCGGGAAATTGCCAAGGCCCTTAAGCTTCATGGCCCGTTTAACATCCAATTCTTGGCGCGATCGAATCATATTAAAGTCATCGAGTGCAATGCGAGAGCTGCGCGCTCCTTTCCGTTTGTTTCTAAGATCACTCGCATGAATCTGGCCGCTGCGGCGACCGAGATCATGATAGGTCAAACTCCCTCGATCCGTCGTTTGGAAGAAGATCACCTACCCCATGTCGGGGTGAAGGCGGCGATGTTTAGTTTCACGAGGCTAGCAGGAGTAGACCCTGTTTTAGGCGTGGAGATGGCGTCTACGGGTGAGGTGGGATGCATCGGTCGCGATTTAGATGAGGCCTTGCTGCTTGCTCTGATGGCAAGTCACACGAAAATCCCGAAGAAGGGTGTTCTCGTTAGTGCCGGAGGGGAGCCGCAAAAGCTCTTGTTTTTGAAATCTGCCCGGGTGTTGCGTCGGCTTGGGCTGCCGATGTATGCGACCACCGGGACGGCAAAATATTTGGAAGCTCATGGTTTTAAAGTCCAGGCTGTTGCTTGGCCGGGAGAAGGTGAGCCCGACGTGTTAGATGTGATTCGCGATGGAGTCGTTGATCTCGTGATCAATATTCCCAAGAACTTGCAAACGAAGGAGCTGACCCATGGCGCCCGCATTCGCCAGACCGCGGTAACATTTCAGTGTTCTTTATTCACCAATATGGAAAAGTTCTCAGCTTTTACCCATGCCCTGGATCGGCATCCGCAATTTCTGGCCAAACATAAGGTGATTTCGTTACCGCCATTTATGTAGATTATGCCATCTCATATCTGGCTAGGAAAAAAGTCCACCTCAACATTATGAATTTCCCCATCGTCTACGAGCATAAGGCAGTCGCCTTCTTGCGCCACTCCATCTAGCTTCAGACGCGCAAGGCTCGTTTCTGTATAAGAATCGGCGTTTAACACGACAATATCGTACTCGGTAACCCGAAAGCGGTAGCGAATTCGGTACTCTTTCCAACCTGCGGGAACGCAGGGGCTGAAGCGTAGCTGGTTGTGTTCGAGCTTAAGGCCCAACAGAGACTCTAAAATGAGCCGGTACATCCAGCCGGCGGCGCCAGTATACCATGTCCAACCGCCTCGCCCTGCATGAGGCGAAACCGCGTAAACATCTGCAGCCATGACATAGGGTTCAACCTTGTATACCTGCATCGCATCCCAGGTCTTGGCATGATTCAGCGGATTGATCATAGAGGTTAATTCCCACGCCTTCTTCTGATCTCCGAGTGCAGCAAAAGCCATAGCAGCCCAAATAGCGGCATGGGTGTACTGACCACCATTTTCTCTGACTCCGGGAACATAGCCCTTAATATAACCGGGATTTAGGGATGACGTATCAAAGGGTGGCTCAAAGAGTTTCACTAAACGATTGGTTCTATCGATAAGGCGAGAATCTACTGCAGCCATGGCCTGTGAGGCCCGGGCAACATTTCCTGCTTTAGACAACACGGACCAGCTTTGAGGTAAAGAATCGATTTGACACTCTTCATTTGATTGCGAGCCAAGGGCTTGGCCATTGTCAAAATAAGCGCGGCGATACCAAGAGCCATCCCAAGCTTCTTTTTCGACGCTTGCCTGGAGCCTTGCGGCCTGCTCAAGACAATAGGACGCGAAGGACTCATCACCATGGAGTTTGGCTAGCGGAGAAAACTGCTGTAAGACCTCATAAAGAAAAAATGCTAACCAGACGCTTTCTCCTTTGCCGTGCTGGCCAACAAGATTCATGCCATCATTCCAGTCGCCGCACCCAATAAGGGGGAGGCCGTGGCTACCGAATTTCATTCCCCTTTGAATAGCACGAACACAATGCTCATAAAGTGTCACGATTTCATCTGAGCGGGCTGGCATATCTACATAGGCTTCCTCATCGGGTTTAAGCTGGCGGCCTTCGATAAAGGGCACGCGAATATCGAGGACACCGCTATCATCCGTACCCTTCACATAGCGGCTGGTGGCAAGCGGCAGCCAGAGAAAGTCATCAGAGAAATGGGTTCTAACACCTTTGCCGCTTGGTGGATGCCACCAATGCTGGACATCGCCTTCGCTAAATTGATGTGCTGCGCATCGTAAGATGTGCTCACGCAATATTGTGGGTTCACAATGCAAAAGCGCCATCGCGTCCTGCAATTGATCGCGAAAACCATAGGCGCCTCCCGACTGATAGTAACCGCTGCGAGCCCACATGCGGCTAGATAAGACCTGATAGGTGAGCCAACCATTTGCGAGCAGATTGATGGTTGGATCGGGGGTCGTGATTTGCACCGCATTCATGGTTCGTTGCCAGTGTTCCTTCACGGTGATGAGCGCCTGCTGGCCTGAGGTGACGGCGCCGTAGCGCTTTATCAAGGTTCTGACATCTTCGATGTCGCGCCCAACCCCCAATACAAAAGACAGATCATGTTCCTGACCCGGAATCAACTCCAAGACAGTTTGCATCGCGGCGCAAGAATCCATGGCTACCCCAACTCGGCCGGAGAGATGGGCCATCTTCATGGCCGCGGGTTCACCAAGATGGCCATTTCTGCCAATAAATTCGGTGCGGTCGGCTGTCACCGTGCGTCGTGTTTCACTCACGTCGAAGAAACCAATTCTGCTACCAAATTCTACATGAAAGGGATTGCGAGCCAACAGTGCGTTGCTGCTGGGATCGATTTCGCTCATGACATGCATAAGAGATTTTGCCTTAAGTTCACCCAAGGCCCATTCGCAATAGCCAGTAACAGAGATTTGGCGTGAGCGTTGCGAATGATTTCGCAGGCGAATCAAGATGATCTTAATTGGCGCATCATTGGCAACCAGAACTGTCATTTCACTGCTGATGTGGAAGCTCGTGTGTTGGAAACGTGAATAGCCGAATCCATGAGACGTCACATAGGGCTCCAGGCCACGGGCAGGTAAGGGCGTTGGTGACCAAAAATCACCCGTTTCCTCATCGCGAAGATAGAAGGCCTCTCCACTCTTGTCAGAAACCGCATCGTTATGCCAGGGCGTTAGGCGGAATTCGTGGGCATTCTCGCACCAAGTGTAGGAGGAACCGCTCTCTGAAATCACGGTGCCAAAATGAGGATTCGCAATAACATTAACCCAAGGAGCCGGAGTTAATTTTTGTCTCGAAGTCTCAATCCTATATTCGTTACCATCGGTGACAAAGCCACCTAGCCCATTATCTAGCTGGAGACTTGCCGCAGATGAGGAGTGCAAGTTAAGAGAGGACTCGCTTTTTGATTCCATGGTAGGGACCAAAAGCTCTACAGGAGCAGGTGCCCTAAGCCGACGCCCGAATTGTTCCGCCAGACTTTGTCCAGAGTTGGTGATGACAGCACGAGCCACGGTTTCAATCAATATGCGATCTTCTTCCGAAATCTGCTCAAGTCTCAGCAGAAATATACCTGCATTCTTACCTAACATTTCAGAAGCATTTCCGGCAGTGATGATACCCAATATTTCTTCATGCAGATCCTGGCGATACACGGATTCTTCTTCATTCCAAATCACTAAATCTACGGCGAATCCCTTAGCTCGCCATAAGCTGTGAGCTTGAACCATTTGCCTCACAATCGCAGTCCCGGCATGGTTTGCTACCCTTAACAGTATGATGGGGAAATCACCAGAAATGCCGTAGCCCCAAAGACCAGTTTGTCCCTTACGGTTTTTTGCCAACGTCGCGTGGCTTGATCGTAAATGTGGATTGGCATAAATAAGATTTCCCGCCAATTTTAGGTAGAGTTGGGCCTCTGCTTCGCTGATATTCATCTGTCTCATCGCCACTTGTTGATGGGTCCAGGCAAGTTCGAAAACCCGATCAGCCTCATGACGATCCTGAAATTTGTCGACCAGTCTTAGGGCCAGACTGCGTGTTTCTGCGACACCCGTTACCGCTTCCACCGTGATGGTCGTCTCATCTTCCAACTCCAAACGGCATCGTATGGCAACGATGGGGTCAAGCACGGAACCCGAATGTCCCCTTAATTCCCCATCCTCTCCATGCCCATCGCCTTTCAGGGCTTCCGGTCGGACCAGAGAATTACCACGACCGATAAAATGACTGCGATCCGTTTCATAACTAACTGAGCCGATCCTGTTGCCATGAACCCTTAGCAAATGAATGAGAATCGGAGTTTTTTCCTGATCTGAACGTGGTCTGCGTGTACAGAATATGGCCTGTTTCTCAGCAATAATTTCGGTTTGTACAAAGAGATTGCTGAAGCCTTGGTGCGCTACATCGGCGGCCTGGGGTGCCAACACAACCTCGGCATAGGTGGTGAGTTCTAAGACTCGCTTGCGTCCAGATACGTTGGTCAAAGTGAACCGACGTAGTTCTAAATCATCTTCTGGTGATACAGTTATCTCCGTATGAAGTTCAATCCCATGATCTCGGCGCCGAAACTCTGCTTTTGCTGGCGGGAAAATAGCCTCGTAATTGGCGGAACTCTGCAAAGTTGGTTGGTGAGCTGAGGACCAGACTTTTTCGTCTTCCATGTCTTTGATGAAACAAAAGCTACCCCAGTCGTCGCAGGTGGGGTCTTCGCGCCATCGGGTTAAAGCCAGATCTTTATAGCGACTATAGCCTCCCCCTGAATTCGTGACCATCACATGGTACTTGCCATTCGATAGTAACTGCACTTCGGGCCTAGCGGTGTCAGCTTGTTTTATGACGCGCAAAGGTACGGGATTATCAGATGGAGATTTGCTGGCGTCTAAAACCTCAGGCTTGTGTGGGAAAAGTCGAGTTGTCTTGGGCACTTTTTCATGCAAAAGCAGTTCGTGGGCCTGAAAGTGGGGATCCGCCAAGAAACGTCTTTGCATGGCACGACCACATAAGTGGTAAGCCATAGCTAGAAAACTCATCCCTTGGTGATGCGCCATATAAGATTTAACAATGGAATGGGTTTCGCCAGGCGAAAGTCGGGAACTTGAATAGTCGACGGCCTCATAGAATCCAAACCTACCTTCCCATCCGCTTTCGGACATGCGTTTCATGTTTTCGCAAGCCAAGTTGGGTGCGACCATGACTGCCATGATGGAGGCGTAGGGAGCGACCACGAGGTCCTCGGCCAAGCCACGTTTAAGACCAAGTCCCGGAACACCAAAAGCGCGGTACTGATAGGTGAGATGAATGTCGGTCATGTTGTAGCCCGACTCTGAAATCCCCCAGGGCACGCCTTTTTGGAGTCCATATTCGATTTGTCGCAAGACAGATGTGTGACAGGACTCATCCAGCAGAGTGTTCTTAAAAGTAGGCATAACGAGCATGGGCATAAGATATTCGAACATGGACCCGCTCCAGGAGAGCAAGGTCGGCTGATGTTTCCATGCCGTTAGCAAACGGCCCAGTGCAAACCAATGCTCCTGGGGAACGTGCCCTTGAGAAATGGCTATATAGCTTGCTAGTCTTGCTTCCGAGGCCAATAAATCATAGAAACCAAGGTCGCGGCGATGTTCGGTGACATTGTAGCCGATGGAAAATAGACGGCGGGTTTTGTCGTAGAGAAAATCATATTCAACGGTCGCCAGTTCTTCACATTTTTGGGCTAAAGAATGGGCCTTGGCTAAAACGTCCTGGCTGCGGGCGCTTATGCTCTGTAGCTTGGTGAGCAAACTCAAGAGCGAAGAAGGCTCCATGCTACCTTGAGGTTTTGCTAGAAGCTTCTCAATCAGGAGAGTTAGATTTTGGCATTGCTGCGGAACCTGTTGCCAGGTCGGTATGTTGTCGGATATCGTCTCAGTCATCGCTTGAAGTATGCGATCTTCCTGTGGAAGGGTGGCAAATAGATCTTGCAAAGGTTTTGCCAATTGATCGGTGATCTGCTGTTCAAGGGATTGGAACCACCAAAGGTGATCCTCTTTTTCGCCAAAAACATTTTCGTTTCGGACCTTGGCTAGGTTAAGGTTAAGCTTTGTAAGAAGGTCTCTAAGCCCAGGTAATGTGGTTCTCGCTTGGAGAAGGTCTTCTTGCATTTGTTGCAGATGCACATTTGGATTTGGCAAAAGATCCTGCAAAACGCCCAGAGTATCTGCAATGCCTTCAAGGCAATGGCTTTCTATCACAGGGCGATCTGCTAACTCTTCTAAGCCTTGGCGGAGTGTCAACAGCAAGCCACTGAGGTTGCCGCTATCAACTGTCGAAACATACAGGGGCAGCAAGGGCTTGAGCGTGCTTGTGTCATACCAGTTGTAAAAGTGGCCGCGAAATCTCTCAAGGCTTTCGAGCGTTGTGAGTGTGTTGGAGATTCTTTCCAGGAGTGCAGGCGCGCCGATGTAACCAAAATCATAGGCTGATAGATTAGCCCCCAGAGCGAGGCCAATATTTGTTGGAGAAGTACGATGGGCAATAACGGGCTCAGGAAATTCCTGAAAATTGTCCGGTGGTAGCCAGTGATCGGAGGGGTTCAAAAACGCTTCAAAAAATCGCCACGTTTTGCGGGCCATACGTCGGAGGTATTTGTTTTGTTGATCGGTCAGGGGCATGGCTTCGTCGGAGATAGGTCGACTTAACCAAAAAGCAAAATAGGGGGAGAAGAGCCACAATCCACCGATCAGGATTCCGATCACGGTCACTCTTAAATCAAATTCACCCCGAGAGAATAAGCCCGCTACTATTAGGGCTAGCCCAAAAAGAGGTGCTATAGCCATGGTTTTATAAAAACGACTCAAGCTGTGGCCCCTGCTACCGCCAGATTCCGCGAAAGCTCGCCATTCTAGTAGCTTCTGACGTGTGATAAGAAGACGCGTTAGAGACTTTGAGATGGCGACCATATTGGTTATGGCCTCGAAGGGTAAAAACGCTAAGGTGAGGACCATCTTCAGAATTTGAGAAGCGAAGCTCTGAGTTAAGGTTCGAAAGTGAATCCTTAGTGATTCTTCCTCATTCTTGTTAAAGAAATTTATTAAGAACCCCAACATGGGTTGCAAAATCCAAAGAAGAATGCCAGTGGAAACAATGGCCCAATTCCAGGGTAGGACGATATACCCGATCATAATGAGAGAGAGATTAGCAAAGGGCACGAGGCTGCGGCGCAGGTTGTCACCGATCTTCCATTTTGCCAGGGTATTTATCGGGTTACGCAACCACTGTTTGCGTGGACCGGGAACGAAAGGCATCAGCCAATAGGCAATTTGCCAGTCCCCTCTTATCCAGCGCTTGCGACGACCGATATCATCCAGATAGTTGCTTGGATGATGTTCGTAAAGGATGACGTCACTCACTAGGCCACATCTTGCGTAAGATCCTTCTAATAGATCGTGGCTGAGTATGAGATTTTCTGGCATTTTCTCGTTTAGAGATTGAGAAAAAGCGTCAACATCATAAATGCCCTTGCCGATAAACGATCCTTCTTGGAAAAGGTCTTGATAGACATCGGAGACTGCCTTGGTATACGGGTCTGTTCCGGCATCCCCTCCATAAATGCGTACAAACCAAGACCGATTCACGCCAGACAGGTTTTCGGCCAGGCGAGGCTGCATAATCGCGTACCCTGAGATCAAGCGCCCCAGTCCAGCGCTTGTTGATTTTTCACGCACGGGCCGATTCAGAGGATGGGCCATGGTGCTAATCAATTTCTGCGCGGCATCTCTGGGGAGATCCGTATCAGAGTCCAGGGTAATCACATATTTTACATGATGTAAGTTTTGCGAGGTCCCTTCGACCACCGCAAATATTGGCTTGCCTAGCTGGGAAAGACGTCCAGTTTTTCCGCGCAGAAAGCGATTGAGATCCTCGAGCTTGCCTCGCTTACGCTCATAACCCATCCAAACACCTTCTTGTGGATTCCATTCCCGTTCTCGATGCAGCAGTAGGAAGGGACCTCCAGGTACTTTTTCATGCTCCCTCTGATATAGGTCATTTAGCTGTTTGATACCTTTCTGAGCTTGGCCTAAAAGAGGCCCATCATTGGACATGGTATAAGTTTTGGCATCGGCAAAGTCAGTCAGGAGAGCGAAGAACAGATTGTCATCGCGATTGGCAAGGTAGATGACCTCAAGCCGTTCGAGGAGGGCTTCAATATTAGCCTTTGTGATGAGCATACTAGGTATGACTATGATACTTGAGGAATCGTGGGGAATACCCTGCGAATAGTCGAGCCGCGGGAGGATTCGTGGGGTTTTCGTGAGCGTGAGAAACCAATTCGTCAAAGTCACAGCTATTTGACTCGTTGCTAGGAAGCTCAAAACG
>JBIKVD010000377.1:0-3988 GCA_044357055.1 Oligoflexales bacterium | reverse complement strand
GTAAAGAACCGCTTGGCAAATTATCAAGGGTCTGACCTTGGCTATCGCCAGGAGTATGTTGCCCATGGTGACTTAATGTTGGAGTTAGCTGATGAAGCCTACGACGACGGCCAGATGCAAACCGGTGACTCAGCTGTTAAGATCGCGCAAAACGCCTTGGATTTGGCTGCCGGATTTGTTCCTGGTGTAAGCCTTGCGCACGACTTGCATTCCATCATCACCGGCGAAAATTTTCTGACGGGCGAATTGGTCAGCGACGTGGAACGTGGTCTGCTGATCGGTACGCTCGTTGTACCGTCGGCAGTCTCGGGCAGCGCAAAAATCATGGCTAAGGTCGGAACCATGTTGGCAAAGCACGCCGATCAGATGCCGGTAGCCGCTAAATTGCTGCATTATCTGTCACAGTCTGACGGCTTGTTCAGCAAACTGGTCCACAATCCCTGCACTACAAGCCTTCACTTCAGGCGTATGGCGCCATGGAAGCACGTGATCGGCTTCTTCTTCGGAACTGTGGCATTGGCCGCGAACCCTTGCGCCACCGTGGGCGAGGCCACTGGCGAAGGTCTGCAGACCGCCCGCAGCATTGGACTTACCAACGATGAATTCGTCAAACATGCGCGGGTTATAGAGCGCTGGGACAATTCTTATAAGGTGAATAAAATCAGTAGCGCTGATGAGGTGAATTTGGAATTGAAGCTGAACTACCCAGAGGGGCCTTATTCCTCTGGCACCAAAGTCATTGATTTTAGAACCACGCATCCTGAAGTTTTTTACCGAGTCCATACTGAGTTGCGAAAGGAGGGTCGCTGGCTATTGCGAAAGGGCGACATCGAAGGACTGAGCCCTATGGAAATTAGAGAAAAATTTGCACTCAGTTCAATGCCAACTCACATATCAGAGGCGCATGTCCCGGCCGGGACTAATATCCGCACTGGCCATATCGGAAAAAATGCCTTTGGTGGCGATGAAACCGCCGTGCAGTATGAGCTCCGCGATGTTGTGGTTGGTATATTTAAGAACACTAAACCCCTTTGAGGTGCCGCGTGAAGGCGAATTTGCCAGACCATTTGATTGAAAAGCAACGGCTGTCCTGTGGCGACATTTACATCATCAGGGCAAGCTGGGAGACCTCAGCGCCTGACGATAATGTCTTTGGAGTGGACCAAGCTGGAAATGTGTTGTGGAGAATCAGGCCAGTCCCAAAGGGCAGCAAAGATTCAAATCCTTATACCACTATCTTTTTTAATGAGGCGGGCGAATTGATAGGCTATTGCTGGATGGGATTGGATGCAAAGATCAATCCGCTCGACGGCACGATCGAAGTCCCCCCGCACCAGCGCCCCTGGTAAGCTCTGCCACGCCCAGGCAGCCGAATTTTTTTGTTGAACCCACTGGCACCATTTGTAGCTATGAGAGTGATCCATTCGTAATAGACTTGATCCCTTACTGCATCGCGCGATCCTAGGGTGGGTCCTTACAAGACAAATATTTTAAAAAACAGTTGGTATTGACTTCCGTTGCGGAATCACAGAGACTTGAAAACATGTTCGCGAGACTGCAGCATTTCCAGATGATGGCTAGAATGAAAACGAGATTAGTAACAATCCTGCACCTCCAACAGTCTTTTCAGACTGTGCTGGCTCCCTTTTCAAAATCCGTTTCAGAACAACCTAATACAAGCCAAGTCAGCACGATTATTACCGATTTTCACCGAGCGATGTTGGCTGCGGCGACGGACATCGCCTGCGGAAACCCGCGGCTCAATGGCGATTGTCTCAAATTTATTCTAAGGGCAATACCGGGTTCTTAACCAGAAAAGTTCGTTGTGAACAAAACCCGGGTTAACCCCGGGTTTTTTTTTATTTAGATTTTGGAGATTTTATGTGGGCTGTGGAAACGCTTGGATTGAATAAAGTATTTGCACCAACGGTCGGCCGTCAGCCAGGCTCCTGGCGTCGTTGGTTGGGAGGGAGCGCGCGGCCTCTCATCAAGAAAGCTTCGCCCAAGGTTGCTGTCGTCAGTCTGAATCTGCAAATCGGGCAAGGCGAGCGCGTGGCCTTTATCGGCCCAAACGGGGCGGGTAAATCCACGACAGTTAAAATGCTATGCGGGATCATGCAACCTACATCGGGACTTATCCGTGTTTGCGGCTTGGAACCGGTAGCGCAACAAAAGGAATTGGTTTTCAGGATCGGAGCGGTCTTTGGCCAGAAATCCCAGCTGTGGGAACGGCTTTCACTGGCGCAATGCTTGAAACTACTGCGGGCCATGTATCGGCTAGATGGCCCCGGGGATGTGCGGCGCGCAGCAGACCTCGTACAAATGCTGCAGGTTGGTGGGTTTCAAGACGAACCATTGGCGCGGCTATCTCTTGGGCAACGCATGCGCTGTGAGCTCATTGCTGCTTTAGTTCATAAGCCGGGTGTCTTGTTTTTGGATGAGCCGACCATTGGTTTGGATGCCAACGCTAAAGAATTGATTCGGCAATATTTACGGGAAATTGCTGCAATCGAAAAAACCACTGTGCTGTTGACGTCTCATGACACTCTCGACATGGAAAGTGTCTGTGACCGGGTCGTGATGATCAGCCAAGGGAACTTGGTGATTGATGAATCGATCGCAGATCTGCGTCGACGCTTCATCAAAAAAAAGTACATCACCTTGATCACCAGGGAAGCGCAGATTGAATTCACGGTTCCTGGTTGCCAGGTGAATAGCACTGATGGGCATAAGACACTCTTGACCGTTGATCTCGAGACGATCGATGTCAGCCGGGCCCTAGCGGGGCTGTCAAAGGCTTGCGAAATTCGGGACCTGACAGTGCAAGATCCGCCGCTTGAAGAAGTATTGCGGCAAATATACACGAGCCATGGAGCTTAAGATGATTTCGGATAGCATTGACAAAAGAATCAGCAGTATACGCCGATTGCGGGCCTATTGGCAAATGAATGCCAGGACCCTCGACAGCGATTTGGGAACCATGCTGCTCTATGTGAGTTTTGTGTTCATATTCCATAATATCTGGCTCAAATTGATGCCGGGCGGCACCGCCACCGGTTTTGAGGCGACGCAACTGACTTGGTATTTGGCGCTGACGGAAATTATAGCGCTGGGGGTATACATGCTGGGTTTCGAAATCGAGAAGGATATGCGCTCGGGCAGTTTTCTCATGAAGCTGCTGCGTCCCGCCGGCGTCATACGGGAGTATCTTTTGAAAGGCAGTTTGGCCACCGGATTTCTGGTTATGAAACTGACCGTTGTGGGCCTTAGTTTTACGACCCTGTTAACCGGGCGCTTACCGATTTCGCCATTGCAAGGGCTGCAGTCGCTTGTCTTGCTTGCCGGTGCCTTGATCCTGGCCCTGCAATTTCACCTGATGATCGGATTTGCGGGAACTTGGGTTGCAAATGTGAGGCCCTATTACTATGTGTGGCAAAAAATGATGTTCGTATTTGGTGGCATGTTGATCCCTTTGGATTTGTATCCGGTGGCAATGGGTGAGCTTTCCCGCTGGACGCCCTTCAGTGCGATTCTTTACATCCCGGCCTCTACTGCCCTAGGCTTCGGGCCAACTTTTCTGGTGGCCGTTGCGGTGCAGTGGTTTTGGATCGCCGTCATTTACACCTTCACGGCTTGGATGCTGCGCTCCGCCATGGAATTTCAAATGCGGGAGGGTGCCCTGTCATGAATCTTCGTTTCTATAAAGAACTGCTCATCGCGAGTCTATGGAACATGGGGCATTCCCGGCGCGAGGCAGTCATTCAAGGGATATTGATGTTCGTAAACAACTTTATATTCTTTACCATCTGGTATTTTATATTTGGACGTTTCCGTGCGCTTGGCGAGTGGCAATTTGCTGATGTGACCTTGTTGTATGGCATCACTGCAATATCCTATGGCACCTGTCTGCTGTTTGGTTTTGGCTGCGTGGATATCGGACGGCATATCCTTGACGGCTCACTGGACCGGCACTTGCTGCAACCAGGAC
>JBIKVD010000374.1:0-4014 GCA_044357055.1 Oligoflexales bacterium | reverse complement strand
GCGAACCGTCCTCATCCAAAAATATTTTGCTCTCGCATCAAGAAAAAGCCTTGGCGATAATTGTGCCCATTGGGAAAAATCGTAGGATTGGTAATCACCATGCCAATCATCCAAAACATCAGCTATTCCAGCAAACAGCATCGCAAAAGCACGCCGATGGGAAATCACCCGAATGGGATACCAGTTGCGATTTAGGACCAACACTCCCCGCTTTAGTGGGGAGCGGAGTTCTTGCTTCATCATCAACTCGACAATCCTTGTTTTTCCAATTATCGCAGGTTTGCTAAGCAAAGCCAAAAGAAATTTTCTAGCACTGTCACATACAGCCACGGGGAATCAAGCTATGATAAAATTCGGAGGCTAATTGTTAACACTGAGGCGCGCAGTAGATTCGTGTCGAACGAACAGGAGCTCGCGAGTGCCTATGTCCAAACTTTGCATCCCGATGATGCTAGCGATGAAACTCGCGCTGACCACACCGCTTTACGGCCAAAACCTTGGTCTTAGCCTTTCTACGAGTGCGGGTCAGCGCCAAATTCGCTGGACCGACGATCGCTTGAATACCAGCACTCACCTGGAAGGCCTCACTTACGAATTTTTTCTGAGCCAAAACGTAATCTTCCCTTGGCTTTTTTACGGCCTAGGTTCCTCCCTATCCTACCTTCATAGTGAAGATCGTCAGCATATGGCCCAAGGCACACAAAGTTTCCTGCGGGTGGGATCTGGATTTTATCCCATGAGAAATCTTTTGGGCGAATTGGCTTTGCAATATCAGGCCCTCGGCGCCTTACGTGTCACTGAATTTCCGGTAGATGGCGAGCCTAGAATACAAGACCTAGATATCCGTGGGATGAAGTTAGTTGCGACCTTGGAATGGACGGGGGACATGGGAATAGGCATCTTGAGTGGGATTCAGATGGAAACTTCGAACTTAGTCATCTCCGAATCACAAGATCAAATGCAACTTGCCATGGACCGCCAGATTTTTTTTGGCGGAAAAATGCGATGGTGAAAGCTTCAATCAAAAAGTTGTGAGAACCAAGAACGCTCCTGCGAATCGGGAGCATCCTCCGCTTGTGGCAAGCTAGCTTCTGAGTCGCTATGCTCTAAGGCCTCTTTATTCGTCGCGCTAGCGACCCTCCCCGCTTCATCATAGCGCCACTCCATGTAGGATCTTCCATTGCGCATATCATAAACAGGTGACTCACCATAGCGGTCGCGCTTAATGTAAGTGGTTTGGGCAAAAGGAATCTGACAAGCAAAGATGATCAGCGCCATTGCCCCCCACAAACATTTGCGCCACCTCATTGCATTCCGCTTTACCATAATGACATCCCACCGTACTCGCAATTGCAAGCCTATCCATTCTTTAGCTTTCTAAAGATCGGAGACGCTGCGGCAAACTTGAGCTTCCTACCCCTAGCTGCGTCGCAATCATGCAAAGCAAAGATTCGCAGCTCCTGAACAAATAGCACCCTTGGCTGACCCACAAAAAGACGGACATTCACACCAGCTTTTGGGAGTTTAGCGCCCTCAGCTTGTGAGTCCTATTCAAGGCAAGCACTCCCATGCCGATGGTTGACCGTATGCTTTTGTCTTCCCAGCCCTCGTTGGCTATGGATAGGTATTCTATGCAAGACACAGAACCATTCGAAGACTTTCTGCCCATAAAGGAAGGGCTGTTTCTTGCCCGCAAGGCTAGTCAGCTGGACTTAAGCAGCGCCATGATCGATCGATCTTTGCAGGGCGCTGGTTATCATCCCGCAGCTGCCACGTTCTGGGGTTCTTTGGATTATTTTCACGCAGACACACTCCCAGCGGTGGTGGCTAAAATCCTTGCCGCCCACGGATTTGTCTTAAACCACGAAAACCTCCTCGCCTGCATCGATTCGTTGGGAGCAGGAATCCTTACCATGGAGTCTATCGCTCCCATCCGTAGATATTTTCCCGTCTTATACTTCCAGATGCCAAAGTCAAATTCTCAGGGAGTGCTCCTCAGTTCCTATTACCGAGAGTTACAAGTCCTTTTGAACCGCGAGTCCACGAAAACCGATGATGAGACCAGCAAAAGCAAGGCAGCTAAAGACGCGAGTTCGTCTCAGTTGATGCAGCAGATTGATTATCTTGCTCTCAAAAACTCTCAGTTGCAGAAGGAGTTAACGGAACGAGAATCCTATTTACAAAGCGGAAAGGTCCAAAGCGGAGAATCCTCCCTCTATGACGTCCACCTGGGAAAAATCAAGGAGATAGAGGCTAAATCGCGCACGATTAAAGTGAAAACGGGGCACAAAACCGTACAATTCTCCTTTGACGAGTTAAATATCATCCCCCCTATTGGGCACCCATGCGCCGTGGTCACCGACAGTCAGGAACGACCTCATAAAATCCTTTTCTTTAACTTTCCGGGAGCCGTGCCACTCGCAGAATACACTTTTGGCAAAATTTTGGCTTATCAAGGCAATTTAGTGAAAATCAGAGAGAGCAACGGAACCTTGTGGCAAATTTTGTTGAGGAATCCAGATCGCAAGCCACAAAAGGGAGCCGACGTCATCTTGAGCAAGCAAGGGGATTTGCCCTTGAAGCTCTACGTTCCCCGCACAAGCAAGAGCCGAGATTTCCTGCAGAAATATACTGAATGGCATCTCCTTGCAGGGCAAGATGACGAAGATGTTGCGAATAACGATACTGATTTCTCGTTCAATCAATCTGATAAACAAGCTGGGTGAGGAAAGCCGTGAGTAAGCAAAAACCATATTCCGTTCCAAGTCAGGTCCGCAGATTTGATCCCGTTGCCCCCTTCGCTGGGTTCTTCGTACTCGGAGTGATTGTTTGGCAAATGATGACCGGTCAATCCGCAGACAAGTATTTTGATTATCGCAGTTTTGTTCTGATCTTTGGCGGTTTATTGGTCACCACGCTCTGGCAATTCAGCTTTTCCACCATCTGGACAGCTTTCCTTGTCCTGATAAAAACATTGCGACCTTCGTCTCTCAAGGCGACAAAAACGACCTTGGCAGTCCTAGATCGTGCCATTATTAAGGGCATCGATCTAAAATCCATAGCCGAAGGACAAAAACTGCAAGGGAGTCTGCTTAACGACGCTTTTTTCCTCTTCAAGCAGGGTGTCGATAAAGACGAATTGGAACAGTTCCTCTGCCTACGCCTTGAGAAGATTCAAGCGGACGCTTCACGCTCGTTCCACCTTATGCAAAAGTTGGCTGGTATCGCCCCAGCGCTGGGTTTGTTTGGCACGGTCATCGGACTTATTGAACTGCTTCAAACCATGAGCGATCCAACGAAACTCGGAGGCGCTATGTCCCTCGCTTTACTTACGACGGCCTATGGTTCTGGGGTATCAACCTTCATTCTTACGCCCATGGCCGGTCGCATTCAGCAACATTGTCAGGAGGAGATTCAATACCACCAAGAATTTTTGCGCAAGTTTATGATCTTAGCTACGAGAGAAGATGCAAACATGATTGAAGGGCATATTGGAAAAATAGCATGAATAAACTCCAAGATTTTTTGCAAATCAGCGAGCAAGAGTCCTTTGACTCGCGCTTCATCGTCAGCTTCGCTGATCTTATGACTTTGCTCGTGACGTTTTTCGTGATGCTGGTCGGCATGAGTCAAGTCGACAAGGGATCTTTCGACACCCTGCGTAGTAAAATGTCTGGACGAGAAGAAGGCACTTTATTGGAACTTGCCAAAACCTTCAAACAGCAAGCCCAACAGTTATCAGGAGTGAGTATCAGCTATGACAAAGATGGCGTTCGCATTCACCTAGACAGTGCTGCGATCTTTGACACGGGTTCAGCAGAGCTACGTCCCGGATCTCTGGACTCTGTAGCCAAGTTATTGCGCACAGCCATGGCCTCCCCCTACAAAATAGATGTTGAGGGCCACACAGACGATCGACATTTCTATCGCCAGCGCCAAGACACGGTGGACACCAATTGGTCCTTGAGTGGCCGTCGAGCCAGTAGTGTGGTCCACCACCTTTTAGATATGGGC
>JBIKVD010000375.1:0-4014 GCA_044357055.1 Oligoflexales bacterium | reverse complement strand
GAGTTAAGTTGGGTGGTGAAAAATGCACCTTCTGACACCGACTACGATGGCTTCAATATCTATGGCGTTCGTCGCTCTGCTGCTGATATCGGCTTGGATCATGGGAGTACCCTGCAACTACTGGATGCTCAGGGCGAGCCTATTGAAACCGCTAAAACAGCTCTGCAAAAAATGAATTTCAATCTCGAATCCCCTTTTACTCCTGGTGATGACAATCCCGTTGACGAAGATGGCGAATCCCTCTTCGTATTCTTTCCCATCTACAGTGCTGTTGATGAAGAAAGTAAACCCTTACTGCCAACATGTCAGCCAAATGGCAGCGGTGTTTGCAGCCCCGTCACAGCTGCAGCTGAGGATCTGGAAGATGCGGTACGAGAAAGCGCCTTTAATTCTCGCATAAGCTATACCATTGATGCTGGGGTTAAAGTTGGCGAGGAGCACTGCTTCCTGGTGCTCACTTCCTCTGACCAAGGACAGGGAGTATCGCGCGCTTCTAGCGAATTTGCGTGCATTACGCCCAGGTACAAATCTACCGCCAGCCTCACCGTTGGAACTTTAAATGACACGTGCACCCTCGATAGTGTAACCCTACCCTGTAACTCCATGGACATTGGCATTGGTCTAGACTTCATTGATGAATGTAAGGCAGACAGCGCCTGCGCAGCTGCGACTCTTTCAGAAGGCGCTACTAAGCTTGCCGCAATAGATTCTACCGGGTCTGCGTATTTCGAACTTTTCAATGGCCGACTGTGGTTTGTCGCCGGCAGTGGTGTCGCGATCAACGATCTGGGCATCGTCCGCGAGAGCTTTGATAATTCTACCCTATATAAAAATGGCGTCTTGCCCAGACTCGAAGCCCCCATTCTTTCCACGCTCATGAATAAAGGTGGGTTTTCTTTACCAGGAGAATCCATCCCCGTTTTAGAAGATCATATGTATTTGATCGCCGTGCAGAACGAAGCCGGGGATGGTTACTATGAGCACCTGCTCAACGTCAGCCAAACACCGTCTAGCACAGCAGCTTTTACGGTCGACTTACGCATCGGTGTGCATGTTATCAACTACTGAGATCCACAAAAGAGGAGCTACAACTATGAGAATACAATATAAAATCCTTGCCCTGCCAGCGCTGCTTGCGGCCTTAACCTATTCTTGCGGCGACGATTCCAGTGAGAAATCCGTAGAACTCACCGACTTAAACCCTCCGGGAGCGCTCTATTCCGTCACTCAGGATGGGGCCCTTGAGCTACGTTGGTCGGCTGCCAACGTGGAAGAAGATTTTAAGGGTTATTATGTGTTCGGCGCCAAAGCCAAGTTATCCGACATCCTTGGCGAGATTAAAGTTCCTGAACTCACGGCTGCAGAAATACAGGGTGGAGCCATCCTGGAACGCTGCAAGCAAAACAATGCCTTCTTCGCCGCCTTCGGCTTTAAAAACAGCACCGTCGATTGTGAGGGTGATGACGTAGCAAGTGAGGAGGAGGAAAGCGAAGAGGGTGAAGACGACGCAGGTGGCGCGCTCACTAACTTTGTTCCCTGTGACGGCGTTACCGCCAGCGCCGATAAACTATCTCTGCCTTTAACACCTCCGACCTTAAGCTTGCAGCGCTGCACGGTGAAACAAGCTTGGGATCAAGAGGAAGGCAAGCTCGTCGATATTGCCAGCGGCACAGACTACGTTTTCTTCGTCGTTTCCGTGATGGGAGACAACTACGATCAGGTAAGTTGGACCTCTAATATCATCGATGATGTTCCTAGCCTAGACCTGTTGGATGAAGCTGTGGTTATCCCGACCGATAAATTTGTTAAAATCAGCTTTGCTGAGCTGACCTTTGCAGGAGATAATCTTGCCACCGTCACAGCAAGCGTTTCGACTCCCGTAAGCTGTCCTAGCACGGGAGACAAACTCCCTTGCGCCCTAGGCACGACCAATCCTGAAACGGACCCTGCTATCTATATTGCCAGGGATGCTTTCTCTCCCACCTACCCGCAGCGCCTCTTTTTGTCCTCCGGACCGGGCTTTCGGATGACTCAACAGCAAGTGAATAAGGATGCCCAAGCTGCGGATCAGGACAGCCATCTCATTCGGGTCCGAACCCCCGGTGACTATGCCCTTGATAAAGCAGGGTATGAGGCGGAAAAGACGATCTTCACGGTAAAGGATACGAACAAGAGTTTCGACTTTGTCTATACGGCTTCCAATAGCAAGGACTATTATGGAAAAGTCGTTTTTACCGAGATCAGCTACGCAGGAGACAGTAAAGAAGGTGACGCCACCCTACAGGTGAACATTGTGTTACAGCCAAAGGCCGATGAGCCGAAATACTTCCGCTGAGACCAAGCAGGTTCCATCGGGGATGGAACCTGCTCAACCCCTGCTTGCAGGTTTCAAACTCAATCCTATGATCAAAAACACAAATGTAAGCAAATGGCTGTCTCGAGGAGTCAATTTTCTTCTTGTAGGCTTGCTCGCCAAGTTTGCCTGGGAAAGCTACCAGCGCCAGCAATCTCACAATAGTCTCATCGGTTACCAAATTCGCGATGCCCAGGTAGTGGATCGCCACGGCCAAGCCACAAATTTGCTGCAAGGTTCGCTTAGCCCGCGAGTCCTGATCTTTTGGGCTAGCTGGTGCGGACCCTGCGAAATGCAACTGGGACGGCTAAGAGATGCACTGGCTGATGGTTCTGTCCCGTCAGCGGAAATTTTTGCTGCCATCTCCATCGATGACGATTTCGCAGCGGCGCTAGACGCTGCCGAAAAAAGACATTATGCCTTTCCTATCTACTGGGACCAAGACCATGCCCTTTCTTCTCGACTCAAAATCACCGCCGTTCCGACTTTTATCTATTTAGACTCCAGCCAAACCATCGTCGACATTGAGACTGGCCTAAACCCAATGTTGATAGCCAATATCAAAAACCACATCAAAGAAACCATTCCTCCCTAATCCAATCGGCAACGAAAGGCTAGGGCTCCCCCCGCGAGGCTTTGCTTAGGGTAAAATTAAAAAACACTCCCCACTTTCCCCGGCCAGAGATTTCAATTAGCCATTCTATCCCTCGGCAATTTCAGACAAAATTAACTACAACTCAATAAATGAGCGAAATATACGAAAGAGTAGCTATGAAGCTGCAACCTGGATTGGTAACAACATATGAGTGACAATAAATACCTATTTCAAACACCATTAAGCTACCGCTCAAACACGGGCGGGACTTTGCCCTCCGTCTTACTGGGAGCGCTTTTAATAACCGCTGTGACGGCCATTTCTCTTAAGTTTCTCACCGACTTTTCAAAGGCGGATCAAAAACTCAGCACCCACATCGATATTTCCCAAACCATGGCAAAATTTGGCCGACGATTGTCATCAAATTTTCTTGCTCGCATTCGCGGCACCACTGAAGGGTATGAATTAATATCGTGTATGAAGTACACCAGTGCGTATAGCAAGCCACACATTGCCTGCCCTATTGATAAAGTCGTCGATAATTTTCCCGGGATTCGAATCAATCGTCGATTTCCCGATGATTCCATAGGACGTTTTATCATGACGACAGGCTGTAGAAGCTTGCCGACGGATTCCAGTCATATCGATGCTGCAAATGAAGCTAACGCCAAGATTGGTCAGCGTTGCGGTGAAGGCGCCACGCTTGACTTAGCCGAAGGGGTGGCGCCACGCATCGGCCAGTGCAAAAAAACAGAGCAGACAGTCATTGAAATGAGGAGAGAGCGCTTTGATGCCAACGGAATACCACTGACCTTTCAAAACGATCGCTTTCCCGCCTTTGGCAACGCAGATGAAAACAAAATCTTAGGAGCTGCACTATGTGCAAGCCGAATTATGACGATTCAAAACAAATTTGAGCTGATCTTTGCTGTCAAAGATAGCAACGATAAGATTGGTCTGCAGATCGAAACGGTCACTCTCAATTTGAATAAGACACTAGCGCCATCACTTTTTGAGTTTGTGGGTAGCAATTAGAGCATTCATGGGGTCCAGTATGAATCGTCAA
>JBIKVD010000373.1:0-4025 GCA_044357055.1 Oligoflexales bacterium | reverse complement strand
ACATCCGGCTTTCGGATTTAATAAATTCTTGTTTATTCACAAGATACTTGGCGGTCAGAGATTTGCCGGCAAATTTGCTCGCATCTTTAGGTCTGAAGTCAGCAATGATTTGACCACCGTCGGCGCCTCCACCCGGGCCCATGTCAATAATACGATCCGCTCCCTGCATCATGGAAATGTCATGGTCGACAACGATGATGGTCGAGCCATCTCCTTTGAGTTCCGATAGGGTGGCCAGGAGGATTTTGAGGTCATCGGGCCCCAACCCCTGACTTGGCTCATCGAACAGATAAATCAGCCCCGTCAACCTGGTGCTGAGTACTTGATGCATTCGAATTTTTTGCCATTCGCCTTGAGATAGATCTCGGATCGGTCTTGCAAGTGGCAAATACTGTAGATTAAGTTTTTCCAACGAGCTCAAGATGCGGCTGATTTCTTTAAGGACCTTATACTCCCCACTTGAGTCCACAAGTTTGCTCATCCAAGATTGGGCTAGAATTGTCAAATCTGACAAACTGACTTGATAGAGACTGCAGCAGTCTTGACCTTGATATTTAATGGCCGCAAGGTCTGCCCTCAGGCCCGAACCGAGACAGGCGTCGCAAATTCTCTCTCGTTCCAAAAAGGATTCACTCGGTCTTTTTTGTTCTGTCTTCGGGTAAATCACGCCATATCCTTCACAGGATTGGCAGGCGCCTAGGGAATTCGGAGAAAACCAGCGTGCATCAAGTCGAGGCCAAGTGAATTGGCACTGGGGACAGCTGCCGTCCCCTCCCAACGGGAAGGGGTTGTGAAAATCAAGCTGAGGGAGAGAGTCTCCTCGATACGAGTGAGCAAAGCCATTGCCCTTTTCAAATGCGAGATCTAGGGCGCGCTGCAGTCTCTTTTCGGCTCCCTCTTTCACGGTGACAACGTCAATGACGAGGTCGATGGTGTGCTTTTGGTCTCGCTCAAGTTGAGGTAGCGGAGCCAGCTCGACTAAAGAACCATTATGGATGATGTGGGTGTAACCTTGCTCCGCAAAGCCAAGGATTTGCCGTTGGTAGGATCCCTTTTTCTCCTGGACGATAGGAGAGCTAAGAACAATAAGGCCCTTTTTTTTCAGCAGATCTGCAATCACATCTCTGTTGCTTTTTCTGCCCAGGAGTCGTTGGTGTCTTGGGCATGATTTTTCGCCATAGCGGGACATCAGGAGACCATAGAGTTCAAATAAATCGGTCACGGAGCCAACCTTACTAGATTTGGCGATCGCGCTTTCGTTTTGCTTGAGGGCCACAGCAGGCGACAGTCCTGAAATGGACTCAACTTTGGGCCTTGTTATCTGCTCCATAAATTGGCGAGAGTATTGTGGCAAAGTGGTTAGGAAGCGGCGCCGGGCCTCCATCAAAATAGTATCAAAGGCCAGCGAGCTTTTGCCAGAGCCACTGACTCCAGTAATGAGGGTGATTTGCCCACGAAGAATCGTTAGATCAAGGTTCTTAAGATTATTTTCCTTAGCGCCGCGGATCGAGAGAGATTTGGGTTGGTACATGGTACGCTCTATTTCATCAAATATTGAACGGCAAGCCGCAAAGCTTGACAGGTACTTGTTGCAGATGCTGTGCCCTGCAAAAAGAGGTCCTGCGCCGGGCCGTGATCTGGTGATACCCTCAAGAAGGGTAATCCTCCAGTTATATTGATAGCGTCATGGAAATGAACGATCTTCAGGGGTCCCAAGCCTTGGTCATGATACATGGCCAAGACACCATCATACTGCCCACAAAAGGCTCGATGGAACAAGGTATCCGCGGGTATCGGTCCTTCGATCTTAGCGCCGGCCAATTTTAGCTTCGCATTTTCAATCGCGGGTTGCACCATTGTCAAATCCTCGCTCCCATAAAGGCCTCCGTCTCCAGCGTGGGGGTTGATAGCGGCAACGCCCAGGCGAGGATCAGGTATCAGCAAGACGGATTTCAGCGTCTCGTATAGTAGAAGGATCTTCTCAGAAAGGACGGCAATGTTCAGGGCGTCAGGTATTTGGCGCAAAGCGAGGTGGTTGGTAGCTAACCCAACCCGCAATTGAGGCCCAGACAGCAGCATAATTCCTGGTTTGCCGGCCAGCTTAACAAAAAATTCCGTTTGGCCATGAAAGGGAAATTCAGCACTGAAAGTGCGATCCTTTCTGATCGGCATTGTCAGGATTGCTTGATTTTCTAATAGGCAGGGATTTAGTTCTTCTAGCGCCAGGAGAGCTTTTCTTGACAGCTGACCACAAATATCTGCTGGCGGTGTGCCTTCAGAGGATTCTAAGCCAACCATCCAGTCCAAATCGACGAAGTTGTACTCATGATTCGCGTCTAGGCAAGCTTCAAGATGTTGAAAAATTTTCCAAGGTGAGGCTTCTGCCTTGGTCTGGAAGTGGCTTGTTTGCCAGTTCCATTGGGAAAAGGAACCGAGGAGGATGAGACGTATTTCTCGGGGTCGGGGATCCCTAAGAGCGGTTAGCAGAACCTCAATATTGATGCTTTCGGGCTCACCCAAGGTAATAAACAATGTTTTCAAACAAACTCCACCCCTCCATGCTGCTGAAGGATTTGTCCTAACCGGAGAGGGAATTTGTCCCACAGATTGAAAATGCCATCACTAGCGTTATTTTCGAAGGGTAAAAACCAAAATGTCGTCATTGACGCGTTGACAGGGACGGGTGAGGGACATACCATATAAATGTATGGTGCTTATGGTTGTGCTTTTCTCCTCTGGTTTTGAGCTCTTGCTCGGATTTATGCCTTCTCGGAGCTTTTGAGTTTGCAGGTTTTACAGTAATGCCTCATTGGCTTTGTTGTCATCGGCAACCTGCAAAATCAGAATCTGATACGGCGGCTTCCCTGGTTTGAGTCCTCCCCGCCTTTCTAAACTCACCTCGATATCCCCACCTCTATATCCCTCCAACCTAACCCACCACCTTACAACCATGCTCCAACCCCCACTCTTTCCCGTAAGTGGAAGAGTTTATTGTTACTAGAAAGGATTAGGCGATGAGTTCTTGCCTAAACTCTTGCAAGTGTTAGCTTGAGGCCCGGCTATGCTGCTGAATCTGAATGGCTCAATGCAATAGGGTGGCAAATCGTTGTTCGAGGATAAACCGACCTTTCAGGTGCTTATTGGTCTGGGAAGCAATCTTGGAGATCGCTTGGGATATTTGCTCCAGAGCATACCGGAGTTGAAATCCCAGGGCATTATTCCTGTCGCTTGTGCTCATGTTTATGAGACCAGGCCCATTGGAGGTTGTTTCGGGCAGTTTTTGAATTCGGTTCTGGTCGCCTCCAGCTCTTTGTCCCCAGAGAATTTAATGACTGGCCTCTTGGCTATAGAGCGAAAACTTGGACGGGTTCGGCATTCCATGGCGATCGCTGAAGGGGCCGCTGCGGACACGGTTGAACTGATTTCTTCTGACCGGTGTATTGATCTGGATTTATTAATGATGAGGGATTTGTCCGGTAAGTCCATAGAGTGGAAGAGTCCCCGGCTGCAGCTTCCTCATCCTAGGATGCATAGTCGAAGTTTTGTGCTCATTCCTGCTGCGGAAGTTGCTGGTGATTGGCAGTTTCCGGTTTTGGGAATGACGATTGCTGAGCTACGCGCAAAGTTAAGCGATGAGCTAGGTCCCTATGCAAGCCCACTTCTATAAATAGAACCGTCATCCTGGCAGTGTTGTTCAACTTATGGAGTTGCTATCGCGGGAGCTGCGATACCACTCGAAAAAACCTTCAATAGACTCTGGGTTGCCAGCAGCCGAAAGATTTGGAACGGCACGACCATTCACGGCATTCTCCACGGCGAGTTCCATTTTCTTGCCACTGCGTGTGTAGGGAATGTCAGCAATTTGTTCAATGGACCAAGGGACGTGTCTTGGGCTCAACTGACGACGGATTTCTTGCTTGATTAAGGTTTTGAGATTATCTGAGAGTGTTTCTTTGGCTCTTAGTTTGACAAAGAGCAGAATTTGCGTGTCCCCATTTCTTTGTAGTCCTACAGCAATGCTGTCA
>JBIKVD010000087.1:0-13400 GCA_044357055.1 Oligoflexales bacterium | reverse complement strand
GGTGGACCTGGAGGCGGCGGCGGTGGACCTGGAGGCGGCGGCGGTGGACCTGGAGGCGGCGGCGGTGGACCTGGAGGCGGCGGCGGTGCCTCCTTGGATCGATTTATTGGGCAACTTTCTGGAGTGCAAGGGGTAGTAGCCAAGATGTTGCTGTTTTCATCTGCGGCCACGGCGGAGAAATATCTTGCCGACTCAAAGGTGGTAAACCAATTGCAGCAAGCAGGCATCACCTGGATTGGATTCAATATGGAAGGTGATAAGACGCCTCCAGATGAAATGTGTTCGGTGCGCGGTGGCAACGACCCGCAAAATAACGCTGTGTCGCGTTTCGCCAGAGCGGTGACTTCCGCAGGTTTTAAATTTATGTGGGGGCCGATCCGCAACGATTTGGATCGCATAAGCGACAATATGATTCGTGGTATATGTCAAGCGGGCACAAACGGTATTGCCATGCAGGAGCAGAATACTTTGTCAGCTGGCGTGCAAAGTCGTATTCAAGCGGTGAGATCTACCGTGAGTCGCTATGAAGGCCTATGTGGGCAAGATTTCTACTCCACTGTCCAAGTTATGTCGCGTAGCTGTAGCGGGAGTACTTGTCGGTCCTTTGCACAAGGGATTATGCCGGTGGTGGATTCCATTGCGATCTGGGCGACAGGCTCTGAAATCAGTCAGATCAATGGACTGATTCAGAACCTTCAGGATATCGTTCAATAGCTTTGGATTGAGAAATGAGAGACTGATTTTAGAGAAACTCGATCTCAAAAGCCCGACGAAAAAGAGCGAAGTACGGTAGTACTTAAGGACACTTTCGAGGTCGGCGAGATGAGAGCATGGCCCTACCCCTTCCATGTTCTCATCTCATTTTCTAATCAGCGCGATCCAGCTTGCGGCTAGGAAAGAAAAGGATCCCAGTAGATTTCTATGGGATATCCATCAGCATCAAAACAAACAAAAGTACCCCAATGGAAGGTGATTCATCCTATTGCCTTAAAGTGGCAGGCCATAGGCAAAGCTACAGGTTCCGCTGCCGCATTGAAGATTAGGTAGCGATATATTGATGGTTCGATCCGTAAAACCAAGTTGGTACAAATAGTCGATGAGCGTTTGGCTTAGGGTGACCTGACGCTTGCCGATTTGTGGGCTAGAAATGGTACACTCCTTCTCGTCTTCCGTGCCAAAGATATCGTCAAATCCTGGGATGGTTTGATAGCAGAACAAGTCAATGGGCCCAACAAGACTGGCTGAACCTGATGGAGGAGCTAGGTTCAGGGCCTCCCAGCTTAATTCTTTTTGTATTTTGTCTGCAGAGCTACCTTCCAACTTGACTTGCCAATCCATACGTAGGACGCCTTGGTCAGCGTTGTCGATCGGCTCATCAAAGAAACAGCCGACTCCTTGCACAAAACCTGCGCAGTCCACATTAAATACCCTCATCGTTCCATTGGCTGCCGGTTTCACGCCCATCTCTGCCAAGTGCGATGCTACTTCGGAATAGGCAAAAGCTTGTGGCACATAATTGATCAAAGTTTCATTCGGCCTGCAGGCTTGGATGTTATTTCCATGAACCTCGGCGACCCAGTTCACCGGAACATGAATATAAAGAGCACAGGAGTTGCTTGCTGGACTGCAAATAATATCTCGCGGAAAATGAAAGGTGTCGTCCATTGCATCCTTCACTCGATACTTATAGGATTTTTACCCTAAGCTAGCCGTGTCTGTCATGCCAATCAGGTTTGCGAATTCGTCAGCATTGTTTTTTAAAGTTGGTCGTTGACGATGCACTTGATGTTCCACGATGGAAATAGGTGTTGCCGAGGCGATGGGCGTCGTGGAATGCTCCAAGATATTAAGTCCACTAGCATCTGTCACCAGCGTCTGATCATCAAATTTACTGATTTTGACTTGAGTCGTTTCCACAGGAACGGAAGAGATGCCGGTGCCACCAACTTTGTAGCCATCAAAATAGTACAGCTCTTTCGAACATAGGACGTACTTCTGCGCCTGTGCAAATGGTGCCAAGAGTAATGCCGCGATCCATAGACATAAATTGGTGTTTTTCATGATATCCCCCTCCAATCATTGATGAGTCTCCGGTCATAAGCCCTTAAAGATTGAATGTCAATTGATGAGCTTAGTTAGCGCTCTTTGTTCGCAAGTTTGCGAACAACTTTTCCAACCTTGAGGCATTGGGGTTAGCTAGAACGAAGGCTTCTGCTAAATCCTCTTCAGCAAGGAAACGTGGTGTTTTCTGGCGGATATAGTCCCAGTGACAAATGACTCTGGTGACATGTCTTGGAATAACAGTGAGTTAAAAATTCGAAAAGGAAGAAACATGAAAAAAATCGCTGTCCTCGCATTTGCGGCCATCATGATGGTTAGTTGTGGAATGGATTCAAACGAAGATAAGGGTTCAGAAGTTCAGAAGTCCTGCTACAACGCGCCTGTGAATGTGCAATTGGACTACGTCCTCAAAAGTGGCCAAAAGGGTTACAAGTTTTTCGGCCAAATGACAAGTACCGAAGGCTGTTTTCAAGCTATGGCTCTTTGCCAGCAAACCTTATCACAAATGAAATCTGGCCTTTATTGGGGGCGATGCTCTGCTCAGTAAGTTGTTTCCCCTCGACTTGTAACTGTCCCCACGGCCGAGCTTTAACGCAACACCATGGGGACAGGGCCGACCTACTTGCCTCCTCAAGTGACTAGCTTTTGGTCAATTGTCACCTGGGATCCCTCATTTTGGGAAAAATCCTGAATATTATCAATGAATCCATTGGTCCAGCCCTTGCAATAACGGATACGGGTTCCTTGCCCTTTGGTTTATCTGGTTGATGTTGTTGTGGAGGTGCTTTGTGGCGCAAGTTGTGAGAGAAGCCTATGAAAATCTGATCTTAGAACTCTATCCTGAATCAAGCCTGCCTTTTTGTTGGCAAGTGATTTATCAGGAAGGTATGAGAAATCACCATTTCCTTTTCACAAAAGAGGATCTTGGGAATTTTAATCAGTCTTCTGGCAGTCGCCAACACGAAGTTATCCGCGACGCGGGCGAAGATTTGATTGAAGTCTTTGCCAAGATGATGACTATGGGTGTCTACAGCGATATTCAGACGCTCTTGTCTCAACAAAGTGTCTTAGTCCGTGAGGGTATCTACTGTCTGTACTTGCGAGTTTTGCGGAATTGGCAAATAGCGCAAAAATTATCGCTTCACTAAACATTTAAGAAGTCTAACTACCCTTGCAGGTCCCCTTCCGAGGCAAGCTCGCTTTCATATGAACGTCCCTGTGTTACAATCAAAAGACGCCTAATCCAAGATTGAGAAAAACAAATGAGCTATCTCTGGAAAAAAGCCAGGCAAGGCTTTGCTTCTGTGTTTAGCATTGAAGTTCCCGCAGCTAAGGAGGCGTATTTACTCCTAGGTGCGAGTCTCGTGCTTTACTTATATGTTGCTCTGATCAGCTTTAATCCTTGGGATGCTTCACGCTATTCAGCCAGTATTCCCTCCCGCTCCATTGAGAATCTCACCGGGTCCATAGGCGCCGAGTTAGGATCATGGTTGATTTATCATCTTGGCTTGGGCGCCTGGCTTGTCCCTTTGCCTTTAGCGTACTCCCTATTTGGTGTCTATCGGCATGGAAAAAGGCTTATCTCCAGTTTTCGCTTTATGGGGTGGAGTTTTTTGATTTTGGCGACCGTCGCTTTGGTGTGGCATCTTTCACCACAGTTTACCCAGTCACAGGTCGCTTTTAGGACAGGAGGGATTCTTGGACAATTCTTGCACCAATATGGTCATAGACTCTTAGGTCCCGTGGGCTATGGATTGTTCTTTAGCTTGATGTTTGTGCTTAGCTTGATGGTTCTTTTTGATTTCTCCTTGTTGGGGATTCTACAAAAATGTGGCCTCTCTATAAGGCAAGCTGGTTTGCTGCTTAAAGACAAACTTATGACAAGAAAAAATGGCGTCGAGGCCTCGTTTCCGCGCGGAGAGAGCTCTGCGCCGGTTGTTGAGGTGAACAGACTTCCTGCGGACCTTGAAGTGCGGACCGAGGAGAATGAGGACCATGAGTCCGTGATGCCAGCCGATCAGAAACATTGGATGCCCCCGCCTAACAAATCACGTCTCCATAAGCATCAGCTAGAGATTGGTATGTTTAAGGGTGCCGAACTATCTCAGGAAATAGATCAAAAAGAGCTGCAAGCCGTCGGTGCGCTTATCACCCAGGTGTTCTCTGAGTTTGGCATCAAAGGAGAGGTTATCGGATTTCAGCCCGGTCCGGTGGTCACTGTTTATGAATTTCAGCCAGAACCCGGCATCAAGCAGGCCCGAATTCTTACTTTAATCGATGATATCGCTTTAGCCTTAAAGGTGGATTCCATTTTTATCTTCCCTGTCAAAGGCAAGCGCGCTCTTGGGGTGCAGGTACCCAATCGTCAAAGGCAGACCGCATATTTGCGCAACATACTCGAAAGTGATGCCTTTAAAATGGCGAGTTCTCCTTTGACGATGGCCATGGGCTTATCCATTGCTGGAGAGCCGATATGTGCAGATCTTTGCGCGATGCCACATTTATTGATGGCTGGCGCTACGGGAGCAGGTAAGAGCGTGGCGATCAACACCATGCTGACGAGCGTCATTGCTAAAAGTGGGCCTGAAGACGTACGCATGATTCTGGTCGATCCAAAAATGCTTGAGCTCAGTGTTTACGAAGGAATTCCCCATTTGTTGATGCCTGTGATCACCGACGTGGAGCGAGCTGCCATGGCCCTCAAATGGGCGGTCAGCGAAATGGAAAGACGCTACAAGATCATGCAATTGCTAGCGGTTCGCAATATCGCTAGTTTCAACGAAAGCTGGCGAGGCCTCTCGGAGACGGAGAAAGAGGCATTGCGCCAGGAGGTAGGCGCCGTGGATGATCATGGTTTGCCAATGATCCTCATCGTGATCGATGAATTAGCAGACCTTATGATGATGGCGCCTAAAGAAGTCGAAAACTGCATTCAACGGCTGGCGCAAAAAGCCCGTGCCAGCGGTATTCACATGATTCTTGCGACCCAAAGGCCCTCGGTAGATATTATCACTGGGGTGATTAAGGCAAACTTACCCTGTCGGATTGCCTTCCAAGTCGTGTCGCGGCACGATAGCCGCACGATTTTGGATCAGGTTGGGGCCGAGAAACTCCTCGGTAAAGGGGATATGCTTTATATGCGTCCAGGGACGCAACGTTTCGAACGAATTCAAGGGGCCTTAGTGAGCGATCAAGAGGTGATTCAGTTCGTGCGACAGTTCCAAGCGCAAGTTGATCCAGCTTATCGAGATGACGTGATTCAATGGATTGAGGAAGAGCTGGTCAAAACCCAGAATCCAACGGGTGAACCTGGTGAGACCACGGATGGCGATGAACCAAAATGGGATGAAGCAGTAGGCATAGCAGAAACACAGGGTTCTATAAGTGCTTCATTCTTACAGAGGAGAATGAAAATTGGGTACAACAGGGCTGCTCGCATTGTGGAGCAGATGGAATCCATGGGGCTTGTCGAAAAAGGAGCGGGATCAAAACCGCGCGCGTGGCTAGGGCGTTGATCTCGCCTTTGCTGTAAAACTCTCCAAATCGTGGCTGTGTTTTTGCCAAGAGAAGTATTGCTGCGCAGCAGCCGCTCTTTCTTTGCGCTGAGCGATACTTTCTCTAGAACTTGCCCACACAAAATCTTTCACAACTTTTACTTGTTCCGATTGAGGCAAGGCTTTCAAGCTGATGCCGAAGGATGTATCCACCAAGGATTCTTCCAGGGACCCCACTCCCGAAACCAAGATCGGACAGCCACAACACAAGAACTCCTGAGCAACTCGACAAATGATTTCGGAATCCTGGCTGAGGATGAGACCACAGCTTACTTCTGACATGAGTTGAGGTAGCTCGGAAACAAAGGAGGTACTCAAATCATAGTCACTTCCCATGATCAGTTTTTGCTCGGTAGCCCACTTTTGGATTTGCTCCGAGCTAAGATTTTCTTCGCGACCGAGGATCTCTAAACGAGGTAGCGGTTGGCCCGCAGGCCACTCTCGCTTGATCTGCCCCATGAGTTTCATCAGCTCTTGAAATCCCTTGACCGGGTCGAAGCGTGCGACAACGAGAACTCGGGGGCGCTCTGAGATGGGCCGATCTTGTTTGGTGCCATAAAATTTGAATTTTTCCGTATTGGTGACTAAGGGGAGAAATTGGGCGATGGCCCTGCTCTGCCTCTCGGAGTAAGCCTTTTGCATGGCGCGGGACGGAACCAAAATTAAGTCAAAAAAGCGGTCGGCCAGCAATAGACGGGCCCTTTGCCAAGCTGTCGAGATTGCAAGTGCTTGGCCACGAAAGCGCATGAGGAAGGGTTTGTGCCTAACCCAAGCCCATTTAAGAGTGCATAAAAACGACTCCGGCCCCCCAAAGCAAAGCACCTGATCTGGCTTCAGGCGCTTCGTCTCATGGCTAAACCAACGATATGAAGTGAGACCAAAGTCTTTGGTGGTTAGGAGGTTTACCAGCGGGAGTTCTGTAGCGCGCTGCGCTAAGGGAGAGCCCTTCTTACAGAACAGGCTAACTTTCCAGCCTCGTTGAATCATCGCCGCAGCGCTATTTAGGCAATACTCCGTGATGGCACTGTTCCACCGGTTGGAACACAAGTAGAGGATATGGGGAGGAGCATTTCCTTTGCTCATATTTTTTCGTGCTTTCGTGGTTCCAACGCTTTAGCGTATTTGACGAAGGCATACAGGCTAGAGAGGAGTGCATAGGAGTAGCCAGGAAAACCATCGAGCATGCCCAGCCTGAGAAAATAGCGGCTGAAAAATTCCCACCATGGGCGTAGGGATACCGCTATCTTGTTATGCTCGGGGCCTCTGGCTTTTGCCATGAGATGCGTATAACGATTAAATTTGGTGAAATAATCATCTAAATCTCGATAGCTGCGATGAAGCAAATACCCCTGACGGGGGCAGGCGATAGACACGGGCTGCTGAAAGACGAGCTTTTCATGGATCTCGCCAGTGTAGGAGCCCAGTTCCGTCTTGTAGGCCTTAATGGGCGCATCTTGAGATTTTCCGAAACGGAGAAGACGACCCATAAAATAAAGCCGCCGGTGAATACGAACCGCCTGATATTTATCTAGGGTCACTGCGAAGGCTGGGCTCAAAATCCAGTCCCGAAGTATAGGTGATAATGTTTCATCAGCATCGACAAAGAACACCCATTCTGTGCCAAGGGTCTTGGCCGCGAAATTGCGCTGATCAGCGTAAGTCGTGAACGAGCGATGGATGACTTTAGCGCCGTGGGCTGTGGCTTTGGCCTGGGTTTGATCTTGGCTGCCCGAATCGACCACTAAAGCGATAAAGCCTGGAGGTAAGGACTCCAGGCATTGGGAGATTTGTACTTCTTCATTTAGCGTGATGATGGCGAAACCAACGCGGGTAGATGGGGCAGAAACCATGATCATCCTAAACTTAGGGAGGAGCAGAGCCCTCTGTCTTTTGCTTTAGGATATGGTTACTGCAAGGAGCTTATTCTTGAAAGGAAAAAGACGCGGCCCACTGTAGGCCAGCTCCTTCTGCTTCCATTTCTACCGTAGCTGGGTACCCTTTTAGGATGGTTTGCTTGCTATCGGTAATTTTGACAATGGCATACGAGCCTTTGCGCTTCTGGATCATACCTTCCGCGATTTTACGCGCTTTGGAGTCCATGATGCGAACCTTGTCACCGACGACACCATCCTCTACTTTGATGACACAAGACTGCATATCCTGGGTACAATTGTAGACACTTGCAGCCAAGCTTGCCTTAGCACTTAATCCAAGGATCAAGCTTAAGACCACGATACGAAACATTGGTTCATGGATCACTTTTTTCATAATCAACTTCCTCTAACAACGGGTTCATTCAACAACAACAAGACGAGCTTTAAAAAACCCACGCGGTTCGCCAATGCTAACCCTGCAAACATGGTGCCATGTCGATTTGGCTTTGCGGCGCTTAAGAGATGGGTTGAAACCATAATAGATACAGATAGTTAGTGAATAACAACGAAACATGGATCCTTGATCATGACTTGAGGGATTGCTTTCTAAAGGGCCGCATTGTTGATGAATTCGACACCCTAGAAACTCCGTGGGATGCATGTTAAGAATTGTGGTCAGATTCTTGGGCCCTGAAAAATCCCAGAAAACGGAAAGGCAGACTTAATATGGTAGCAAAGACATCCCTATGCGAACAGCACCAGCGCCTCGGGGCAAAGATGGTTGATTTTGGGGGTTGGTACCTGCCAGTTAGCTTCGGCGGGTCAGTCCTCGAAGAGCATCACTGGGTTCGCTCTCAATGTGGAATCTTTGATGTCTCGCATATGGGAGAGGTTTTTATCGAAGGACCTGGCTCCTTAGAATTTCTGCAGCAGTTGACCACCAATGATGTGACTCGCTTGGGTGTTGGCCAGGGTCAGTACACGGCTATGTGTCATGAAAACGGCGGTATGGTTGATGATTTGATTGTTTATAGACTGGGTCACGAGTCCTACTTGGCGGTTGTCAATGCGGCAAATATCGAAAAGGATTTTGCTTGGATGCTTCGTCAACCCCGAGGCCCCCAAGTCCAGTTAGCAAACCGTTCCGCAGAGTATTCCCAAATCGCTGTACAAGGACCAAAGAGTGAGGAGGTTCTGCGAAAGGTTCTGGGTGATGGACCTTGGTCAAACTTGAAATACATGGAATTGAATTCTTTGACTTGGAGGGCTTGGCCCTTATGGCTGGCACGAACGGGCTATACGGGAGAGCTAGGTTACGAAATTTATCTTCCGAACGATGCTGCCAACACGATGTGGGAAACTTTGCTTGAACAAAAAGACGCGGTGCGTCCAATTGGTCTTGGCGCTCGAGACACTTTGCGGCTGGAGTCTTGCTACCTCTTATATGGCCAAGATATGAATGATTCCGTGAGTCCCCTCGAGGCAGGCATTGCCTGGGCCACAAAGATTGATAAAGGGCCGTTTTCTGGGCGAGAGGCATTGATCTCCCAAAAAGAAAAAGGTATTGCTCGTAAGAATATGGCCTTTGTCATGATGGAGACTGCGGTCCCCAGACATGCCATGAAGATTCTTGACCAATCTGGTCAGGAAATTGGTGAAGTCACCAGCGGATCCGTGTTGCCGAGTGTTGGTGGCGCTGGGGGAATGGCTTTGATAAAGAGCTCCGAAGCGGTTATTGACCGCGAAATTTGGATCGATGTGAGAGGAAAAAGAAAGCTTGCAAAGCTCGCGAAAAAGCCTCTATATTTTCCCAAGACTAAGTAGGTTGAAGCCGGGCGCGGTTTAATATTACGGGGTTTACGAATATGAATTTCCCTGATGATTTGAAGTACACCAAGGAACATGAGTGGATTTTGTTTAACGATGACCACACCGCATTGGTGGGCATCACAGAATTTGCTGTCGATCAACTTGGTGACATCGTCCACGTAGATTTTCCCGCCGAAGGCGATGAGATCGATGCAGGGGATGCTTTCGGGACGGTCGAATCTACCAAGGCGGTATCAGATCTTTATTTGCCGATATCCGGTCGCGTGGCGGGTCTAAATCGCAAGTTAACCGATAACCCAGAGGTCATCCAAACGGATCCCTATGGCAAAGGTTGGATTATAAAAATTGACTATGATGAAGGTGCCGATAGCGATCCGGAGCTACTGACCGCTGCTGAGTACGAGGCTTTTATCGCGGAAGAAGACTGAATCTCTCCCCCCCCTCCCCCTGCTTTGGCGTTCTTATAAAGAAACACCCAAATAGATTTTTCTGAAAAAACTAATGTTTGTGTCCGCTGCGGCATAAATTCATTGCCTAACCCGAAGTTGGGTCTCCTGAATATTTCCTAGCGGCATTGATGTGAGTTTTTCAGAATTGAATTTGGAGTCATGATCGCTTTCTTCGCAAAAGGTCTGCTATGCGCAGTCTATGGCACTATATCAAGTCTTCGTTATCCTACCTCAGCAGAAACAGGTTGACCCATATTCAATCTAACTCGTTAAATTACTTGACTATTCCTTAGGGGGTTGCAACGCTAGTTTAGCATTTTCCATTCATATAGGAGATTACTTGATGAAGTTATTGCTAGTTGCTTGTTCGCTAAGTGTCGTACTTTTTGGTTGTGCCACGGGTGGACCCGACATCGGTCCAGGTCTGATCTTCTCAAGCGTGGATGGTCCAATTATGGCGACCACAGCGGAAAAAGCGTCAAAGTCAGGCGAAGCCTGTGCGATGAATATATTAGGTTTGGTTGCAGTAGGCGATAATTCGATTGAGGCTGCAAAAAAGAATGGCGGCATAAAAGTTGTATCTTCGGCGGATTACAATATGCTTTCGATCCTTGGATTCTTTTCAAAAAAGTGCACCAGGGTTAAAGGTACAAGCTAGAAAGTAGAGCTCTTGGCTTTGGGGTAGACCCGACGCTCAATAAAGCACACATCACTTGCCTCGTTGGGGTATTTGAGCGGATCGGGTCCCAAAGAATTGTGGGCCCGCGCATTCTCTTCATATTGGCTCTAAAGGCCTAGAATAGAATGATGCGTTAAGTATGCAAGCGCATGAAATATTAGGAAAATATTGATACAGGCTCCCGGAGCAGGGCAAGCTCGTAGGAGCGTTTATTCATATGAACTCAACGAGGGGCAGGAGCAGACAAAATTCCGGTCACCGTAGGGTCCATCGACTCTTGCAACGGTGGGCCAATATTTATTGGTTCTAAGACCATCGGCTGGATAGGCCGCTACTTCACGGGTGTAGGGGCGGGTCCACTCCGTGCTTGAAACGAGTTGGGCCGTATGGGGTGCGTGGGAGAGAGGGTTGTTGTCCTTTGGCCAAGTTCCGTTTTCAATTTGCGCGATCTCTTGGCGGATCTTCAGCATGGCCTCGCAGAAACGGTCTAGCTCGTCGAGAGATTCACTTTCCGTCGGTTCAATCATCAAAGTTCCAGGTACCGGCCAAGACATCGTCGGGGCATGGAAACCATAGTCCATCAAGCGTTTGGCCACATCATCCGGCTCAATTCCCGCGCTTTTCTTAAATCCTCTAAGATCTAGAATACACTCATGGGCGACAAAGCCTTGCTTGCCTTTGTATAGAACCGGGTAGGCCTGCTCTAAGCGCTTGGCCACATAGTTGGCATTGAGAATGGCAATTTCCGAGGCTAGTTTCAGGCCGGAGGAACCCATCATTTTGATATAGGACCAGGATATCGGTAAAACTCCGGCACTGCCGTAGGGTGCTGCCGCAACGGCGCCGATGGCGTTTTCGCTACTGAGGCTGGGATCCCAAACATGGGCGGGCAAGAATGGGCTGAGTTCCTTGGTTACACCGATAGGACCTACGCCTGGTCCACCACCGCCGTGTGGAATGGCAAAGGTCTTATGAAGGTTAAGATGGCAAACATCGGCACCAAAATCTCCCGGTCTGCACAGGCCAACCAGTGCGTTCATGTTGGCTCCATCAAGATAAACCCGCCCACCATTGCGATGAATGGTCTGGCAAATATCCTTGATCGACTCCTCAAAGACCCCATGAGTGGAAGGATAGGTAACCATCAGGGCGCAGAGTCGATCTCGGTATTTTTCTGCTTTCTGAGTCAAATCCACCGTGTCGACATTGCCGTTTTGATCGCACTTGACGATCACCACTTCGAGTCCCGCCATCACTGCGCTAGCAGGATTAGTGCCATGGGCGGATTGAGGAATGAGGCAAATATCTCGATGGTTTTGGCCTATAGATTCAAACATACGACGAACGACGAGTAACCCAGCATATTCGCCCTGGGAACCTGCATTGGGCTGTAAACTGACGGCGTGAAAGCCCGTGATTTCCGCCAAATCTTCGGAAAGCTCACGAATCATTGTTTGATAGCCCAGAGTTTGTGATTTCGGGGCGTGAGGATGAACATCCGCAAAAGCTGGCCAAGTCACGGGGGTGAGCTCCGTGCCAGCATTGAGCTTCATCGTACAAGATCCCAATGGAATCATGGCCTGGGTCAAGGTGAGATCCTTGCGCTCGAGCCAGTTGATGTATCGCATCATTTTCGTTTCCGTATGGTAACTACGGAATGCTTCGTAAGGCAGCAGTTTGTCCCCCTCTCGCAGCATGGTCTTTGGCCAATCACTAAAGTTTTGGAGGTTCTGGCCATGCAGTGCAGCCAAGGCCTTGGTGCCATCAACTCCAAGAACGCGGGCCATAAGGGCTACCAAGGCAACTATGTCCTTAGCCTCGTGTGTTTCATCGAAAGAAACCTGTATGGCATCGCTTCCATCCCAGTAAAGGTTTATCCCCTCCTTCATGGCAGCTTCCACCAGCAGCTTGGCCTTTGGGGTTTGTATCTTGACGGTATCAAAATAGAGATAATGACTGACTTTTAGCTGTAACAGCTCCATAGACTTGGTAAAGGTGCGGGCATGGCCGTGGATTCGCGCGGCAAGGCCTCGGAGTCCCTCAGGGCCGTGATACACGGCATACATTGAAGCCATCACCGCCAACAAAACCTGGGAAGTACAAATATTGCTTGTCGCCTTTTCACGGCGAATGTGTTGCTCGCGGGTCTGCAGAGCCATGCGCAGAGCGCGCTGGCCCTGGGCGTCGATGGAGACACCGATGAATCTGCCTGGCACATGACGCTTGAATTCATCTTTGGTGGCTAAATAGGCTGCGTGGGGTCCACCAAACATCATGGGAACACCAAAGCGTTGGGCTGAGCCTACGACGATATCCGCGCCCAAGGTTCCAGGGGCTGTGGTGATGGTGAGGGCCAGTGGGTCGGTGCCGACAATCGCGAGGGCACCAGCTTGATGTATTCCGGCTATATAGGCCTCCAAGCGGTCCTTGATGGCTCCTGTACGGCTGATTTGCTGGATATAAGCGCCAAAGACTGCCGGTGCTTGGGGTTGGCAAAAAGCTTCCAAGTTACCCACCAGGACTTCGATATTGAGGTACTTAGCTCTGGTCTTTATCACGTCCAGCGTCTGGGGCCAGGTTTCTTGATCCACAAAAAAACAGCGGCTGGTGTTTTTCGTTTGGACGGCATGGGCCATATGCATGGCTTCGGCAGCCGCTGTCGCTTCGTCGAGTAAGGATGCGTTGGCGATCTCCATGCCTGTCAAGTCGCACACCATGGTTTGGAAATTCAAGAGCGCTTCCATTCGTCCTTGAGAGATTTCGGCTTGATAAGGGGTATAGGCTGTGTACCAGCTGGGATTTTCCAAGATGCAGCGGCGTAAGACGGAGGGGGTCAGAACATTGTAATAGCCTTGGCCGAGATAATTCTTTTGCAGAATATTTTGCGAGCCCAGCTCCTGGGCGCGGGCTAAGACTTGAGATTCGTCGATACCGGCTGCGATCTTGAGTTCGT
>JBIKVD010000086.1:0-13422 GCA_044357055.1 Oligoflexales bacterium | reverse complement strand
CATCAATCTGATCTGAGTCGCCACGGTAGCAAAACTCAACGCCAAATTCTCCCGGACTCTTGGTCTCTGAAACTTGGTCCCCAGCTTGCAACGCTTTTTGTTTACTCAAGAGAGCCCGCAGCTCGTGATGCTCTTCCGGTAAACTAGGCAGAAGAATTCTTGCGGGAACATAACGTCCATCATAGAACTGAAGCAAAAAACTAGAGAGTACATCGTCCTGCGCATTGGGCATTAAGAGATAATAATTGTCCCCTCCCACGACACTGGCACCGCGAATGATCGAGACATGGATGCAGGCCTCATCGCCCCAACGCACCACACCAATGGCATCAGCATCGGGCATGTCGACAGAGATTAGGGACTGTTTTTCATCAAGCTTCTCCAAAGCTAGAATTTGATCGCGGATGGTGGCCGCATTTTCAAAATCCTCAGCAAGTGAGCTAAACTTCATAGCCTGCTTCAGCTCTTTAATGACTTTTTGATTATTGCCCGAGAGAAAATCAGCGGCGCGATTGACTATTTTTAAGTATTCGTCACGGGCGACTGGCAAAACGCAGGGTCCCAAGCATTGCTTCATATGAAAATAGTTGCAGGGCCGTTTAGCCGCTTTAAACTCATGTTCAGAACAACGGATCAGTGGAAAAACCTTGTGCATGAATCTCATGGCAATATTCAGGCTATGCCCGTTGGGAAATGGTCCAATATAACGAGCTCCGTCGTCCCTTAAGCGCCGAATCTTCTTAAAACGAGGCCAAGGATCATTGAGCTGCACACGTACGAAAGGGTATTCTTTGTCATCAATGAGCAGAATATTATATTTTGGACGATGATGCTTGATGAGGGTGCGCTCTGCTAGCAATGCCTCGAGTTCATTATTGTAGACGATCGCGTCAAAGTCATGGATCTCCGCAACGAGCTGCTTGGTCTTGACATCTGCAGTCTCCAGACCCAAAAAATAGCTCCCGACCCGGTGGCGGAGTACTTTTGCCTTGCCCACATAGATGATGGTCCCTTTGACGTTCTTCATCAAATAGACACCGGGCTCTCTTGGTAATTCCCGACTTTTTGTCTTTAAAGTCTCTAGGCTCTTGATCATGGGCCCTCTCGAGGATCCTGAGCCAAGGCCAAAAGCGCATCCCGTAAGTTGCGAATTTCATCTCTTAGTCCGGCCGCCTTTTCGAACTCCAGTTCACCGGCTGCCTTTTTCATTTGCTCAGATTTCTGGCGAATTTGTTTCTCTAATCCCTTTTGATCTAGAGTCCCTGCACCTTCAGCCAATAAAGGGATTTCGAGCTTTTTTAGACCATAGATTTCTCTAATATCTCGGCCTAAGCCTTTTAAGACCGACTGCGGTGAAATATGATTTTTTATATTGTATTCTTCCTGCTTTGCTCGGCGACGATCTGTTTCTTCCATGCAAGCCTTCATGGAATCTGTGATTTTATCTGCATAAAAAAGCACCCTACCGTCGACATTTCTAGCGGCCCTTCCAACCGTCTGAATGAGCGCCGACTTGGATCGCAAGAAACCCTCTTTATCAGCATCCATTACCGCAACAAGCCGCACCTCTGGCAAATCTAGGCCCTCCCGCAGCAGATTAATGCCAATCAAAACATCAAAAACGCCTGAACGTAAATCCCGCAAGATTTGCATGCGTTCTAAACTGTCAATATCTGAGTGCAAGTAACGCACGCGGATACCCAAACCAGCAAAGTATTCGGTCAGATCTTCAGACATTTTCTTGGTTAAGGTTGTTACCAGGACGCGACCGCCTTTAGCGATCACCTCGCGCAGTTGTATTAAGAGATCATCCACTTGATTTTTCGCGGGCTTGACAATGATTTGCGGATCTAACAGCCCCGTGGGGCGAATAATCTGCTCGATGACTCGCGGTCCACTCTGCATCAGTTCAAAGGTACTTGGTGTGGCAGAAACGTAGATCATCTGGCCCGTGTTCGCCATAAATTCATCAAAGTTCAAAGGCCTGTTGTCTAGGGCAGAAGGCAGTCGAAAGCCGAAATCAACGAGATTTTGCTTCCTGGCCCGATCCCCGCGAGACATACCGCCAACCTGGGGAATGGTCATATGGCTCTCATCAACGATGGTTAGAAAGCCCTTCGGAAAATAGTCCAACAAAGTCGGTGGCGATTGTCCCGGAGCCTTGCCGGTCAAAAACCTAGAATAATTCTCGATCCCGGGACAATAACCCAGATGCTCCAACATTTCGATATCTTGCATGGTTCTTTGCTCAAGGCGCTGGTATTCGACCAATTTGTTTTGCGCCTTTAGTTCTCGCAGTCGCACACCTAATTCTTTAAGAATTTCTCGGACAATTTGTTTGATATCGGTGCGATCGGCAACATAGTGACTATTGGGGTAGATGGAGACGGCATCAACCTGTCGGCCAACTTTACCTGTCAAGGCATCAACCACACTCATCGCCTCAATTTCATCACCGAAGAAAATAACCCTTAGGGCCTGGGCGTCCTCGTGAGCTGGTAGAATATCAACGGTGTCCCCACGCACGCGAAAAGTACCACGTAAAAGAGTCATGTCATTTCTTGTGTACTGGATATCAATCAACGATCGCAGAAAATCATTGCGATCTAAATTCATTCCTTTTTTGAGAGTGACTACAAGCTTGCCGTACGCATCAGGCGAACCCAAACCATAGATACAGCTCACCGAAGAAACTACGATCACATCACGGCGAGAAAATAGCGCCATTGTCGCGCTATGGCGCATTTTGTCTATATCATCGTTAATAGAGGAATCTTTTGCGATGTAAGTGTCTGAGGAAGGCAGATACGCCTCAGGTTGGTAATAATCGTAATAGCTGATGAAATATTCAACAGCATTTTCCGGGAAAAACTCTTTGAGCTCCATGAACAATTGCGCTGCAAGGGTTTTATTATGAGCCATGACCAGAGCGGGACGACCACTTCGTGCAATGACATTGGCCATGGTAAAGGTTTTGCCTGATCCTGTGACACCCAAAAGAGTTTGGTGTTTCGCTCCAGACTCCAAGCCTTGGCACAATTGTTCGATTGCCTTTGGCTGATCGCCGGTAGGCTGAAACGACGTATGGAGGTGAAATACTGCATCCTTCATTGACAACGCCCCGCAAAAAAATAATATGAGCGGATGCAAATTGAACCCAGTGGTTTAACTCAAGCTTTTTTGCTGCGCTGGCAACCTTCAGTAAAAGGCCAAAGCAAAAGACTTGCAGCAAGGCTCATTGTCATATCGTCGCCCGAGTCATGTCTGGGTGTGCACTATGCCCCTAGGCTTTTGGTACCACGAAACGTCAATAGCGTATATCTGGAGTGAAATTTATTTGAGTTCGCTTTAGAAGGATGGAGGCCAGCTCAATTAAGTCAGCTGCGCAAAGGGGTTGAAACTGTCGAAATGACATTGATTTTAGGAAATTTGGACTGGCAATTTACCCCGAATTGGTTCTATATCAGGGCAGTCGAATGTTGAGTGCAGCCTTTTTGAATTGTTTTATTTTTTAAGAACTTTTTTGGCAGCGACAGTCATTCGCAACAAATAGATATAGCGAAAGGCAAACCTTAAGCCTGGCTACAAAACTTGGGAGATCCCTAGGAGATGACCATCATTCGTAAAATCCCACGACTCAGAGTGATTCTACTCTTAATTTTGACCAATTTGTTCATCAGTTCTCAAGCCAACGCTTGGTGGATGTGGACTCCAGGTGATACCGTCGACAACTCTTCCCAATCCGTCTTTGCGCCCGGCTACAAGCCAACGCAACCCATTCCGTTTAGCCATAAGATTCATGCTGGCGATCGCAAAATTCCCTGCGAGTACTGCCACTCCTCCGCAAGACGCTCTGCCTCTGCTGGTATACCTCCACTAAACAATTGCATGGGTTGCCACAAAATTGTTGCCACCGATCGCGAGAACATCAAAAAGATAGCAGAAGCCTATGGGAAGAAGGAAACGATCAACTGGATTAAAGTCCACGATCTTCCCGATCACGTTCGCTTTTCCCATCAGCCCCACGTGGCTGGAGGCGTCACCTGCCAAGAGTGCCACGGCGCCGTGGAAACGATGGAAGTCGTAGAGCAGTGGGCTCCTCTACAAATGGGCTGGTGTATTTCCTGTCACAATCAGAAGGAAGTTTCGACCAACTGTATGACTTGTCACTATTAACTGACTATTGGGTAACTAACTATTGGGCCGTAGTAACTATTGGGCCAAGTTAAAGAGTCAATATTGGGCCAAACAAAGAGAATCTGGCCCTGCAACTGGAAATGGACCAGGCTGTGAAAAGCCACAAAGAGGAGCAACGATTGGAAACTCTCGACGATTCAACCAGCGGGAATACGAATTCTAGCCCTAATGGGGACGTTTTTTTAAGAGCCAGAATCGCGGAAACCGGCGGGAAAGAAGTCTATGCGCCGGCCAGTGAACCCTTTGAGCGCCCTGCCGAGAAGATTGAGCAGGGTCCCTTATTTGTAGATGCTGAAGAAATCATGCCCCCGTTGGCCCCCAGCACTGGTGCGCAGCTGGGCCTGCCCCAGACTCCCATGGAAGAGCTTAAAGAAGGTGTGGATCGCCGCGATTTCATGCGTATGTTTAGCTCCACGGCATTTCTTGGTGCCTCAGCGGCCGCATGTGTTCGGCGCCCTGAAGAAGTGGCTCGTCCCTATGTCGACCAGGCTGTCGATCATTACCCAGGCAAGGCCAACTACTACGCCAGCACCTGTGGTGAATGCCCCGCAGGTTGCCGGGTTATGGTTAAGACCCGAGAGGGTCGACCAGTTAAATTGGAAGGCGATCCCCTTGATGCCATAAGTCAGGGAGCCCTCTGCAGTGTAGGTCAAAGCACCTTGCAAGAGCTCTTCCATCCTGAGCGTCGCAAGCAATCCTATATCCGCCGTAACAATCGCCTCGACGAAGCCCAATGGATGGAGGTCTATGAACGCTTGGCTGCTCGCCTGAAAGACAAGCGTCGCATTGCCATCGTAGCCAAAGCCAGCACCGGCAATGATAGAGAATTCTATAAGGAATTTTTGGATCATATCGGCAGCAGCGCAGAACATTTCTACACTTTTGAACCGAACAGCCTCTATGCCCAAATATCAAAGGCCCATGAATTGGCCTTTGGTAAACGAATTCTACCGCGGCCGGACCTGCGGGGGGCTAGACTCATCGTTGGCATTGGCAGCGACTTTTTGGAAACAGGTATTTCGCCAGTTTTTATGTCCAAGAGTTTTGCGGCAGGCCATGCTTTTAATGGAGCACAAAGTTCCCGGGGCGAATTCGTTCAGTTTGAAAGCTTTTTGAGTCTTACAGGTGCCAAAGCCGACACGCGCTACGTAATCCCACCAGGATCTGAACTGGCGATTGCTGTAACCCTCCTTAAGCACATGCGTCAAGGATACGAAAAAAGTGCCACACCCACGCTGTTGAAGCAGGCGGATGATCTACTCGCACAAAATCCTTGGCTCCCGGATGCCTACGCTACACTGGGTTTGCAACCTGAAGATTTTGATGCGCTCTGCGCTAAAATGTTCCAAGCCGATAGCCTCGTCCTTGCTGGGTCCACAGCCACTCTCGAAGAGCAAGGAACCTTGCTTCAATTGGCCACCATCCTTATCAATCAGTGGATTGGCGCTTATGGAAAAACCCTGTTTTTGGACAACGCTTGGTTTACCTCACCTGTAGAACCTGGCGACATGAAAAAGTTCGTACAGCAGTCGTCTCAATATGACGCCGTCTTTTTCCTGAATGTCAATCCTGCCTTTGCTCTGCCTGCGAGTTTTGGTTTTAAGGAAGCTGTAGCAAAGATTGAAACGGTTGTTTCCGTGCAGAGCTTTCCCAACGAGACAGATGAGCTGGCCAATTTTGTTCTTGCTGGACATCACTATTTGGAGTCTTGGGGTGATGCCCAACCCGCGGCTGGATATTGGAATCTTCGCCAACCAACGGTCAGGCCCCTTACGGACAGCCGCCAGGCCGAAGACATTTTGCTTTGGTTAGCGGCCCATCTTGAACGCCCAATGGGTTATAAGGACTACCGCAGCTATTTGGATAAACATTGGCAGCGCTTACATGCGGTTTTCGGTCAAGGGACCGAATACGGTCTCTTTATTAAGGCAGTGCTCAGACGCGGCGGCATTGGCCGTCCAGAAACTCAGGCGCCCGCGACGTTGCAGACCGTTGCTGGTTTCATCAAGTCCGCTGCTCCAGCCGCGGGCTCTTTTAAGCTCCTCATTCCCTTCCATCCGCACCTGAAGGCTGGTCAGGGAGCAACAAGACCTATCCTACAAGAGAATCCCCACCCGCTTTCAACCATTGTCTGGGACTCTTACATTTTGATCGCGCCGCAAAAGGCTATGGAACTCGGGATTAAGCGCAACGACCTGGTTCGCCTCAGCACCTCCCAGGGCTCAATGGAAGTGGCAGTCTATCCAATGCCTGGGACCCATCCTGATACCCTGGTTTTCTATCGCGGCAATGGTAGGGCTCTCGGCGTCAGCAAAGTTTCCGACGGCTACGGTCTTGATCCCTTGGGCCTGGTTCCAATTGCGGAAGACGCTCTGACGGCCGAGGTGGCAATAGGCAACATCGGGGTAAACTTGGAAAAGACCGGTCGTACTTATCGTTTGGCAACGACCCAAAAGCAAAGTGACATTGGCAACCGGACCGATATTGTTCGTAGTGTGGATTTACAAAAAGCACTCAGTGAAAGAACTACAATCAAAAATCTTGACGATGTGCCCAATCTCTACCCCGAACTCAAAGGTGGCGAACACCGATGGGGTATGAGCATCGATCTCGACAAGTGTACAGGCTGCGGCGCTTGTAACGTTGCTTGCTCCACAGAAAATAACGTTCCGCAAATTGGCAGAGAACAGGTAATCAAAGGTCGAGAGATGTTCTGGATCAGAATTGATCGTTACTTCTCTGGTACCGTCGAGAATCCCACGACTTTCTTCCAACCAATGCCTTGCCAACATTGTAACCATGCGCCCTGCGAGGCAGTTTGCCCCGTTTTCGCTACAACGCACGATCCGGAAGGCATCAATGCGATGACCTACAACCGCTGCGTAGGGACCCGGTATTGCGCAAACGCCTGTCCATATAAGGTGCGCCGCTTTAACTGGTGGACCCATAAATGGAATAAGATTGGCGACAGAGAAATGGATCGCAACCCTCGCGCCTTAAACCCAGATGTCACGGTACGCACCCGGGGTATCATGGAAAAATGCAATTTTTGCTACCAGCGTATTCGCGACGCGAAGCATCGCGCTAAGTACGGCAACTCCGGGGCGAAGAATGTTTTTGTACAAACCGCTTGTCAACAAACCTGCCCCTCTGATGCGATAACCTTCGGTGACTTGCTGGCTAAGAACAGTGAAGCCGCAAAAGCTCGTTCGGATTACCGCGGCTACCTTGCCTTGGGCGGCAATCCGGATCTGAAGGAGTACGGACTTAAGACTTTGCCCAACGTCAGCTACCAGATGAAGGTCGTGCTCAATGGGGCTGGCCCTCAGCCTGCTCGCGGACCGGCAAGTGGCGGTGGTCATTCTCCAAATGATGGCCACGATCACGGGTAGTTTTTAGTACTGTTGAGAAGCCTTGTTCGTTGAAATGTAGTGCCTACAGTGGATTTGTTTGAATTTCCTTTTAATGGAACGGAGCCTTTTTGCATGAGTGATGCAGTAAAATGGAATAAGAGTTTGTCCGAGGTTAATGACGGCATCCTGGTCAACCTGCGCAAGCCCCATCCCTCTTATTGGTTTGCCCTCTCTGCGGCCCTGCTTTGCATCATCATTGGAGCAGTCTCGTGGGGTTATATGGTGACCGTTGGTATGGGTGTTACCGGGAAGACGAGCCCTACGTATTGGGGGGTACTGATCACCAATTTCGTCTTTTGGGTAGGCATTGGTCATGCAGGGACCCTTATTTCCGCAATCCTATTCCTCTTCCGCGCAAAGTGGCGCAACGCGGTAAATCGAAGCGCAGAAGCCATGACGGTCTTCGCAGTTATCACGGCAGGTCTTTTTCCCCTCATCCACGTGGGTCGTCTGTGGGTAGCGCCCTATTGGATGGCACCCCTACCAAACTCCAACAACCTCTGGGTTAATTTTCGCTCTCCTTTGATTTGGGATATTTTTGCCATTTCCACCTACCTAACGGTGTCATTGCTTTTTTGGTATATGGGTCTCCTACCCGATTTGGGGTCCATTCGCGACCGTCTGAAGCCAGGACTAAAACGATTGATTTATGGCGTCTTGTCCTTCGGATGGACTGGCAACGCCCGGCAGTGGCATCACTATGAGGCGGGTTATGGTTTTCTCGCTGCCTTAGCCACGCCACTAGTACTATCAGTTCATAGTATCGTTTCCTGGGACTTTGCGATGTCCATCCAACCTGGATGGCATACCACTATTTTCCCACCTTATTTCGTTGCAGGGGCAATTCTATCCGGCTGCGCCATGGTATACACGCTTCTAATACCGGTCCGGTTTATGTTCAATTTGCAGGATTTTATCAAAGAGGAACACTTAGAGGCCTGCCTCAAGCTTACCCTACTTACTTCAACGATTGTTTTTTATGCTTATGGCATCGAGTTTTTCGTCGCTTGGTATTCAGGCAACGTATACGAATGGGCTATTTTTGAAAAGCGCGCGGTAGGCCCTTATGCCTTCTATTTTTGGACCATGGTCTTCTGCAACTGTATCTTTCCGCTGTTGTTTTGGTCCAAGAGGATTCGCTATCATGTTCCTACAGCCTTCATCATTTGTGTCCTTATAAATGTCGGTATGTGGTTTGAACGTTACAACATCATCATTAGCAGTCTAGCAGAAGACTTTCTGCCAGGCTCTTGGGGGCATTTTGAACCTACCCTTATCGATATGACTCTGACTCTTGGAAGTTTCGGCTGGTTCTTTTTCTGGTTTCTTATTTTCTGCAAATTCTTCCCCATCGTGTCCATGTCTGAGATCAAACTTATTATGCCTAAGCCCTTAAATCCCAAGAAATCCCATGGGAAGGAGCTCATTGTATGAGTCAACGCGTCACAGGAATTATTGCCATCTTCCCCTACCTTGATGATGTTACGAATGCGATCAAGCATATGCGAGGTCGGACTGACTTCGCTCGGCACGACGTCTACACGCCTACCTCTTACCATGATATTGAGGAGGAATCGCAGTTCGGGGCCAGTCCGGTTAGGTTCTTTACCTTGATTGGAGCTCTAACGGGAATGGTGACTGGTTTCGCACTTTGCTTAGCCATTGACTATGATTGGCCTTTAGTCGTCGGAGGTAAAACACCTGGGGTGGCTTCTCTTCCTGCATTCGTTATCATTGCTTTTGAGTTGGCAATTCTATTTGGTGCCTTTGGTACCATTTTTGCGATGCTTTGGTATGGTCGCCTAGCGAATCCTATGGCTCGTATCCATGACCGCCGTACCACAGATGATACCTTTGCGATTGTATTACCTGGTGCATCCACGGATAGTCCTCAAGCTCAACTCTTTAAGCAATGGGGCGCGACAGAAGTCAAGGCACTACATTGAAAGTATTAACTGGAGCAAAACAGATGACAAATCCCACGCAAGCGAGAAATCTGACGATACTTTGCCTGCTACTCACCGGCCTTGGCGGATGCGAATTCGCGCCGAGTGCATCGCCAACCAAGGTTCAGTATATGCCTGATATGGCCGACAGCCCTACCACCAAGGCACAAGAAACCTATATCAATCCGCCCGATGGCAGTGTGGCTATGTTTTCTATGATCTATCCCACGACGCTTCAGGAGTCGGAACAAATGCTGCGTAATCCTCTTCCCAAAGAGGCGCGTAGTCCCGAGGAAGAGACCGCTATTGGCGAGAACCTGGCAAAAGGAAAAGAGCTATACAACACTTTTTGCATCCCCTGTCATGGCGAGGACGCTAAGGGCAAGGGCTCGGTTACCGATAAATTTCCGGCACCGCCAGATATCACCGTGGCTCCCTTTTCGACAAAACCAGAAGGCTCGATCTTTCATACCATTACCTTTGGCAGTGCTAGCGGTTTGATGCCGGCTTATGGCTATGCCACAGATCCGATGGAACGATGGCAAATCACATTATACGTTCGTAAGACGCTACAAGGGGGCTGAACCATGAATTTAGTTGACGAGCTTATGGAAATTCGCAGCCATCTTAAGCTTAAAATGGGAGGGCTTTATACCGTCTCTTCTTTGGTGCTGGCCATCGCTGGAATTGCAACTTTGGTATTTGGTTTCATGCAGGAGGAATTGCAAGTCCGCACCTGGGGCAGCCTCCTACTTGCCAACTTCTTTTTCTTTAGCATTTCTCTAGGGGGGCTTGTTTTTAGTTTGATTCAAGACCTTTTAGGAGCCCATTGGGGTCGCCCGATTAAGCGCATTAATGAAGGTTTTGCGCGCTACCTTCCTATCTCAGCGCTTGTTTTTGGCATAATGTTTCTATGTATTAAACTGCGATTATTGGGTGCGGGGAATCTCTATAGCTGGATCGCCGACCCAAATTTGCTGCACCATTTTTGGGGCAAGCGCACCTGGCTCACGGAATGGTTTATGTTAGGTCGCGACATCGCCGCCTTAGTCATCCTTTATCTAATTTCTTCTTGGTATTTTCGTATGACCCTAAAGAGGGACGATATGATGATGCAGGGACATGTAAAGGAAGCGAAAATCTATGCCAAAGCCATCCAGAGCAAAATCCGCTACTGGGCTGGCCCTTTACTTTTCCTTATCGCCATCTTGTTCAGTTTGCTTGCCTTTGACTTGACCATGTCGCTAGCGCCGACCTGGTTTTCCACTTTGTGGGGTGGTTGGAGTTTTGCAATCATGATGCAGACTCTGATGGCAACGATGTTGCTTTTTATGTTTGGCCTACGTGGCTCTGCCATTGGTCCTTACATGAAGCAGCAGCAGTTCCATGATGTTGGAAAGTTGATGCACGGGTTCACAATCTTTTTTGCCTACCTCACCTATGCCCATATCTTGACCTATTGGTACGCGAATATGCCAGAAACCTCCGAATACTTTATCCATCGCCTCCATCAGCCTTGGTTGACTTTGATCCTCATCGCTCCCATCCTGAGCTTTGTGATTCCGCTTTTTGCCCTTATTCCCAAAGCCAGCAAATGGAACGGAGTTGTTGCGATACCTGTCGCAATCCTCATACTGGCAGCACAATTTTTAGCTTACATTATCGTCGTGATTCCCAGTGTAGTAGCTGCGGACCAATGGGCCGCACCCACCATTGAGTTAGGGATTTTCGCGGGAATTCTTAGCCTATTTCTCTTCAGTTTTGCTCACTTCGCCAAGAACCATCCAATGATGGCTTTGGGGGATCCTCTATTACCTGCCGCCTACGAGCATCACTGAGGGACAGGGGGAAAGCACCCGTCTGCTTCGTTGCCTTCGTCACCGCGGTCGTCGCCGTACCAAAGGTACTGTCTCCTCCGCAGCTCCTTGTCGCCTTGCATCCAGGCTCTTTCCCGCTGTCCCTTAATTTTTGCTCCCTCGGGTTCTCTCCGATCTCGCTCGTACAATGGCGGCGGTGAGATCATGGTGCAAGACGTCTGCGATCAGCTGAGGATCTATAGAGTTAAACAGCCAATAGATTCTTGCATGGGGTAAGGTTTTCAGGGCGTTTATAATATTGTTAGCGGTTGCCGGCCCTCCTATGTCTTGCAGCAGCTTATCTTTCTGCTCTTCCGTGAGATCAGGCCTTGGGATGGGCAGGTCCGACTTTAGATTGCGGATGGGATCCTCAATAGCTACCAGCTTTTTCTCTGGTTTTTTCAATCAAAGGCCTCATTTATGAAAATCTTGTTTAGGGCTAGCGATATCATAACCCTCTGATTCGCTATTTCAATCGCGACCCTTTGCCTAATCCCACAAACTTGCTGGTGCGATTTTTCCTGCTGATTTCTGCAAGAGGCTAGGCGAGAATCATGGTTAGGGAGGCGATGTTACTCATAACGCCCTCTCACCGGGGGTTCAATCGCCATGGCAAATATCTTCGAACAATCGACGCGCGTCGCCTTAGAGGAAATCATCCTAAAGAACAGCCTGGAATCAAAATTTGGCCGTTTCATAAACCAGGAACAAATGGAAACCATGAAAGATGATCTCCTATCCTTATTGCTCAACAGTCGCAATCTCAGGGCTGCTGGAGATCGCTTCCTGGCTGGACAGGAAAAAGCAGCCCGACCCCAAGGCGCGATGAGTCGCCCACCCTTCTCTGTTAGCGAGTGAAAATTAATAAATGATATCAAGTTGTTACGTCAATGCTCGCTAAGGGTAAAAAATAATTAAGGATTCTCAGGGCTTTTGCCGTTAAAATAGGAGCTGAATCACCTTTTTCCAAGAGGGGGAACGCCTATTTACACACAAGGATCCGAAACCGGCGTCATGCCGCTGCACCCAACTGCCATTATTGCCAACGTCATATTGCCAAATGAAAAAGAAGAAACCATTCAGGATGATCTTGAGGAACTTGCGGGTTTGCTAACCACTCTTGGCATCGCCACAGTTGGGCGCGTGATGCAAAAAAAGCCCAAAATCCTCGCTGGTAGCTTTTTTGGCATAGGCAAAATAGACGAGATCAAACAATTGGCAGCTGCCTACCAGGCCCAAGTTCTCGTGGTTGATCGCCCGATTTCAGGACCCCAGCAGCGAGCCTTGGAAGAAGCGACTGGTTGCCATGTTCTGGACCGATCGGCGATCATCTTGGAGATTTTTGCTCAACATGCCAAAACGAATACAGCTAAGACACAAGTCGAAATTGCAAAGTTAGAATACCTCTTACCACGCCTGTCGGGTGCTTGGACCCATTTGGGTCGGCAAACTGGTGGTGGCATTACCCGTGGTATGGGTGAAAAGCAAATTGAAATCGACCGCCGTCGAGCCAGAGAGCGGATCCATAAGCTACAAAAAAAGCTGGAAGAGTTTGAGAAGCATTACCGCACCCAATCCAAAGCGCGTCAGGGCGAAATCAAAATAGCCCTGGTCGGATATACCAATAGTGGTAAGACCACGATCATGAAAGGCATGGCCAAGGGAGACTTTACCCCTCAAGATGCTCTTTTTGCCACTTTAGACGCTACCACCCGAAATTTAGACCCGTCTACCAAGCCCAAGATTCTTATTAGTGATACGGTCGGATTTATCCGCAATCTTCCCCATGCTCTGATTGCTTCCTTTAAATCAACCCTTAGCCAATTAAAAGACGCTGATTTATTGTTGCATGTCGTAGACGCTTCTTCACCTCACTTCAAGGATCATATGAAGACGACAGAAGACGTCTTATTGGAGTTAGAACTGAGTCACATTCCTCGCATGCTTGTTTTTAATAAATGCGACCTCTGCGAAGACCATTTTTTGCCGAAAATTTTAACCAAGGCGTAT
>JBIKVD010000093.1:0-12602 GCA_044357055.1 Oligoflexales bacterium | reverse complement strand
CCATAACGGTTCCCGCGGGTGGTGGCACAAAGGAACTTATTGCGTTCCTGCGACCAGCCAGAAAGCGCGCAGCTAACAGACCCATGGCAGCAGATTCCAAGTAGCCTTCTACGCCCGTAATTTGTCCACCCAAAAAGATGTTGGGGCTGCTTCGGAGACTAAGATCATTCGCGAGGACTTTCGGCCCTTGCACATAAGTATTGCGATGAATAGAGCCAAATCTCAGAAACTCTGCATCGCGCAGGGCGGGCAATTTGCTAAAAACTCGCTTCTGCTCCGGCCATTTCATTTTGGTTTGAAAACCGACCATGCTGTGCATCGTTCCTGACAAATTTTCGGCGCGAAGCTGAATGATGGCGTGAGCGTGGTACCCTGTTTTGGGATCCCGCAAGCCAACTGGCTTCATAGGCCCGAAGCGCAAAGTTTCAGGTCCTCGATCAATCATGACCTCTATGGGCAAGCAGCTCTCAAAATACTTCGGTTCCTCAAAGGCATGAAGATCCATTTTCTCGGCCTGGCGAATATCTTCAATCAAAGTTTCATATTGCCCACGATCCAAGGGAATATTGATGTAGTCGTCGCCCCCCTTATCATAGCGACTGGCCCGAAAATAGTGGTCAGGATCCAAAGTGTCCGTCGAAAGAACCGGAGCAATGGAATCATAAAAATACAGTTGACCTACCCCATCCATACGCGCCATCAAATGTTGTGCCAAGGCGTCCGAGGTCAAAGGTCCTGTTGCGATGAGCCAGTATTCGTTTGAGCGATCCAAGGTTTCTTGGTCTGGGATTGTGGCTACTTCGCCTGGAGCGAGAGAAATTAAGGGGTGGCTTGTTAATTTCCTGTGGATTTCTTGTGAGAATTTTTCTCGATCGACAGCTAAGGCGCCGCCTGCTGGGACTTGAAAGGCAAAGGCTGTTTCCAAAACAAGCGAGTCAAATTTGCGCATCTCCTCTTTCAGCAAGTGCGGGGCACTGCCCGGCAATAGGCTTTTCAGGGAGTTAGAACACACGAGTTCTGCAAAAAAAGGCGTGCGGTGGGCAGGCGAATATTGCTGTGGTTTCATTTCATGCAGAGTAACAGGAATCCCTAACTGCACGAATTGCCATGCCGCTTCTGAACCCGCAAGACCAACTCCAACGATGTGCACTTTTTTCAAGGTGTCGATCTCCTCGTGTACCGGTGGCTCTCCGCTTGAGACGCTTAAAATACAAGCGCAGCTGGAACAATCAAGTTGGCGATGGTCATATCAGGAATGAAGGAAAAATTCTGGCAGGAAATGCGATCAGGTCAGGACGGCAGTTTCTTCTCACCCAGTTCTGTGGTGACGAGAGATAGCAATTGGGAAGAGACTCCAATGATATCCTTCGGATGGCAACCCTCGTTTTGCAATTGCTTATAAATAGAGTCGGCAAGATGTCTCAAGGCTTTGTCTTGCATAATAGGCTTGGCTTGATTAGAAGGATTTTTGATTTGAGTTGATTTCATGGTCTGCTCGCTCATTTCTTTGCATTCTCCTCAGGTTCCACAAAGTGGCCTTCCGTACTTTAACCCCAGCAAGCGCTCAATTCAAAAGGGCGCTTTGTGAATGTCAGCGTGTTAGTAGATAACCTGTCGTAAACCAAAGAGATTTAGGTATAATGGAGGGCCTTGGTCTCGACAGTTTCTGACCTAATGGCTCATTGTGGCATGCCAAATTGCTAAAGTTTCGTGAAAGGATCTATGCCATGTATGTCTTGATTGCACTTATGTCCCTTGTGCCCAAAAACGCCTTATCCTATATGGTCGGGAGTCTTAGCCGTCTGACCTGGCATGAAGCCCTGCGAGTGAAAGCATTAAGGGCTTTTGTAGGTCTTTTTCGTATTGATATGTCCGAGGCAGAGAAGCCCTTGGAAGCTTACCAGACGATCGAAGATGTTTTTGGCCGTAGGTTGAAAGAAGGCGCCCGCTGGGCTCGCAGCGAGTTCGTCAGTCCTGCTGATGGCATGATGATGTCTCAGCCCATTCGTCATAAAAATCTTGCTGTACAGGCTAAGGGGCTCTATTACGAAATACCCGAGTTAGTGTATGGCAGTCTCGAGAGTGTCCATCGCCAAGATTGGGACTTTTCCTGGATCACCACTGTTTATTTAGCGCCTCATAATTATCATCGTGTTCATGCTCCGGTAGGCGGCAAACTTACGGCCATCCGACATATTCCTGGCAATCTGTGGCCCGTGAGTTTGAATTTTGCCCGCGCGCTGCCACGTCTCTTTCTTATCAATGAACGCCTGGTATTTGATATTGACTCGCCATATGGCCGAGTTTTTGTCGTGATGGTGGGAGCGACGAATGTTGGTCGCATGCGGACGCCCTATTTGGAACACTTTGTTACGAACAAAGACATAGTTTTTTTGCCAAATAAAATCGTTAACCAATATCCCTTGGACCCTGCAGTTGAGCTACAATGTGGTGACGAGCTTGGGACATTTTTGTTAGGTTCAACGGTAGTCCTTGTCTTTGAAAAAGGTTTCCCCGTCGACCGGTTCCAAGAGATTCCCCAACATTTAAGCGTAAGAATGGGTGACTCGTTGCTGCCGCAATAGAACGCCGCAATAGGCCTTGGTCCTCAATCGCTTCACTGTTATAATTGCCAGCCACTCGCGAAAGGTATTTCATGAATCAGCCAATGGTATCTAGGGCCACGAAACTCATAAAATCTTTAGACGCCGACCACTTGGAACTTGCTCGACTGCCGCAGTTACTTGAGGAAGGTTGGGATGCTTTACGGATTGTCTATCCGAAGGGTCCGACCGCTAAGCTCGCATCGTTTCTGGCACAGATACGACAGGCCATGCAAAAGCAGCCTTATCACCGAGCGGTAATTATCGATCTTTGCCCAAGACCCCGAGCCGAGGTTTCCTTTTGTCAGGAGTCTGCAGCTGATTTAGTCGTTGGTCAGAAGGTGTTGATTGCCTTGGGTGAGAAGGCGGGCGACCTTCGATTAAATTTATCGATTGCAGCTGGTGATTTTTTCGTTTCTGGAGCCCGAATGTTCTTGGGTTACGGGAATGTCGAACTGAAAATCAATTCCTGTGAAACTGATTTTGTGACCGCCGAAGTTTTAAAGGGTGGAAATGTCGAAGTGGGGATGGATGCGCATATACCCTTCTCTAAGCGGTCGGATACCTTGAATGATCTTTCCGCGATCGATTTTGCCATGCTGCGACAGCATGGAGTGGACCACCTGATACTATCGGGACGATTGAGTCTTTCAGAATTGCGTCAGCTCAAATCCGACCTTAAAAGCAAGTATCATTACGAGCCTTGGATTCACGCGAAAATTGATTCGGATGTGGCTTATGAGCAGCTAGAGCAAATTTTTTCTGAGTTAGAGGGGGTGGTCGTTTCTAGAAAGGAGATGTCCCTCTCCATCAATCCATCCATGATACCTATGGTCACGAAAGAAATCATTCAACGTGCCAATGACGAGGCAAAGGTAGTCATAACTGCCAGTGAAATTCTGGGTTCCATGCGGAAAAACCCCACCCCGACAAGAGCAGAAGTCAGTGATGTCGCCAATGCGGTTTGGGACGGTACTAACGCCGTCGTGTTGACAGAAGAAGTGAGCGCCGGCAAGTATGCCTCACAAGCCACTTTGATGCTTTCAAAAATTATTGCCGACGCCGAGCTCAATGCGGGCGAAGCTCGAAATTGGAAAAAGCACATGCCGCCCGTCAAAGACGAAGTGGATGCGATCTCTTATTCAGCCTATTTAACGGCCGAAAGGGTCGGCGCGAGGGCCATTGTTTGCATCACACAACAAGGCAACACCGCATTGCGACTTGCCAGTTTTCAGCCGCCAGTGCCAATCATCGCTGTAACCTTCGCCCAGGAGACGGTGCATCGTCTGGCGATCGTTAGAGGTGTCCGGATTCTTTATTTGCCTAATAGGGTGGCAATAGAAGAGATATTGCCACTAACGAATTCATTGCTAAAGGAGCATCAGATAGCGGAGATCGGAGATCGCATGGTTTTTGTATCGATCACTCTTTCCTCTTTGAGTGCAGAATCTAGCAATTTATTTACGATCCAGCAGGTTTGGTGACGGGCAGGTTTGGTGGTGCGCTCCTCGCTACTCCGTGCGAGCGCGCAGGGGCCAAACGGGGCCCTCATCTGAAATAATTTGCGCTAGAGCTCGATCTTCAAGAACCTCACTGACGGGGAGCTCCTCTTGATCGACCACCATAGTGGGGGCGATCAGGCGAATGCCGTGACTATAATCCGCATAGTATTGATCGTGAACGATGCTCAAGGGTTGAATCGGATTACCGACGCTTCGATGCCAACCGTAAATGGCGACGCGACCGCGTTTTTCATTAAGGCGATTGCTAATCACCACATCTTTCTTATGGCCGGCGATAATCATTTGCTGAGATTTCTTTGCGAATTGAGCTTGTACCTTCTGATGATGGGTCAAATAATAGTCATTGCTGCTCATTTTTGGTCCGGGGCTTAGTGGCTGGGGGCTTAGTTTTACCGCGGCATACTGATAGATCAAGTCAACCATCCGTTTGGTTGGCAGCATCAGTCCAAACTGATCTGCCAGACGCTGGGCGGACATCGGTGTCATTGGCATCCTGACAAAATCTTGATCCGAACCAATCGCCAGGTAGTCAGGCAGCACCCAAATGGTTGCTGCAACAACCTTTCCGCGAACTTTTGCCGGGAAAGATAGGGCGCGCAGCGAGCGCTGAAAAAGAGGAACGTTCCCTCTACGGAGTTGACGAAGGATCGCTTTTTCTCGCTCGGATGGAGACAGGTTCTTCGTTTGTGCCAAAAACTGCGAGCCAGTCAAGGCGTTGGCTGCGCGTTTTGGGATATTATGCCATAAGCGCACAGGTGGCATTTTAGCGCCTATATTGCCGGTTTGGCTAAAGTTAGGGTCAGAAAGCTTGGAGTCCCCTGCGGGGGAAAGGCAGGACTGGATCAACAGTGCGACAATAAGCCCCAGCAAAGTAAGGAAATGGGATCTGTAATGAGAGGTTTGACAGGTCCTTGGCTGCATTTTTAGAAAGCTCACATTCATGAGGATTTTACGTGGATTATAGCAAACTCATTTGAGAATTAACTTAACCAAACGGCAACTTATGCCGCTATAGCTCTTGGCGGCTCTTCAAAAGAAACCACAGACCATAGAAGTATATTGCCTAATGTCGTTTATTTTAACATGTTTGCGTGCAAATGGTGCAGGATTTAGCAATCTTCTCCCGGCTCCCTCGAAGTTTCAGGGCTTGCCCACTCGCGCCGTTTTTGTATTTGCGTTAGGCCTGCTGCAACCCACTTCGGGTAGCAGCGAAGTGATATTGGATCTACAACCCGACAAGTCGATGCAGACAGCCGTTCTCGGCGATACCACATTAGACCTTATAAACATCAATCCGAAGGTCAATCAGTGGCACCTGCTGCGCTATCGTACGGCAAAAAATGGCACTCCCATGACTCTTCATTTAGAACTAACGGATCCAAGTAAGACGGAAATCGGATTAAAAGAAAATTCGGTCAATGGCCTAACCATCAAACCTCGCGACGAGGCAAAATCTCCCTTTAAAGTTTGCACTCTTTGGGAGTCTTCTCCGAACGAAATCCTTGATAAAGTAAAAGGTTCCGAAAGGCCTTTTATTTCGCTATGTGCTGGTGCCGCCTATCTGCGGGTCCCCGTTGCGGGAGCGCGATCCACAAAAGAGTCAGTGGTTGAATTTCTTCGCGACAACGTCTGGGGCGGTGAAAAAATCACCACAATCGTTAAAGAGACGATTTATAAAGATCAGTATCTAGCTACGGGCGTTCCAGTTAATGGTGCAAACAGTCCGGAGTCACAGGTTCGACAAGATGCTCCCCAGTCTGCTCAGGTTTTGGAAAGCGCGCGTCAGGCTCTGCTGAAAACACCAGATCTAGGTCTCTCTCTTAAGGATAATTCTACGGGAGAAATGCATCCTGGCCAGTGGTACGAAAGTCGATTAAACCCTCATGTCTTTGTCGGTGTCTTGAGCGTCGAGCATTTGACACCGAACGTTATAGAAACCCACCAGAAACGCCTTGGGAAATTGGATCAAACGGAGTCCAAAGCATTGAGCTATTTTGTGGCGTTTGATTTAGCCAAATTTGATCTGCGTTTTGCCTTAGGAACGGAGCATCCTCGGGTCGATTGGTCAGATCGGGCCCGAAGTCAATTTCGGGACAAACTCGATGGCGGGCCAGATGGAATAAGTGAAATCAAGCCTTTTGTTGGAAGTGGCATGGTCCGTCCCGATCATGCCCGTCGAGTCTTGGCAAGTTTTGCAGGAGGCTTTAAACGTTCTCATAGCGCCTTCAAATGGGGCCCTTTGGCCTTAAAGAATCAATCCTCTCACTATGGTTTTATGGAGGGCGGGACGATCTTGTCGAAGCTGCAACCGGACTTAGCAACCATTGCCCTGAATGTGGATGGAGAGGTTTCTATTATGACCTGGCGCGATCAAGCGCCACAAACGTCACTGGTATTTGCTCGGCAAAACGGTGTTCCACTCGTTGAGTGGGATGAGAACATGCAAAAAGCAGTCCCCGGGCTTTTTGTCAGCCAATGGGCACAGGGAAATTGGTCTGGATCTGCCGAAGGGAAGCAGAGAACCGTTAGGGCGGGTGCTTGTTTGCAGGAATCAGAAAAAGGGAAATTTCTAATTTATGGATACTTTTCCAGTGTCACTCCAGCAGCCATGGCAGCATCATTTCTTGGTTTTCATTGTCGAGGTGCGATTCATCTCGATATGAACGCTCTCGAACATACCTATATCGCTGTCTATGACAGGCAAGAGGCTGCCATATTAACTGAGCATCTTATTAAAGGTATGGAAGTCCTGGATCGTAAGATCAATGGGGTATCGGTACCTCGTTTTGTTGGCTTTGCCGATAATCGCGACTTTTTCTACTTGATGGAGAAACAGCCATGATGCTACCGCGTGGTCTAGGGCGCTTATTACTTGGCCTACTTTTAGGCAGCAGCTTAGGCGAGGCGCTATTGGCTCAAGAGGCTAATTCCCAAGCAGCAGTCTCAGGTAGCAGCAGGCAAACTGTCGAGAACTCAGACCCCAATGAGCCTTTGATGCAAAAGTTAAAAGCCGCTCATGGTCTCTCCGAGGAGCAGATGGACGTCATTCGTCAGATTTTCTCTCGCTCCGGATTTGCCTCCCAGGGAAATCCCGTCGTGACCAAGCATCCGCTCAGCGAAGCAAGCTGTTTAGAGCAAGCCAAAGCAAAAAATCTTGATTTTTCGGATGCAAAAGCTCAGGAGATTTGTGGTGCCGCCTTTATGTCTCCGCTCTACGATACGAGCAAGGAGAAACAAACGGATGCAAAAACCTGCATCGACCAATTTGAGTTCCCTAACATCCCATGCACCTATCCTGCGGTATGGGTAAGGGCGTCCGAAGCTGCAGAGATTTGCTCGGCTATGGGGAAACGACTCTGTGATGCCCATGAATGGGAAGGTGCTTGTGCGGGATCGCTCTCGGAACCAGACTATGATTTCGCGTCAGTCAAGGGTCTGGGAGAGGCTGACAGCTTTAGAGCCATGAGAAAATTGCACAATGCCAGACAAAAGGATCGCCGCTGGGCCTATGGCCCCGCCTATGAGAAAGGGCGCTGCGCCGCCAATAGTACTAAATCCGATGGTTGTAATGGTGGCGATTGGAAAAAGTGTGGATCTAACACGTATCCGTCCGGAAGCTTTCCAGACTGCAGTAACGATTTTAAAGTCTACGACCTCCATGGCAATGCCGCTGAGCATATGAGCTTACCCGTGAGGCCTGAACAGATGACTTCCCGAGGGGGTTTAGGGCACACAGAGATGAAGGGGAGCTGGTTCATTTTTGACAAATACCAGGCCCACGAGGATTGGTGTCGCTGGCGAGCTCCCTACTGGCATGGATCAAAGGTGGCGGATCCAAAAAGCCACCACAACTATCATCTTGGTTTTCGTTGTTGCAAGAGTTTAAAATGAGGCATGATTCGTGAATGATGCGTTCAGAAAACCTGACGTAGCTCCTAAGCCAGCAGCGCTGCCCGGTGGTACTCCGGCTGCGTCTGGCGTGCCCAAGCTAAGACCCTTATGTGTCGACTTGGATGGCACCCTAGTCAAGTCCGATACTTTGATTGAGTCCATCACGCATTTAGTTCGTAAACATATTTATTATTTATTCATCATTCCTTGGTGGATCTTCAAAGGGAAAGCCTATCTCAAGGCACAAGTGGCAAAAAAAGCAAGTTTGGATGTTAGCCTACTGCCCTTCAACAAAGCGCTGCTCAGTTACCTTACCGATGAAAAGCGCAAAGGACGAAAGCTATATCTCGTAACGGGTGCAAATGAAAACCTAGCAACGCGGGTCAGCGATTACCTAGGGATCTTTGATGGGGTCCTTGCTTCTGACGATAAAGTTAATCTAGTCGGCAGAAAAAAAGCTCAGATTCTTGTGGAAAAATTTGGCCGCAAAAAGTTTGCTTATGCAGGAAACAGCGAAGATGACTTTCATATCTGGCGCGTTTGCAGCGAAGCTGTCATCGTCAATGCCCCAGGTTGGATAGAGGCCCGCGCAAGGCAACGACCAGACCGTATCAAGATCTACTCGGATCATACCAGCACGCTTAAACTATTGCTCAAAGCCATTCGTATCCATCAGTGCGCAAAGAATCTGCTGCTTTTCGCCCCCATTTTTCTCGCCAACCAATGGATGGAGGGGTGGCCACTTGCTAAGACATTTGTGGCATTCCTAATCTTTACTATGTGTACTTCTGGTGTCTATCTGATCAATGATCTTTTTGATTTGGATGCGGACAGAAAGCATCCGGAAAACAAGAAGCGTCCCCTGGCAGCAGGAGATCTTGATCTCAAGACAGGTATTCTTTTGGCCCCCATGTTTCTTTTCTTTGGACTGCTGTTTGCCGGGATGCTCTCGACGCAGTTTTTTTCAGTCATGCTCGGCTATATTTTGGTAACGACCGCCTACACGTTCTATCTCAAACAGTATGTCCTAGCGGATGTCATTATTCTCGCTTCTCTTTATGCATGGCGTACCTTTGCTGGCGCAGTCGCTGCTGGGATCAGTCTTTCACCCTGGTTTCTGATGTTTGCCATCTTCTTTTTTCTGAATCTTGCTTTGGTTAAAAGGGTTTCGGAGCTCATCATGATGAAGTCCTCCGGCGTACCGCGTGGCTATCGCAGAGGGTATCTCGTCGATGATATACCCCTCGTAACGACCTTTGGTCTCGGCTCAGGATTGATCTCTATCCTCGTTTTCTGTCTCTTTGCGAGTTCGCAAGAGGTCGTGCCTCAATATGTACAGCCTTTCGCTTTATGGTTTATTTCGCCCTTTCTCTTGTACTGGATCGGCAGAATGTGGTTAATCGCCATGCGTGGCCACATGACCTCTGATCCGCTGATTTTTGCCATGCGGGATCGTGCTAGCTATATCGTACTGGCCGCAGTGGCCCTATTGTGGCTTATTGCTGGCGGTCTCTTGCGATGAATGGAGTTTTTCAATCTTGGGGGAGGGTTTGCAGGCCCCAGTCTTTGGGCTTTAGCGAACCCAATCGTCCAAAGCAGGTACTCGATCAGTTGCTCCGGGCAGATGACCCATCCAAGGTTTTAATATCGGCCTGGGGGCGTAGCTACGGCGATGTTTGTCTGAATACGACGGGAAGGAATTTCAATAGTAAAAAGTGGGATCACTTCATCTCCTTTGATCGCACATCAGGCTTATTGACGGTAGAAGCAGGCGTTACCTTGCGAGAGATCTTAAGGGTGGTCCTTCCTGCCGGATGGTTCCTACCGGTTGTTCCTGGAACTCAATGGTTGTCAGTAGCGGGTGCTGTTGCTAACGATATTCATGGCAAGAATCATCATGTCGCAGGAACTTTTGGTAGACATGTTTGCAAGCTTTGGCTGTCCCGAAGCGATCAAGCTGCGTTGATATGCTCGCCAGAGAGCAATCCGGGTCTGTGGGCCGCAACGATAGGAGGCCTGGGCCTTACGGGCCTCATAACGGCCGTGCAGCTGCAGTTGGTCAGAGTGGAGAGCTCGCATTTTGAGGTGGATTACCTACCGTTCTATTCCTTAGACGAATTTATAGCGCTTTCTGCCACCTCTGATGAAGACTATGCCTACTCCGTCGCTTGGGTAGATTGTTTAAACAAGAAATATCTTAATCGCGGTATCTTCATGCGCGGGTATCATGCTCCTGATGGGGGTTTGCTCCTCAAGAAGGAAAAGTCACTCGTCAAAGTGCCCTTTGATTTTCCTGACTACGCTCTCAATCGATGGTCCATGAGTCGATTCAACGACGTATACTTCTCGGCCCATAAATGGCTCAAAGCGAAACGACAGCGAGTGTATTTCGAAGACTTTCTTTTTCCCTTGGACGGCCTTGCTTCTTGGAACCGCATTTACGGTCGCCAGGGATTCTATCAATATCAGTTTGTCCTGCCGTTGGATGCTGCAGCAGGCTTGAAGGAAATCTTTAGCCACCTGACAAAGTCAGGGCTCGGCAGTTTTCTTGCGGTTTTAAAAATCTTTGGTTCGGCGATCTCACCCGGGATGCTATCTTTTCCCAAGCAAGGCTATACCTTGGCTTTGGATTTTCCCAATCGGGGAGAATCTGTGTTGCATCTTTTTAGAGACCTGGACAAGAGAGTTGCTGATTGTGGAGGACGCCTTTACCCAGCAAAAGACGCGTTGATGACAGAAGAAATGTTTCACCTGGGCTATCCCCGATGGGCGGAATTTCAAGAGCATATGGATCCTATGTTCGCTTCTGACTTTGCCCGGCGGGTGGGCTTGCTTGCCAGAGGAACCACGTTATGACCGCTGAGGGACGAAAATCTTGCATACTGGTATTGGGGGCCAATTCTGCAATGGCCATGGCTTGGCTCAGAGAATGCCCAGACCAAGCGGTCCGGGTTATCATGCTCGGACGCAATGAAGAAGATCTCTCACGCCATGCTCAGGATATTCAGGCTCGAAAAGCCTATGACGTAGAGACCGTTGTTGGCGATCTTCAGGAGCTCGGTTTTCGCACAGAGTTTTTGGCTAGGATAAAGCGAGAAGAACTCATATTTTTTCGCGTCCTTATTGCCTTTGGAGCTTTGGGTCAGCAAGCGGTACTCGAACAAGACCCTCAGGCTGCAGTGCAGCTGATTGAGCTTAATTTCAATGCAAAGGTTCAGTGGCTTTTGGCATTGAAACCGCACTTAGGACGCGGCTCGACCGTTCATGTTATTTCATCGGTCGCGGGGGATCGCGGGCGCAAATCAAATTATATCTACGGTTCTGCCTATGCCGGACTGAGCGCCTTCGTCGAAGGTCTATCCTCGGCCTGGTTAAATGATGGTATTTACGTGCAACTTGTTAAGCCTGGTTTCGTGGATACGCCTATGACGGCTTCCGTAAAAAAGGGCCCCCTCTTTGTCGCTCCCATTGTCATTGCCAAGGATATGTGGCGTAGCTCTAAGACACAGCAACCCATGCTTTATACTCCCTGGTTCTGGCGTTATATTATGTTCGGCTTGTGCTTGCTACCAGTCCGGCTATTCAGAAAGCTAAAAATATGATTCACTCTGCGAAAGAGTGACCTGCCTCTGCAGGTCCTTGCGAGGGGGGATTCATGGCGCAGAACAGTCAGTTCCTGGAGATTGAGTTTAAGTGGGTTTTGCAAAACCTTGGGCAGGTAGATTCCTTACGCGCTCAATTGCACCAGAAAACCTGTCTAAAAAAATTCTCTGTCTCAGTGGACGACACGTATTTCTTCTCACCCAGATATCCAGACCTGATATTTCGTCATCGTGTTGACCCTCTGCTGCAACAACTCACAGTAAAGTCTGCTTTTCAAGGAGACGTCGTTGTGCGGCGGGAAATCAATCTTGCGCTAGCGCAAGCCGCGGGTTCGCAGATTATTTCTGTTCAAGCATTTTTGTGCGCGCTTGATCCTCAAATGAAGCAAGCAGCTATACAAAAAGACGTGGAGGTTTTTGAGTTCCTTGATCATGAGATCGTGATCTATAGGGCTACCCATGAATCCAGCAAGAAGAGCTTATGGTGCCTGGAGGTGGAAGTGACTAAGTTTACTACCCCAGAGTCAGCCATGACGCGGCTAAGCCAATTGGCAGAGGAGATCCAGTTAGATCCCAAGGATAGAGAACCGAAAAGCCTGTTCGAATTGCTCATCGGAACGACCAAGGATTTGTAAGGCGCTCAATATCCTAATTTGACAAAAAATATGCGATGTGTTCGTGCCCGACTGCACATGTTTATACCAATTCAGCAATATCTGAAGCATCTCTTTCGCCCTTGTGTGACTCTTAAGAAGACCGGCACTTCCCGTGCCGCGTTCCTTTTGTCATAGGAGTTCAAATATGTACCCGCCCACCCAAGTTGGACGAGTTTTCATCCTTGCGAGCCTCCTCTTCGCTTATTTGTCCTGTGCCAATGGTGAGTCTCGCCGAGAAGGAGACACTAGCCTGTTGCAGACCCGAGTGAAGGCAAATCAAGTGGGAATGAATTTTGATGTGCATAGTTTTCTGCAAACTTCCCCAAA
>JBIKVD010000023.1:0-22953 GCA_044357055.1 Oligoflexales bacterium | reverse complement strand
CTCAGGCGTGTCCTTTGTTCGCGTGGAATACAATGCCTTCGATTTTCAAGGAAAGGTGAGCCATGAGGCTGCAAAACGTGAGCAATATCTGCAAGTCATGAAGCAATTGCAGAATCGTGGCGTAAAAATCCTGCTCCTACTGGATTATATGTCCTATGATTCCTACGGGCGGCCATTAAGCGATGGGACGCTTGACTATGAGCAGAGTTTCCTCCAATTTGTGCCGTCGGCTGTCGCTCTTATGGAAGATTTTTACCGACGCGGAGGGGTCCGAAGGTTCCAGATTTGGAATGAACCCAACTACACTTGGAGGGTGACACCTCGGACTTTCGCCAGGGGTCTGCATACGATCTATCAATACAAGCGCAGCCATTTACCAGAAGCTCAAATTGTCGTGGGGGGAATAGAATCGAGTGTAGGGAATAATAAAGGTGGCAGGCACCCGATCGCAGAGAAGTACGTGAAAGAGCTTTATGATGAAATCTATACCTCCTCACCCACCCTGCTCGTAAATGGTTCGCCTCCCTTTGATGCAATGGCCATTCATCCCTACCACTGGGAAGGCAATGATCTCCTTAAAAACATAGATTATGTCCTGCTTGACATCATGCGAAAGTACGGAGATTCTCGCTCGAAAATCTGGCTCACGGAAGTTGGCTCGCAGCAAAGCAGCGATTCTTTACATTGGCAGGAGATCGATGGCATTCTGCAATCCATCGCTCGGGCCGATGCAAGTCGGATAGGCGGGATTAGCCTTTTTACCTTCTACTATTTTGATCGCAACGCAGCGGGCTACCACTACGGGTTTATGCGTGACAGTGAAACGCCAAGATTATCCCACCAGCGTTTAAGCGCCTTTCTCAAACCATAGTAAAAGTTGTGCAGTGCCTTAAGGCGTAGTGACTTCGGTGATCTGAGCATCATTTAGCAAAATCGAGAAATTGTAGCCACTGCCGATATTCTCATCGATGGTGATCTTTCCCTTCGCTTTGATGGAAGAACCAACCGCTACTTTCTGCAAGGTCGTTATGACTAGATCAGCATCCTTGTCCTCCGGGGTGTTGCCACTGAGATGGAGCCAGTTTTTTCCCAAGATGCCTTCATTATATTTTGTAACCTTACCCTGCACCTCTACTGTTTTTTCGGCAAACTCCTTTCGCCTGGCAATCAGATCTGCAAGATGCTGCGGTTGACCCCCAGCAGTTGACGCCATTGGCTTCTGACTTGGCGCAGAAGCAGGCGTAGACGCAGCAGCAGGTGCAGAAGCAGGGATCTGAGTGGTTTTCGAGCTACTCTTATCCCCACCCTTGATCTCAATCTTGTCAACGAAAATGACCTTTGCGAAGTCACGGTTGAGCAATTTACTATGAAAATGCTCCATTTGCTGTGAGGCTTCAAATTCGATCACCTCACCTACCTTCGCGGAAGCCTTGTAGACGACGACCCAAACCGGATCTGCGTCTGCTAACTTCACGTTGATATAACTGAAATCACTTGCGACAAGATGTTCGGTGACGGTACCGCTTAAGATGGGCCCAGGCTCTTCCGCTTTGTCGGTGGACACGGGCTTAGAATGGGGATCGAGATACTCACCAATTCCTTGAGGAGGTTGGTTCCGCCAAAAGGCATCGTTGCTCTGAGCGTCAGCCTTTAGCGGATCGTGAAAGTATATAAATCCGACGATGAAGAGGATTCTGCTCATGGTTCGTAATCCTATGTAAGAGAAGCTTTCTAGGGCCTGCAGCTTGTGGAGCTGATTGTAGAGGAACATCTTTGAATCTGGCAAGTCGCATCGATCCTGGGATGATGATCAGGAACCAGGGGGGCTCAACTTAGGAAAACAAGTAGGTTATTGTGGCATTGTTATCCTTTTCCCGATCTTGTCCGGGTGTTTTCGGTGTCATTTGGCCACTTTAGGTCCCATCGCGACTGTGTTAAAATTAGGGGCCTGCTTCTCATCGGTCGTTGACTTGCGTAAGGAATCCTAATCATATGAAATCACAATTAAAAGTCTTGCTATGGCTTTCGTCCTTTCTGCTTGGTCAGGCGACGCTTCTGGGGGCGGAAATTGTCATCATAGCGATGGATGATGCCGTGGCCTTCATACCCGAAAGCGTCGTACTTGAAGGCGGAGAAACCGCAGAACTCGTCTTTGAAGGGGATCATCCAGATGAACTATCCGAATGGATCCATCTGCGAGCAAACGGTGTGCTTACACTGCAGGGTCGGCAGCTTGTTGCTAAAAAACGCGGGCAGAGTCAGTTATCCGTCATCCGAGGAGATCGGGTTTTTTCCCTGCCTATTGAAGTCAGTAGTGATGCGCTTGCTTCTGTCGACACAAGCATAGAGGCGGTTGCCCTCCCTGAGGGCAAGGAAGAGGCAAGCCCGACGGCGCTTGCGGATGGAATTGTTAATAGCGCGATCATAGAACAGCCCTCTTCCCCCATTCCTCCTTTCTCAGAAGAGGAGTTGGAAGATGCTGTGCCTGAAGCCTCAGCACCAAGCTTGAGTCGTGAAACCTTGGTGGAACGAGATCATGAGGTCCGAGTGGAAGCTCAAATTCGGAGGGATTTTCAACTCCTTGCCATGGACGATCGCTCAGATCCGACCGACAGAGCGATTTATCCCGCAGGAGACATACAAATTCAAATTCCCTCTTTGGGTCTGCTGCGGCAAACAACTCAGCGCGGTGAACTTGCTTTACAGCTCCCTGCGCAAGGCCGGATCATGATATTCGCCTCTGATCCCAAGGGCCGCTTTATGAATGCGCAGAGCGAATTCGATTTATCAAAGTCGCAAGATGCTCGGCTTCGCATGAACGTTATGAGACAATTTCATTTCGACGTCATGACGAGCATAACCGGCACGGTGCAAGACATTGGTAAGGGAAGCCTATGTGTGAAGACCAGTAGGTCCGAAGGGCAAATCATAGACAACTTAACCCTGCATGCAGATGCCGATGGTCCCTTCTATTTTAACAACCTCGGCTTGATAGACCCTTCGGTTGGTGAAATAGGTCGTAGCGGTCGGGTATGCTTCTTCAATGTGTCAGAAGGATTAACTTCTTTGGATTTTAAACGTGGCGAAGAAGTAGTTTACACAAGGCCCTACCAGATCTATGCCTCCTACCACCAGGAAGATGATGTTCAATTGGAACGGGAGACGGCATTTGCAGGAAAGTTCGCCATACAGCCGGCATTTGAGACCTTTCTGCAGCAGCCTCAAGTCGGTTGGCATCATGTGAACGGTAGCATCGATGCGCTGCCCTTTGGCATCTATAGTACGGTTCGCAGTGACAATCTTGGATCGTTTGTTATGCAGAACTACTGGTCTGATGCGAAACGTCCCGAACAATATCTGTACGTAGACGAGGCCGATCTCTCCCCCACAATCTTTCGTCTGAGTTCGGTCGCGGGTGTGACGCCCATGCTGCCCATTTTCCCCCGCGGTTTCTTCGAGGATGTTGCCATAGAATATGGCCTCGTCTTGGATGATAGAAATGGAACGGTTATGGCTCATTTTCAGTTTCCGGCGGGGATTGCCTCTGATGCCATTGCGGGGCCCATAGAATTGCGCTTAAGACAGGTTGAGGGAGAAGAGATCCCGTCGCTAAAATTCGCCACCAGTCGTCAAGAGTCTGCCCTCTTCTTGAATGTCTTGCCGGGCTATTATCAACTCTTTGCTGTGGATGCCAATGAGCGCCTTTTAGGAGTCGAGGGCGTTTTTGTCTATTCGGGGACAGTTTCCTCTGTGAGCTTCGGTTCTGGGTATGGGGAGCAAATTCCTGGGCAAGAGTAGCTATCCCGCGCAATCCCCCCCCAATCGATTCTCTTGCGTCCTCGGCTATAAGAATCGATTTTTCTGAAAGTTAGAGAAAGAATATGGCGCAACAAAAAGAAACGATTTTTGGACAGGGTCAAGAGCTTTTCCGCGAGGGTGCTAAGTCCACCGAGCTCTACTACATTATGCAAGGGTCTATTGAGCTCTCGGTTTTAGATGCTAAAACCGGGCAGCCCGTGGTTGTCGCTCAACTGTCTGACAGGTCAGTTTTAGGGACGATGTCATTTTTAGAAGGCCAGCCGCGCAGCGCTACCGCCAAATGCATTTCGGAAGTGAAGGCTATTGTCGTGACCCAGACCCAAAGGGAACAGCTGCTGAAAAGCATACCTACCTGGTTGCCCGTCCTTATAAAGGAATTATCCAACAATCTGCGAAATTTAAATAAGCAGTTTGCGGATCTGTCTGTGGCCCATGAGATTGCTAAAGATCGTATTGAACTAAACGCGCAAGCGATCACAGAATTGGAAGCGAAAGAAAAATCCCTGGAAGCACAGAACCTCCTGCTGAGTCGAGAAAAAAGTGCAGCAGAAAAACTTGTCATCAAGTTGCAGGCTGAGATTGAGGCCCTAAAGAAGAAGATTGTGACTCCATAGGCCAACTCCCATCATGGAAGTATATTCGGTAAACCCATTTGCGATCTGCAGATTGGTCAAAGCGACTTAAGAAAAACGAGCAGGTCTTCTTGCATTTCATGATCAAGCTGCAAATAGGCTTGGCGGGAGTTGGCGGCTTCGCCCCCGTGCCAGAGGATAGCTTCGGGGATCGTGCGGGCGCGGCCATCATGCAATAGAAACAAATCATCTTGATCCTTCGGCGATGGAGCATTTACTTTGCTATGGAGACCAAGTCCCCAGAGTGGAGGTGTTCGCCATTCACGGCCCGAGGCCTCGAAGTCTGGACGGTGATCCGCGAGATCTTCTCCCATGTCATGCAAGAGTAAGTCGGTGAAGGGATGAATCGTCTGCTGACTCAGTTGGGGGAACTCATTGTTCGGTGCTGTGACGACGTTCATTTTGTGGCATGCCGCACAACCCAAAGTCGCAAATAGTTTCTGACCTTCCTGCACTCTTGGGTCGTCCGCATGACGCTGTGCGGGAACTGAAATAAATCGGGTATAAAACGTTACCAATGCCAGGTCCGCATCTGAGAGTTCCGGACGCGCTGGGTTAGAACAGTTGGGTTGATCTGAGACGCATCCTTCCTCCAAGAACAAAGATGAGACTACCCCTAGGTCTCCTAAGAAGGCACTTGCATTTTGTTGGCGCAAATTAGGTTGATTAGCCTTCCAACCGAAGCGTCCTAATTGCATGGATTTTGTTTCACGGTCCCACACCGTGTTGATGCGCCCCGAGATTCCATCTTGATCTCGATCCTCGGGATCAGCCCAGCCGCGAATCGTAGCTTCGGGAATGGCTTCTAGGAGCCCAAGACCGATCATTGCGGGTGCAATACGGGCGGATACCTGCATATTTTGTGGTAACTTTGCGGCGTGAAGCGCCCGAATATCGTATTGCGGCCAGCGGAGGACCTGAGTTCGCTCGTCTGGCATCTTATAGCTGCGAAGCTCATAGTCGACGGCTATTGCAGCCTCTGGTTCAAACCCTGGAATGGCTCGATTGGAGAGTTGGGTTCCATATCCCGGAACCCCGAGGGGCTCACCATGGGGACCGCGCTCCGGGAGACTTATGCGAAAAAGCAAACCGATGGGCGCTTCTTCGGGACTCTGTGGCACACGGCCCCGTCCGTCGCGGACATGGCATCCCTGACAGGACGTCGTGTTAAAGAGTGGACCGAGGCCAAGGCGGGGACCATGCCCGCCCGAGCTCGTTGCCTGCCATTCTTGAGAAAAAAAAGAGTCACCCACTTGAAATCGAATTTTGTCCGATCGAGCTAAGCCAGGAAAAGGGAAGGAAAAGGCACGATAACTGGCGTCATTGATGGTTCCCGCCCCGCCCAGAGGGCTCAATGCCTCGGCGTGCAGGGGCTTAGTCGCCCTAGCTCCGAGGATCATAAAAAAGGCAATCATTGCAGAAATAACGACGAGTCTGGACATATCAAGAACCTGTTTGAAAAGGTGCCAAGGCGACTTACAGATCCTGTGTACTAAATAAGGCGAGTTCCTGACCAGCAAGAAATCACCTAAAGGTGTTCAAAGGAATGTTCCCGGCTATCACCGAAGTCTTTCAAGCTATTTCTTGAGGAAGATTCTAGTCGGCAAGCCACTGCTCTCTATAACCAAATTGCCATTAAGCCATTTTCCTAGGAACGACCTTTCCCCACCAATCCCTGAGGCCTGGGGCCATTTTTTGTCGGGCATAGATTTGCTATAGGGCGACAAGGGCTCAGAAAAAAAGTCTTCTTCCTTTACAATAATCTTGAATCTAAGGATGTCGTCTTGGAAAGTCGCTTCTTGCAAATTTGTTTTGAAAAATCCAGGCAAATAGCCTTCTCGTGCCGAATCAAAATCGTCGCTGGTTCCATAATACGTACCGGAAAGTACTCCGTCTCCTGCCTCAATGTTTATGTAATGGTTTTCAATCAAGTCCGGGGTATTGTGCTCATAGACGTGTTCATATATTCCAACCATCTCGTTAGCGTTGTCGGTTCTTTTTTCTTGGCATTGGCAGGATTTCAGCGAAATTAGCATGATTCCCGCAATTGTCGCTTGCTTGAAAATTCCCATTATAGCTTCCCTTCTGAAGCATAGGTCTTTAACGGCATTCTTTAGACCTGCTTTCACACAATTCCGAAGCGCGACATTAATCGTGTCAATTCCTTTCAGCAAAGCAAAAATTGCCAGCTGGTCTCATTTAGGATCCAGGCCATCCACAAGGATCCCACAATTCGGTAACGATTTCTTACCAGTTCTGTCGATATGGCTGAGCATATTCTCTGCGCCCGCAACTAATCTAAATATATCAGGTGCTTAAATTTGTGGAACAGATCCTGCAGATAAGGGTTCGCAATTTCTTAACAATATTTTTCTCAACGACCTGAGGGGGTGTTCATGAAAGGTTTATGCGTGAAGGCAACATTTATTTGGCTGGCCTTAGTCTTGGCGGGTTCGGCATCAGCGGTGCCCAACTGGATCCTAAAATATTCCGCGGTGCCATCTCCAAACAGTTGCACTGAAAATTGGGGGTTGGATTATTTTAAACGTGCTGAGGGAGGATATTGCCAGGCCTGCAGTACCGTCAGTCAAGAGTATAAAGCTTACTGGAAAATTTGTGAATTTACGGCTCCTTCTGCTGTTGATCCGAGTGATGAGCCGGAAGAGCTAGAATGTTCCAGTCATGAGTACGGATTAGGAGCTTATCAGGAATGTAGTACCAGCGGAGTGATTGCCGCCGCCCAAATCATAGAGGAATTTAGTGCCGATGGCGTTGCCTGCAAATTTAACGTCAATTGGGGGCATAAGGACGATTTCCTCTGGGTGAGCAGAGGTTGTAGCGCTCTATTTCGGCTGTGTTTGGCAGGCACGAGATGTAGCCTGGCTCCCGTAGTAGATCCAACCCCGGCACCAGAGTGTCGACCCCATAAGCCATCGGGCTGGATCACCTATAAGATCCAATCTGGTGATACCTTGCTGGGCCTTGCGCGACGAACGGGAGCATTGTCCGCTACATTACAAAAAGTAAATTGCATTGCAGATCCCAACCGGATTGTTACCGGAACCCCGATTTTTCTTCCTCGCTGGCCGGATCCCAAACCACCCTTAGGTGACGATGAGGTCATCATTATACCTTTACCTCCAGAAGATGGGGGCGACGGTGACGTTCCAGACAGCCCAGAATTTCCTGACGTGGGCGTGATTAGAGAAAATATCTACTGTGCCAGCAGCGATGATATGCCTGGTTTTTGCAGTGTCCCAGGTCAAGTCACCTCCGTTTCGGTCGTGAGTGAGGATACTCCTGGCAAATGTAACTTGGGAAATACCTATGGGATCGATCGCTCTCTTACAGGGATATGGGTGGATTTAGGCTGCGCAGGCACCTTTACGGTGACCTATCAACCCAATTAGTCACTTTATCGTCCTAACCTTTGCCCTGGTGTGAAACATTTGTGATCACCAAGGGCTTCTTTCCTATTAACTTAACACCCGGACCATTTCTCACTGACCCCAGACATCTTTCCAACCATAGATCCCAGGCTTCTGCCGGAGGAGCCATTGTCCCAAGTACAAGGCACCTTTGGCAAAGAGGGCCCGGCTCAGAGCCATATGAGAAATGCGAATGACCTCTTCGTCACTGCCGAAGGTGAGATGATGCTCACCTAAAACACCGCCTGTACGTTGCGCTGCAATTTCAAATTCTGGAGCAGCCGAACTCTCCAAAGACGCAAGGACTTGGTCCCGTATGAGGAGTGCCGTGCCGCTAGGTTTGTCTTTTTTGTAGCGATGATGGATATCCAAGAGGCTTGCATCGAAGCCTTCGGATAAGGCTTTTTGTGCAATAGCGGTGGCTGCTTGAATCATCAGGCCAATGCCTATGCTGGTATTGGGAGTGACAAGCAGGCGCATGCCTTGGTCTAACAGGATCTTTGCTAGGGCCTGGACTTCATCTTTGCTAATGCCTGTCGTGCCGACGAGGATGCCTTGACAGCGGAGGTCTTTGAACTTCGACAGCTCTTGGATTAAGGTCTTCGTTCCCTCGGGCAAGGAAAAATCTATGAGGAGATCTGCATCGCGCACAGATGCGAGCAAAGAGGTGGAGTTTCTTTGCACGGACTTCTCTAAGGTGCGATCTGTTCCGCTCCCCTCTCCGGGTCCGGTTTCTGTGCTGCGGTAGACCTGAGTCAGATCCGCACCGCCCACCAGTTTAAAGCTAGGAGCATCGATCAAAAGCTTTCGCAGTTCTTGACCCACACGGCCTGAATAGCCGTGGATCCAAACAGTACGGACACTGGTACTCGAGAGTTCTTCCTTAGTGGAGGTCGGAGTCATGTTGCAAGGCCTCCTGAAGCCGTTGATAGCTTTGTTCGGTGACGGGTGCGAGTGGAGCCCGAACGGTGTTTTTAATAAGACCTTTGATGCTCAACATAGCCTTGATGGGGCCTGGATTCGATTCCACCATAGTGAGGTCCATCAGTGGCAATAAGCGTTTATTCAGAGCCTGAGCTCGCGACAGCTCCTGCTTTTCCATAGCTTTGTAGAGCTCTACGGTCGTCTTTGGAAAAATATTGGAGATGACTGAGATCACCCCCCGGCCCCCCACCGCCATGCTAGCCATAAAAGTGGCGTCGTCCCCTGAGAGCAAACTGGTGGCTGGGAGCTTGTGGGTCACGCGAGAAAAATATCCGATATCGCCGCTTGCTTCTTTGATGGCTGGGATGCCCAGCTCGGCGCAGAGATTTGTGATTTGCTCCACGCTCAGAAATTGACCCGTGCGGGACGGTACATGATAGAGGCACAGAGGTATTTTTACCGCAGCCATGATTTGCCCATAGTGGTTCTTCAGTCCGGCATAGGTAGGCTTGTTGTAGTAGGGAGTCACGACGAGGAGACTGTCCGCACCTGCATCTTCGGCAAGTTTGGAAAGTTCTGCACTTTGGGCGGTATTGTTGCCCCCTGTTCCGGCCATAACTTGGCACCGACGGCCGCACACGGCCCGAGCCCTTTTTATAAGGGAGAGTTTTTCTTGCACGGTCAACGTCGGGCTTTCGCCTGTCGTTCCGGAAATGACGACTCCTGAAACGCCTCCCGCGACTTGCATCTCCAAGAGTTGATCGAATTTGCTCCAATCAATTTCCAAGCTAGTGGTAAAGGGAGTCACCACGGCCGTGTAGACACCGGACATCTGAGTCATGAAAGAAGAATGGGTCTCGGGAGACTGTGGGAATAAACTGGCTGACATGGAACACTCCTAGGAGAAAAGGATCAAGTTGTGAAAAATCTAATGACTGCATAAGCGAAGCGAAGGTTCGAATTTCCTTTATCCCGCACCATTGTTAGGATCCTTGGGCGTGGACTTTTGCTTCTCGCCTTCGGGTTTAAGGGTCGGGTCCTTTAATTCAGGTGCCGCTATCGCCGTTTCTGGGCTAGAAGCTGGTTCCGTGATGGCTTTAGCCTTAAACGGTATGCTGGGTCGAATGGTTTCCAGAACGCTGACAGGTGGTTTTTTAATTCCGCATGACCAGCTTGTGGAACCCGCGAGGACACAAATCAGCATAAACACAAAGGCACCGGATCCTAAAGACGAAAGTACGGCCTCCATACGCCCTAACAAGCGTTTCTTTAGAGGTAGGCGCGGACCTTGCGGCTGCCCCAATTTTGCTTGAAGGTCGTGAAAATGATTTTGCAGCACGGGATCTAAGCGTTGAATTTCGCTGGCCAGTACCTCAGAGAAATTTAGATTTTGTGACTCGAGATAGTGCATGACTTTGCTGGCGGCCCGAAAACTGTCCGTTTCATTCACGCCCTTAAGCATCAATTCACTTTGCAAGTGTTTTACCCACATGCTGGCCACTCGGTTGCCCTGTTTTGTCTGCTTATTCTCTTGTTGTGAATTGATCTCAGCAGCTTGCACACCGACACCTTGCAGCACACTCGTCGCCAAAGTCTCGCAGGCGAATCGGAGGTCATGTAAGAAATACAAGATTCTCTGTCGAGTGAGCTCGTGGAGGAGAATTCGCTCACCGCTCCCGGACTGCAAATCGAGATATTGGGTATCCAGGTACAGCTGATCCAGGGAATGGCCAGCTGGCTGGTGATTTGACTCGAACTGGGTCAATTGCAGCATTTGCGCGATCGATTTAATGTGGGACGTATCAGCGAGAATTTCCATAAGGTATCCCCGGCCAAATTGAGAACCCAGTTGGGACAAATGTTGCAACATCGTATTGGAAAACAGCAGAGCCTGAGCGGCTAATTGCTGTAAGTGTGAATTCTCTTCTGTAATAAAATAGGGACTCGCTTCGCGACAGGTTTGAAAGGCCAGGCGCTGTCTCAGTAGATCATCAGCTTCGTCATCAGCATCACTCCGAGGCTCGATCTGCTGAGGAATCCATTGATCGAGTTTAGGCCTTAATTGCAGCAGATATTCGACAAAGTCTCTGGCACCCTCTGCGCATAAAACCAGCTTTTCGCCTACGGAAATGTGACCTATTAGATGGGCGTGTTGCCAGATCTGCGTTTCATGATTTAGCTTAAGCTTAGCCTTATCAAGAAAAACTTGACTGAGATGTCGGCACGATTGAGTTAAATCAGCCAGCACGTGTTTCATACTGTAATGGAATAAATTCCCGATCAGACCTTGCGCACTCAGTCTCGTGGTTGCAAAGGCAATGACCCCAGGATCTTGTTCGACAAGCTGCAGGAGCATGGGTAGGTTCCGTCGGCTGCTTTGCCACTGGATCCCCGCGATCACAGAACGAAAACTGTCGGAAGTCTTTTGATCGGTCCACTGGAGTTGGCCGAAGGCGCCTAGCATGCTGGCAAGAAATTCTAAAATGGTCGCGTTATCGAGGGTCTGCAAATCAGACCTTGGGGTGCCAGCTCCAAGCATAAAAGGATCCCCTTAGCATGTGGAAAGGGCTGCTTTCTTGCCCCTATATTTGCTCATAATCAGGACATGAGGCACTGCCCATCGCGAGACGGCAGCCCCAACACACCTTCATACGGATCAAAAGAACAATGAAATCCCGGTCTGGATCAAGTAGCTATTTGCGGGATTGGTTTTTTCTGTCAACTTCCAGGCATCGCCGGGGAATGCCGCGGCTAAGGCTAAGTCCAAACGGGAATTGTAAGTAAGGTAGTACTGATATTCCAGGTCCAGTTCATAGCCCAAATCATTGCTGGTAACCCCAACAGGTCGCACTGATTCTGGATTTTCCTGAAAATGCACTTTGACTTCGGCAGGAGCTGTTTCATCCAGCTGCGCCTTGATAAACTTGACCGAAAAATCACCATAGGGTCTGCTATCGTAGCGGTAACCTAACCCAAATATACTGGCATTCATAACCGCAGATGGGTCAAAGGCTCCGAAAGTATGCATATCGTCGATAATAGGCGAACCATTGAACATGATTAAGGCGGGTCGATAGTTGCGATGAAACCTCATCGAAGTGGCTTTAGCTTCTTTCCTTAAAGATGCCATGGAGACGAGCGTGGAGGAACTGCTGTCGGCGGTCGTTTGAATGCTATCTAATTGATAGGCTTGTTCTGATCCAGGTGCCAAAGCATAATCAAGAAACAGTCGATGGCTGGTTGCATCACCGCGGCGAAATTCTGGCGGCCCAAGCACCGAGCCCGACGAAGCCATAATCCACTCTAATCTCCCGGCAATACCCAGAGAATTCAAATTATTGCGCGGGGCTTTCTCGCTAATACTTCCACTGCCAAGCTGACCGCCATATAATCCCCAAACCGGAGCCGAGGACTTACCGATACGAATGACTAGCTCGTTCTGCCAAACCAGGAAATTTTGAAAGTGAAGTCCGGTGTAAAGATCCAAGAACTTTAGGTCTGTCGAGCCTCCTGTGGCACTGCTCGGTGCCATGACATTGGCAAAATAAATACCGATGTTCTTATTAAAAGGCGCTCCGGCATTGGCGATGCGATCATCCCATTCGATCGTAAAAAAGAATTGATCGATGTCATCACCGGCATTGGTTGCCCCAAATTTTCCGGAGCGATTGGCATCGTTGTAACTTGCTAGATCGGGATCATCAGGATCTATCATCGCACGGTCATAGGGATTGTTGTTCGCTTCGCCGGTCTCTTGCAGCTTGTCAAAACCTACGGAAAAGCCGAGAGTTTGAGCCTTTTGCACATTCACTTTACAGGAGACCCCGTCGAAGCTGGTGCCATAATCGTCAAACGGGCTATCACCGCCATTTAACAGAACACCCAAGCCCCAGTGCCGCGGCCGGCGACCGGCCTCAAAGAGACAATAGTCAAAGGCGTAGCGCGCATAAGCCGCGCGAACCTGAGGTTGATAGCTGCCGTAGCTAGGGCTGGAATCATCTTGAATCCTTCCTTTACAGTCGCTGCTGCGAGAATTGGTATCAGTAGTATCTGCACGGGGAGGACAAAAAGAAGGTTGAGCTTGATCCCCGAGATAGGCGTTTCTTGGATCATCAAAGAGACGAAATTCGAAAAAGAAACTAGCCTTGTCGTTGACCCGAGCTTCCCCATCTAAACGAAAACTCTGGCGTATGCCTTGGAAGGTCCCTCGGTTCGTTTGAAATCCAGGGTTGGTCATTGTCTCGCCGCTAAGAGAGTAATGACCTTTTCCATCAAGCGAAACAGCTTGTATTTGGCTTGCGAAAGGAAGAAGGAGAAAGCAGGTAGATAAGAAGCGAATTAAATTTAGGACCTTCATTGGCTCTGTCACCCTTATTTGGCATACACTTAAATTGTGGGATTGTTGAAATCTGCCTACAAATATCGGTAGCGCCTTGATATTTCAATTCATCATGGGCCTCGTTGTCGTAAGAAACTATCATATCGTGCCGAGCTTGTCTTCCAACTCTGACCTCTAAAAAGGCATTTATGTCATATTTTATCGGACAACGGTCGCTCTAACCTTCGCGATGTTGCAGGCGCTTTATTTGGCGGCAGGCTCCGGTTTCAAAATCTAATTCAGCATAAATGGCACAGCACCACAGATCCTTGGTGGCGGGTTCGAATTTGGGCTTTTCCTGACCCAGAAATCTCGCAATCGAGAGCTGCTTTTTCACCCCAATGACCGAGTCATATGGGCCAGTCATGCCCACATCTGAAACATACCCGGTATGTTGGGCAAGAATACGCTCATCTGCGGTCGGAGTGTGAGTGTGGGTGCCATAAAATAAGGACACTCGACCTGCTAAGTATTGAGCCAAAGCTTGCTTCTCTGAGGTTGCCTCGGCATGGAAATCAACAATAATAATTTTGACGTAGGACGGAATCTGACTCAAGAGTCGATCGATGGCCGTAAACGGACTTGAATTACCCTGCACCATGAAGGTGATACCAATGAGGTTGATGACGGCAACGGATTGCCCCCCAGGTGTCTTAAGGATCTTAAGACCATCCGAGAGATGATCCACATTTCCCATATTTCCTGGCAAGACAAGGTTGGGGTATTTACGAAAAAAGGTTTCGATTTCGGGTTTGTCACGCCAATGGTTGCCCATGGTGATGCAAAACACGCCAAGTTTTTCCGTCAATTGAAGAAAAACTTTTTCTGTGAGGCCAAAGCCACCGGCGGCGTTTTCTCCATTCGCGATGATAATATCTGGCTTGTGTTCTTCGACCAAGATGGGCAAAAAACGCTCCAAGGCGCTTCGGCCAGGCTTCCCCATAATGTCGCCAATGGCTAAGACCTTTAACATGGGTTCGCTGCAGGCAAAAATTCCGGGACTGTGCAGCAAAGTCTAGTCACGAGGAAATGCTCTGGAGAGTGAAACGCGTAACAGCGAAGGCTAGAATCGGAAAACCCGGTGAGATAAATCACTGCATTATGGATCACTGCGCTATTCCAGAGGCGCGATTCTCTCTCACCACCGTAACGCGGATTTGCCCGGGGTAGTTCATGGTTTTGCGCAACCTGGAGGCAATGTCATGAGCTATATCGACGACCATCTGATCGCTGTCGATATTCTGATTCACCACAGCTCGGATTTCGCGGCCTGCTTGCATGATATAAGCTTTGGTAATGTCCCCACTGTCTTCAACTAAGGCTTCCATATCGCGAAGCCGTTTTATGTAAGAATCTAACTTTTCACCCTTGATCCCTGGCCTGTTTTCGCTAAGTTGGCTGGCAATTTGTAATATTGAGGCTAAGGGTGAAATACTCGTAACATCCGTGCGGCAATGATTTCGAATCGCTTCAACGACCTCAGCATCTTCGCCAGCTTTGGCACAAAGGTCCGCGCCAACCTCAGCGTGGTGGCCTTCCACATCTTGGTCCACAGCTTTGCCGATTTTATGCAATAGAGCTGCTCTCTTCGCCTTTTTAGAGTTAAGACCCAGCTCATCTGCGAGACTGCCGCAGATATGTGCGGCTTCCATGCAAAGATCGAGAACCGTAACTTTTCCGGTGGTTCTGAAACGCAGTTTACCTAAAGAAATAATAAGTTCGGGGCCTAGATCGGTAATCCCTTGATCATAAGAAGCTTGTTCTCCTACTTCGCGAAGAATGGTCTCAAACTCTTCATTAACTCGGGTGACAGTCTCTTCAATGCGAGCCGGGTGAATCCGGCCATCCGAAACAAGACGTTCAATCGTCGTCTTGGCGATTTCTCTGCGTATGGGATTAAAGCAGGAAATAATCACTGCCTCTGGGGTATCGTCGATGATTAAATCCACTCCGGTTGCTTGTTCGATGGCCCGGATATTTCTACCTTCGCGCCCGATAATGCGACCTTTCATTTCATCTGAGGGCAATGACACCACAGTAATCGTCGCATCGTTCACATATTCACCAGCTAAACGCTGCACCGCCTGGCTAATGATCGACCTGGCCTTCGTATCAGCCTCTTCTCCAACAGATTTCTCAATCTCTCGCAAGCTAACCCTGGCTTCTTGATAGGCCTGTGCTTCCAAGGATTTCATAAGTTCGCGTTTAGCCTGATCCGCAGACATGTTGGCAACAGATTCCAAAGTCTTTTGGGTCTTTACCAGGCTTTCTTCATTTTGGGTGATGAGGCGGCGGTAGCGGTGTTCCTCAACTCCGAGACGCTGCTCCTGCCGTTCGAGGTCTTGCTCCCTCTTTTCAATGATCTCTAATTTCTTCTCAATGGAAGTCTCGCGTTGCTTAATCTTTGCTTCGAGCTTTTGGATTTCAGATTGGCGCTTCTTGGCTTCCTCATCGACTCTTTGCTTGCGCCTTTGGTGTTCATCCTTAGCTTCACGCAGCGCGTCTTTTACCAAGCGGTCGGCTTCTCGGCGGGCCTCCTCGATGATTTTCTCTGAGTCCCTCTGGCCATCCTCGATATTCTTGGCAATACGTTTGCGGTTTACGAATAGAAACCCTAAGAATCCAGCTACGCCAGCGAGCAAAACGACAAGTAGGAGCAGAACAATATTAATCCCTTCAAGCACAAGACATTCTCCTTATATATGGTCTACACCGCCGGGTGAATGAAAAGGGTACTCCCTACACGCCCCCAGTCCTGAAGCAAGACGTGAGATAGCGCCATTCAGCCATAGTCGACGAATAGGCAAGGCTATAATGATTACATAATGTTTGCAACGGCTTTCAAAATCTCTGTGAAAGCGAAGCAGCGCAACCTCATCTGAAGCCGGAATGAGAGAGTCTTGTGTTTTGAAGATGAAATGCAAAAACCCGGCACAAGGGCCGGGTTTTTGCGAGTGCTGCATTTGCCTTAAAAAGGGTTGCCTAATAGAGGCTATGCAGAAATCTTTTAAGAAGGGCGCTTGTCAGGGAGACTAGCGAACGGTCATGACAAATTCACCGCGGCGATTTTGGCCCCAAGCTTGCTCGTCGTGTCCTTCAGCGGTTGGCTTTTCTTCGCCGTAGCTGATGGTTTGAACTCTAGCAGCATCGATACCCATGTCGCTGAGGTAAGTCTTGACAGATTGAGCACGGCGCTCACCTAATGCCAAGTTGTACTCGTTTGAACCGCGCTCATCACAGTGGCCTTCGACTTGAACAACGACGCCAGCATTTGCTTTCATGTGGGCAGCTAAGGCGCCGAGTTTCTCTTGAGCTTCTGGCTTAATGGTGTAGTCATCGAAATCAAAATAAATGGTCTCTGCAGAGAAAGCGACCGGAGGTGGCTCTTCTGTCAATATCTCAGGGGCCTGGTCAGAAGTCGGTTGGACAGCCTCATCAGGCTTCGCTTCGTCGTCCGTGCAGCTTGCAAGCATCCAGCTCAAACTCAAAATTGCTGCGATCGCGGGTAGTTTCAGTTTCAACGCCATTTCTCAATCTCCTCATGAATTTCAATGTTGCGCAATTATTGCGCGTGTGCAAAATCGTCGCGTATGGACTATGACAGTCTCAGCCGTTTATGAAACCCCAAAACTGCCAAAACTATACGGCAATATTGGCGGCGTTCACAACCACAGTAACCTAACCGATATTGATTCTACTAATCAAGATAAAGTTAATGGATTTTGGAAGAAGTCAGTAAAAAAAGTTGTTGCAATTATCTCACCAGCATTGCAGCGAGTGGCCTGTCTAGGAAAGGATCAGACCCTAATCCTTAAATGGATGATCCCTGTTTTTTATTTATCTCATCAGCGAATTTATGCTGGATGCCTGAAAAACTCGAGGGTGACATGAACACCACTATGTCACCTGGTCGAGTCTCTTTATGCAGCTGAGTCAACAGCTCATCATTGCTGGCATACGCTGAGCAATGTTTTCCTGCTTTCTGTGCAATAGCAGAGGTATCCATGCGCTTATCAGGAGCGATACGTTGATCGATAGGGCTCGCGCCAATAAAAACCAAATCGGCGGAGCGGAAAGCTTCGGCGTATAAATCCGAAAAAACATTTCGTCTGCTGCTGGCGTTTGCTGGTTCGAAAGCCACGACGAGGCGACGATTCGGGCTGTGGCTGCGAAAGGTTTTAATGATCTGCGACACCGCAGTTGGATGATGGGCAAAATCCTCGTAAATCATCGGCCCCTGAGAACTCAACAATTCAAGGCGTCGCTTGACCCCTCGAAACGAAGCCAGAGGCGCGCTTAGGTTCTTCAGGTCAAGTTTGGGTAAGCCATGGTCCCGATGTATGGCGATTAGGGTGGCAAGAGCCATCGCAGCATTGGTCTGATTGTGTTGTCCTAACAATTGGGTGCGCATCACGATTTCCTGCCTGGAACTATGCCACTGAAGGGCGAGCGAACCTCCATCTTCTAGCAGCTGCACTTCATATTTTAGGTCCAGGGCGGCGTCACCTGGTTTATGGTTCTTTCCTCGACCAACGCGAAGAAGCTTGTGATCTTTTATTGCTAAGCGGGTCAACAAGGTCTGCACCCCTGCGTCATCCATATTGGCGATCACTGTTCCCCCGCTTTGCCAACAGAGTTCCACGACTTGGGCGAATCGCTCATAGATTTCTTCCACCGATGCGTAAATATCCGCATGGTCGTATTCTATATTCCCTAGAACTAAGTATTTTGGGCAATAGTGCAGAAATTTTGGACCCTTGTCATAAAAAACGGTGTCGTACTCATCGCCTTCCACCACAAAATAGGGCGAGTTTCCTAAGCGAAAGCTTTGGGGAAAGTTGTTGGGGATGCCTCCGATAAAGAAACTGGGATCGGCGCCGGCAGCGTAAAGCAAATGTGAGACGAGCGAGGTTGTGGTGGTTTTCCCATGAGTGCCGGCAATTACAATAGATTGCTTTTTTGACAGATATATTTTTTCTAAGAGTTCAGGAAAACTTGTTAGAGGCAGTCCTTGCTCGATTGCGTATTCCAGTTCTGGATGCCCGCGAGAAATGGCGTTTGCCACAACAACGACATCGGCTTTTGCTCGTCGCAAATTCTCAGCTGCGTAGGGACTGAAGACGGTAATATTTTGACTTGCCAATAGGTCGCTCATGGGAGGATAGATGGCTTTGTCGGAGCCAAAAACCTTATATCCATCCTCTTTGAGAAGGCCGGCCACAGCTGCCATCCCGGTACCACCAATGCCGAGAAAGTAAAGTTGTGCTTGCTTGTCTGGGGCTGTTTCAAGAATTTTTTTGTCCATGGTGTAGTCCGTAAATAAGTTTGTTTTCCCTAACGCGGCACCAGCCCCCGACACTCAGGGGTTGATTGGGCTTAGTATGGCCAAAATACGGGGCGTGGAAGACCTTGCATGGGGCACGCTGGCGAAAAAGCTGCACGATCTCTGGTTCCTGCTGATTGCCACGCGCGGGATCGGTAAAAGTGAATCTCCCCACAAGGATCGCTTGAATATTTTTTAAGTAGCCACTTTGTTGCCATTGATTGAGCATACGCATGACCCGACCTGGGTTCTCGTCAATGTCTTCGAAAAAGAGCAGAGCAGGCTTGGCAAAGGGTTGCAGATAGGGAGTACCAATGAGATTGGTCAGCACCGATAGGCAACCGCCAAAAAGGATCATCTCCTTGCCACCCAAGTCAGGCAGGTCGGGCCTTAAATCGTGAAGCGGCATCTCAAGCTCTGCCCCTAACAAAAGCTGCTCGGCCATGCGAAAGTCCTGCAATTCCCAGTAGGAACTTGCCGGCATCGGACCGTGGATAGAAGCCTGGCGGAGACAAAAATAAAGAGCCGACTGCAGCGCGCAGATATCAGAAAAGCCCATCAGTGTCGGTCCAGCATGGGAAGCCATCTGCGCCCATGGTAGCAGTGGCAAGAGATTTGAGACTCCATAACCACCTCGGGCCGCAAGCAGGAGCGGCTTGGCAGGATCCGACCAGGCCTTCAGCAGACTCGCCACTCGGTCAGAATCGGCGGCAGTGAGCAGTAGGTGTTCAAGTTGGCTCAGTAGCTGTAGGTTGGTCTGATAGCCAAGGGTCTCGATATCTAGAATCGCCTTTTGCCAAAGCTCCTGGCGAGGGCAGGGGCTAGCTAGCTCCAAAACAGTGCATTTTTTGGGGGGTTGCCCCTCAGTTGTCATCATAGCCGTGCCGTCATTTTAAAAGGCCCATTCTTCGTCGAAAACTAGCGAGGGCCGCCAATCTAGTTAACGTTTATGAGAAAGCTATTTGCTTTATTATGCTAGGTCTAATCTAGATTTTTTGCACTCGTGATTGTCACAACGAAGGTTCATTCGCCGAGTTTGAGTCCACGTCGTGCCTTGTTCTCCCTATGGGATCGTAGTAGTAAAGATAAAGAGGCTTTGCAGCCAGTATAGCTATGGATGGTGCCATGTTCTACAATTATGATTGCCGTTGGTTCACTGGTTACAAGCCTTGCAAGCACAAACGAGCATGTCTCGACTGTCCACACTTTGACCGAGTCGAAACGAAGATCTTGATCATTAGCCTTGAGGCTATGGGAGCGGTTTTGCGCTCGACCTGCCTTTTGCCGCCCATCAAGAGAAAATTCCCCCGCAGCAAAATCGTTTGGCTCACGAAGAAAGTCTCCAGAGGTCTACTCCTGCAAAACCCCTACATTGATCAGATAATGGTTCTCGACGAGACGACATCAGCTTGCCTCGCGGCTATGCAATTTGACGTAGTGTATTCGGTGGATAAATCTTTGGAAGCCGGCGCCTTAGCCTTTTCGGCCCGAGCGAAGGAAAAATACGGTTTTGGTATCAATGAAACAGGTGTCATTGTCCCCCTGACGCCTCATGCAGACTATCTCTACCAGGTGGGTTTAGACGATGAGCTGAAATTCTACAAGAATCAGCAAACGGAGACCCAAATGATCACGGAAGCCATGGCGCTTCCCTGGCAGAGGGACCCTTACGTGCTGGATTTTTCTCAACAAGAGCGGGATCAAATCGAGGCTTTCCGCGCTCAGTGGCACGATCGCCCAGGCCGGCTGTTGTTTGGCTTCAACACGGGTTGTTCTTTGCTGTATCCCTATAAGAAATTCACAGTCCAACGGAGCGTGGAGATCTTGAAACAATTGCGTAAAGAACTTCCTGACATGAGGATAGTCCTGCTCGGTGGACCAGAGGACACAGAGCGACACCAAGAAATCATGGATGTTATCAAAGAAGATCCCCACGTTATCAACAGCCCTACGGACCAAGGCATTCGTACCGGCCTTTGCGCAATGGCTGCGACCGATATCGTTCTCTCGGGCTGCTCCTTAGGACTGCATATGGCCATTGGGCTAAAAAAACCGACCGTCGCGTGGTTTGGGGTGAGTTGCAGCCAAGAAATAGACCTCTATGAAAAAGGAGTGAAACTCGAGGCGGAAGTGTCCTGTTCCCCTTGTTGGCGAAAAGCATGCAATAACGAACCAAAATGTTATGACATGGTTTCACCGCAGCGGATCCTCCAAGCCACCCGCGACCTTATCGCGCGGTTTCAATTGCCCTAAGCGACGCCAACGATCCTTAGCGCCTTAGTTGCCTCTTCTTTAGCTCCAGAAAATAGTTCTTAGCAAAAACTTTTTCCAGGGTCTTCTCACTATCACTCCCTGCGTCAAGCCATTCCTTTTGAAAAAGATCTTCTCGAGAAATCGCTTCTGAAGTCCTCGGAAAATAAAAGGTTTCCCCAAGGTTCACGAAACTCGGCCTTTCCTCGTTAGACAGCAGAGGGGGAAAAGCAAAACTAAGATGTTCCATATTAAGAAGGAAGGCCAATAGACCAGGCACCTGGGCATGGTGAACAACCTGGGACTGCAAATAGGTTTCAAAGTTGAGGTCCGCGGCCATATCGGGGATCAGCCCTCCTCCTAGGATTAACGGCACATGACTCAGCAAATCCTGCTTGTTTCCCTGATAATCTTGGCGAAACGCAGGCATAAGATGGCCATGATCGCCTGTAATAATAAGGAAGGTCCTATCCCAAAGCCCCGACGATTTCAGCTTTGAGATCCATTCGCCCAATGCAGCATCGGAATACTTCACGGTGCGGTAAGACGGGTTGGCAAAAGCCTCGGGAGCATTCAACTCTTGCCAATTAGCTTCGATATCTTGCGGAACTTGCCAAGGGATATGATTGCTAACGGTAAGAAGCATTCCTAAATTGAGGCTTGGCGACGCATTTTGTTCTAGCTGCAGAATTCGTTCCATCGCCACCCGAAAGAAAGACAAATCACCTACCCCCCAGCCGGTCCTGGGCGTCTGAGAGTCAAAGTCGTCCAGTGATAAGGTGTCGGGAATCCCTTGGGAATGCCAGAATGCAAGTTGGCGATCAAAGGAGGGGTGCCCGCCATGATACCAGAAATTGTGAATATTGCGTATCTCGGTTTCTTGGGTCAAGCATTGCAAGGGAAGAGATATTTCGCGTCTCATGTATGAGTAGTTTACACCACTGGAGACGCCACAAAAGAGGGCCTCTTGGGCGCCGCGAGTGATGTTTCCCGTGGCATAGGCGCGTTCAAATAAGATTCCGTCCTGGGCAAGGGCGAACAACTCAGGTGTTAAATCGGAGCTAAAGTCCGCCATCCGCAGGGATTCCATGGTCACAACGATCAAATACAAAGGGCGACCGTCCTCGCGCTTTTTGGTCAAACTTTCTTTGATAGCAAGAGCCTGGGGCAGCATGTTCCAGCGCCGGACTTGAGGTGTGGGATCCTCCGCATAAGCGAGGTGCTTTTGCAAATACTCCGCTTCAGGTGCGCTGAGGTCATTGGGATAGCGTTGAGAAAGGCTTAGATAAAGAAGATTTTCGAAGGGGTTATAGCGCAGGGCGTTGGGAATAAACCACTGCTCTTTGTAGCGATTATGAAGCACATGGGCAGCGACTCCAACGAGGATCAATGCTAAGGCAAAGTGCTTACCAAAACGTAGCCTTCGTGCGCTCCCACTAGGTGAAAAAATCAATACCCATGCAAGGGAGCCACCTAGGAATAAAGCTATAAATGCCTTGTTCTGAAGGGCTGCAAATCCGTCGCCTTCCATAAAATCCAAGTCAATCAGATAGGAAAGGTGAACAGGCAGTATGGGGTGTTTAAAGAAAGAGACATAGTACTGGTGACCAGCTACAAGCAGACTGAAAAATATGGCCAGCGATAGGTAGAACCAGCGCAATGCCCGTTGGTACCTGCTTATAGGGAGGCTTATCAGTGTTGCAGCGAGTGCCAGACAGACTGCAACCCAGAGATCGCTCGCGAGGCCAATGCTTATCGCCTTTGGAAAAAAGATTCCCGGTTCACCAAAGGAAAGATCTTCAAACGAGAGCCAGCGGTGAGCAAAAAAAAGTAGCATCAGCCAAAGTGAAAAGCGCAGAAATCTCGACGCCGCCACCTTTCGTGCGCTTTTTTTACCTTTTGCAAATTGATAGGGAGGCATTAACGCCTTTCTGGCACTTCCAACAGAGCATGTAAACGCCCGCACGTACATTGATTCTAAACGGATCTAATCTACTGCGAATGCATCGTTTGAGAAAGAAAAATGAAAAGCTGGTCCTCGCCAATTGATAAGCTCAGCAATCTTGTAACTCGGTCTGTGCGCTTTGACCCCAAATTGTTTATGATAGAAACAACGACTGACTTAAGTGGGTGAATGAGAAGGAGAAGAAATGAGGCAGGTAATCTTATTGTTTGGCGGCCGTTCAACCGAGCACGAAG
>JBIKVD010000371.1:0-4056 GCA_044357055.1 Oligoflexales bacterium | reverse complement strand
ATCCGAGACCTTCACAGACATTGAAAGTCAAATGGTTGAGGAAGCTTGGGCCGGGAGTGACAGACGGACAGCCCATTATGACCCGATGTGGAACGGTGAATACTATGAAAGTACCGCCACGATCCTCTACCCGCAATCTATCCGAGTCTTCGATGCAGAAGATTTCCCAAGCCTTAAAAGGGTGTTGGGACTGCCTTTGCTGGAGAATGAAATTACCTTAATCCGTTGTGCTGACAGGATAGAATTAAAGATGACGGGGCGTAACCTTGGTGCTGCTGCCGAGTCCCTCCAAGATGAAATCCTGGACGGTTTTTTGAGAAATTTGACCGGCGACAGCTCTTTTACGAGCAAGAGGCCAGAGCTTGCTGCCCAAAAAGCACCAAAACCTGGCCATATTATGCAAAACAAAGATATTGCAACCATGTTTGATGAGCTTGCCCATAAAATGCCGATGAACACGGCCGTCCTGCATGAAGGTGAATCATTAACTTATAACGGCCTTCGCGAAAAATCTACTCGTGCAGCTGGCTGGCTATGGGCTTATGGCGTCAGGCCAGGTATGGTTATCGCTCTTGAAACCCCAACGTCTTTTTCGCTTATCACAGGAATGCTGGCTATCTTAAGATGCGGCGCGACAGTTCTGGCAATTGATCCAGAAACACCCTCCGGGCGTAAGAAAGAAATGTGCCATTTGGCCAATGCGATATTCTATCTGGGTGCAGAGGATATCAGCTCGCCGGGGATTGGCTTCCTGTCAGTGAATGATGCCTTGAATTCAAACGTGCCGTTTTATGGCACGGAAATTGACCATCAGTCCGGAGCCTATGTACTTTTCACTTCAGGTACTACAGGTCAGCCTAAAGGATGTTTGGTCAGCCACAGTGCGTTGATTCATCGGATAAATTGGGGGCAGGATTTATATCCCTTGACGGAATCCGATTGCGTCGCGCAACTAGCTTCGATTAATTTTGATTTCGCATATTGGGAGATTTTTGCTCCTTTGTTGCAAGGCGGGAGCCTGCTACTTTTGAATAGGGCGACAATTCTTTCGCCAAGTCTCGTATGCCGTGAAATTCAGAAATGGAACGTGACTGTTATTCATTTGTTCCCCTCTCTTCTACAAATATACTCCGAGTTGACAGAGTTCGGCCGACTGACCTGCTTGAAGTATGTCTTTATTGGGGGTGAGCTCCTTAGGGCTGATATGGTGCAGAATGCGAGCAAGCGCCTGCCTGACACCATGTTCTATAACCAGTATGGACCGGCGGAAACCACGATAGATGTGACCGCATGGCCCTTTTCAGATAAGGACAGGTTCGAATCATACGTACCCATAGGTTTTGCAGCCGCAGGTATTGATATTCAAATCAGGGATGAAAGGGGGAACGAGGTCCCTCTGGGAGTCGCCGGTGAGATGTATATAGGAGGCAGCTGCCTCAGTCACGGGTATATTTCGGACCCTCGGCGGACTGCGGAGCAATTTGTGCCTGATTTCCGTTCAGGTTCTTCAGGCGGCCGCTTGTATAAAACTGGTGACTTGGCTAGACGCTTGGGACCTAACTTGTATGAATGCCTCGGAAGGAAGGATCAGCAAATCAAAATTGCCGGTATTCGAGTGGAACCGGCGGAAATTGAAGCAAGGCTTCATCGCCTGGAAGAAGTCCAGGAAGCTACGGTCATGGGTATCAAACGAGAAAGCCGCATGGTACTGGCAGCTTTCGTCCAGCTCAAAGGTGAAAGAAAGGAGCGGGACCTTCAAGAAATTAAAGACCAGCTGAGAGAAACATTGCCGGAATCCATGATCCCGACGGAATGGAAGTTTGTTGAAAGCTGGCCTCGGCTACAGAATGGCAAAAAGGATCTGATTCAATTAAAGCTTCTATGCACTACGGAAAAGAAGGAAGCAGCTATACCTCCGAAGACTCCGTTAGAGATTGAGCTTGCTCGACGGTGGGCTGTTTGTCTTGGGGTAAAGGTTGAATTCGTTTCCATGGATGATAGTTTCTTTCAAGTAGGCGGCGACTCTTTACTTGCCATAAAATTCATTGCAGAATTACGGGAAGCTTATAAGGTGGATTATTCACCTATGAGTTTTTTAATGGATCCTGTCTTGAGAAAAGTCGCGATTGAACTTAGCGCCTTGCTCGCAAAATCCCAGCAGATTCAAAGTGACAGTGCGATAAAGAAGGAGCTCCAACTTTTATCGCGGCCTGAAGGTCTTAGCCGAATGAAGTTGACGCCTTCGCAGTTGCGCATGTGGTTGCATTGGAAAATGTTCCCGGAAACTCCAGTCTATCATATGTACCAAGCGCTGCATGTATCAGGAGACTTGGACATAGGGTGCCTTGAGAATGCCGCGTTGTTGGTATGTGGCAGACACGACGCGATGCGGACATCGTTTTTAGCGGAGAATATAGAACCAGAGCAGGTCATCCATGATGAGGTCAATATTAAGGTAAGAATGGTTGATTTCAGCGGTCAATCATTTGATTTACGCCGAGAATTGGCACAAAAGGCAGCTGAAACTGAGATTGATAATCCGTTTGATCTGGCTAAAGCTCCGTTGCTTAGGATCCTAGCGATTAAAATAGATGCTCGAAGCTACTATCTGGTTATGACTCAGCACCATATCATTACGGATGGTTGGTCCAAGAATCTATTCATTTCAGAGCTGTTGACCAGCTATAACGCCTTGGTGAATGGCAAAGAGCCGAGTCTTGGCTCAGCGTACCAATTCGGGGATTATGCTTATAATGAGCTGCAAAAATCAGGAAAGAGAAAGGATAGCGCCGATTTTTGGCTTTCCCGGCTGCATAAGCCTCTTCCGGTAACCCGATTGCCTTTTGATTATAAAGAGCCATCCAGTACCCAGTTTCAAGGATCGTGGAAGGCGATTAAAATACCGGAATTTGAGGCGGCAAGCTTTGAGCAGTTGGCGGAAAAATATGGGGTGACCACGTTTTCCTTATATTTGGCAACTTACTTCGTATTCCTGCAAAAAATTTGCGAGCAGACTGAGCATATTGTGGGCATACCGGTAGCCAATCGAAATAGCCTTGAACTTGAAACCGCGTTGGGCTGTTTTGTGAATACGATTCCTATCCGGTACCGCGTGGAAAAGGACATCACTTTTGAGCAGCTTTTGATGGGGTTAAAGGAAGAAACCATTCGGGCGCTGCAGCATTCAGAGTATCCCCTTGAGGATATAGTGGACGATCTGTCTTTGGGCAGGGATATGGGCCGTCAGCCGATTTTCCAAACTATGTTTTCCATGGAGAATCTACCAGTTTCCCTGCAATTTGAAGACATACGCTTGCAAGACTTGACCGTAAGCCGAGTAGAGCTGCTGGGAAGTACGGCAAAATTCGATCTGACGTTGTTTTTGATAAAAACAGGCGGGGACTTGATCGCTGAATTTGAATACAGTACGGAGCTATTTGGTGAAAGAACCATTGATACATTCCTAGAGACATACCGAAACCTAATCAGTGAGTTAGCCCGAAGTCCTGGCGCTTCTATCCGTGGTTTAAAATTCGCTGAAAACAGAAAAAATGTTGGTGACATAAGACGCAGCTTAAAACCTGAGCCGATCGCGCAACGAATCAAGAGATTTGCGCAGCAGCAACCAGGCAGAACGGCCATCTCATTCAAAGGGGAAAAATGTGACTATAGGCAGTTGTATGCGTCCATTGTTGCCCTGTGCGAAGTTTTAGGTGATCGAGGGGTAAAACAAGGGACCAATGTAATTTTGCATAGCGAGGACCGCCGCCAGATCGCCTTGATGATGCTGGCATGTAGTGCGAGTGGAGCTAGTTTTACTGTAATGAATCCGGAGTTGCCGACATCGTTCAAAAAGAACATCCTATCGCAGCAGAACGGGAAATCTGTTGTTTTCAGCGATAGAGCGTTAGATGATTTCCATGTTGTATACCATGAATTCCCTCCGATAAATTTCGCAGCAGACTCCACCATTTCCCAGGCGGGATTAGAAACGGATATCGATGACGGCCTGCCTGCCTATACGATTTTTACCTCTGGTACCCAAGGGGATCCTAA
>JBIKVD010000370.1:0-4062 GCA_044357055.1 Oligoflexales bacterium | reverse complement strand
CGGTAAAAAGGTTGTCTACACATAAGACATTCCAATCTTGCGAAAGGTAATGATCACATAAGTGACTGCCAATGAATCCCGCACCGCCCGCAACCAATACAGTCTTTCGAGTCAAGGGTAGCCCTTTCTTGTTTCTGGCTCCGGCGGTCGGTTCAGCCCACTGGAGAATGGCATGAGTTCGCCATTACCTTGGGCCGCTTGAGGCGATCTTGCAAGTATTTTTATGGCCGCCAAAATGACTTAAAGGCTCGATAAAGCAGACGTCCCTCGGTGTTAGCTGCCATCTCCATATCTGAACATTAATCCATGAGTCATTAATCCTTAAGGAGTCATGAATGAGTTTAGCTTCTAGCGATCCAGCGGGAGGCATTTAAAAATCTGGAAGCTGTTTTCTACTTTGCTATCCCATCGCATTTTTCCGCCGGTTAACCCCCTCGGGGACTAATCCAGACTTGCAATTCTCCCGTCGCTGTATGGACCGGCAGCCAGCACTTATGAGTTTGAAGCCGCGCAGCATTACCGCATGTTTCGGTGGCGGTTTCCACCTTCGCCCACAGTGTACCGTTGACCGATCGCGTTTCAAGAATGCGGACGCTGTCAAACCCGGCAATGGTGGGGCTGACTTTGGATTGCTGGCGCGTGAGTTCTTCTTGATTAACGAATGTTGACCCTTGCAGATCTTATCGCATTCGCTTGCGCCAGTGCAGTGCGCCGACCCAGGATCACTTACAGTGAAAACGACATGCATCGGATTATGGTGCGAGAAGTCAAATAAAGCGTCCGGCGCATCGCTTGGCTTGCTTTTAATTTCAAAGCGATGCGATTCAAGAGACCGCGAGCGTATTTCTTGTGTGGGCACGAATTTCGTATGACCATCAGAGCCTTTCAAACGCTGCTGAACCCTATTAATTTCAACTTTATCGATCCAAAAAAGTTTTCATTATCAGACCGACGAATAGCAAACCATTCGTCGCCTTGCTTTTGTAAACCCAAGCACCATAGACCCCATAGCCATATTCGATGATGTTAAGTTGATCGAGGGAGTCAACTCGCGATACGAATGGAGCCGCAGCATTTGGTTCGTCTTTCAGCCCAAGGTTCGCAGGTTTGCACAAATCCTGTACGTACACACAGTTTAATAGTTTTGGCAGCGTTACAAGCCCTAAGGGGAGACCGCTGATGGGCGCAAAATCGCCATCGCCAGCTCTGACGAGTCCTGGGTTTGCTAGCTATAGCCAAACCAAAATTGTGAAGAAAAGTCTATCAATCCTGGGCATTGCGAAGATTTCATCCCTGAGTTTTACCTGCTCGTGTCAAAGCCCCCCGGTCCCTAGAGTCGCGATGCGCGGGCCGGCAGCAGGCTAATCCGATTAGGAAAAATGGGGTTTTTTCGGAAGGTCTTAATTTGCTTCCCCTCTGACTGCATCCTTGGGGGCGAGAGTCTTGCCCCACAGACTATTAGCACATAACATAAATCATACTTCAAATTTAAGTTTAGGCGAGGTTTCTGATGGCTGAGAGGATGGTTCCTTTTCTTTTAACGGCAGTTTGCCTACTAGCATCCTGCAAGTCCTTTCATGGAGCCAAAAGTCGTGTCCAGCAGGGGCAAAGTGCGGGTGCTTTGCATTACGACAAATCATCATTGTCGAGCCATCAATATAGACTTGTGCTCTTTCGCCCAGCAATTGTGGATTTTGATCCCGCGGTAGCATTTTTGAAACAAGGGAGTGGTCAATACTCAGTGGCAGGAAGCGGGCTGAATCTAGGAACCAAGGAGGAGATGGACTATCTAATGACCCATATGATGGGGCAATTCCAGGGCTATTTCGCTGAAATCAGCTCGCGAAACGATCACCTTTTGGAACAGTTCCATAAGAGTCTCCTCGCGGCACGTTTAGCGGGCTCCAAAGTCCTGACGCCTGCGCTGATAAAAGCCCTGCAGGGCCAGACCTATCGCGCGGCCATCTTACCTCGCGAACAGTCTTACCTACACTACTTTTCAAACTCCGCGCTCACCCAGTCGGACGGCGGTGATCAGCAAGCTCACTTAGTGTTCCGTCCTGAGGATCCAAAGTTTGTCTACGAATCCACCTTAAATTTTGTGGAACAAAGTGCAAAGCGAAACGCTGAACGAGACGTTGCTAACAAAAGACCCTATCTTGTCGGCGTTTTCTTTGCTCTTCGCGCCGAGGGTACGCAAATTCTCTTAGATGTGAGGCTCATGGCCGGATTGCCTCCCATGGAAGTGCCGGTGAATATCGTGCAAAAGGGTGTCGCGATCAAAAATTTGGTGGTGCCGACAGAAAAGAAACCCAATGATCAGCCGCTGGCCTATCTGGATGCTTCTGTGCCGCTTCTTGATGGGCAATCGGAAAGTTATACCTGGGACGAAGTCTTGGCAGACACCAAAGTTACCTTGTTTTTTGGGAATTTAGGCTCCTACAATCCGCTGGATCATATGTTCAGCCCCAAACGCCCCTTCCTCAACAGTGCTAAGTCGGTGCCTTTTGCCAATGTGGAAAAGGAGGGGCTTGGGCCCTTCAATAACCTGAAGCTCGCTTTGGGAGTCTTTCATCTGGACCCAAGCAAAGGTAAAATCTCCGGTCTTTCAGGACATGTGACTCCCATGCTCATGGGCAGATCAATATGGTTTCCGATCAATTTGGATCATTTACCTTGGTTGGATCGCATTCCTGGAATGCAAATTGGCGATGTGAAGGGTGAAATTAAAGATGAACTCAATCAGTACATTCAAGATCAAGCGGACAAAGAGAAGTTGATGCGCCTATTGATGTCTGAAATTCTTAAATCAACCGAAGCTTAGGAGTGCCCACATGAGTTTTTTTAAGCCCTTTGGCCATTTGGCACCTAAGGTTATAGCTATGTTATTACCATGGTGTTTATCCGCAAGTGTTCTGTGGGGCCAGGAAAAGATTGATATTAGACCGATTCTTTCCCAAGAACAGGAGTTTTCCCGCGACTATCGTGGGCTGATCCAACTGCTGAACAATGAGTCTTTTCAAGATAGCCTCACTTATTGGAGTTCCCAAGGCCGATTGGGAGGGGCTGGCGATCATCAAATGTACTTGTCAGGAATTCAGGCTGGGTTTGCGGAATTGGTTCGTTCACCGATGCTCGTGCAAGCTATCGCCTATTTTCTGCGAACCAAGCAAGGGGAACTTGCCGCTCAAGTGGTTCAGCTTTATTACCGCCAATTATGGTTTTTTCTTCAGGAGTTGGCCTGGGATCCGCGCTTCCCGGGCCATCACGCGCAACAGCAGCAGGTGGCCGACTACGCTCAGCAGTTGGCTCAACTGGCGCCTCTTTTGCAAGAGCTCAAGACACTCAAGTTAGATCCCAGCGAGCAGTGGCATCCGGCGATAGAGAATGTGACTCGCAGTCTTAAAAAAGCGGGGGGCCTCTTTACCTTTGCTCCCGTAAAACGGACTGGTTTTTTAGGACGTAAGACGGAATCTATCTTTCCGGGCTATCCCGGGCCCTGGCGTCCTGTATCCTATACCGGGTTCCTTCCGGGAAATCGCGTGACCTATGTCAATGGTTCAGCATTTGAATTGAATGGCAAAAGCTACCTTGACTACATATCGGATCGACTGAGCGTTATGGTCAACACAGGCTATGCCAGCGCCAGTGGCGAGCTTATGTCTGTGGCGGAGTTTAAGGCTAAGATTCAAGCTGGTGAGGATATTTTTACCGGGGAGTTATTTGACTCGGCGTCTGAGCATCCAGCCTTTACGCCCTCCGCGAGCAATATATTTCATCAGGTGCATCAGATCATTGACGGCGCCAAGAGCACCCTGTTCGTCGACATTTTCTTTCTCGGAGGCACCATCGGGGCCGCTCTGAGTAAAGAGTTGGTTCGCAAAGCCGAGGAAGGCGTCAAGGTCTTTGTGATTCGTGATCTTTTTAATCATTTTGGTCACAGGTTGGAGATGCAACCGGTGGCCAATTATCTGCGCGCGTATTCTGAATTAAACCCTGGGAAAATGGTGGTTGTTCCTGCTGTCATCGACCAGCATCCCTCCGGGTTACCCTTGATCGTCA
>JBIKVD010000085.1:0-13486 GCA_044357055.1 Oligoflexales bacterium | reverse complement strand
CCAACCCTGACGAATCCATTTTATTAACTTCAGCAAGCAAGATTTTCTCACCCGACGAAGCAGCCGGCGACCCTGCAGCTGATGACTCGACGGCATGTGAATACGTCACCGATGGGGAGAGCTGCAGCGTCAACTGCCCAGACAACTCGAATGCCTATCTTGAAATCGACTTAGCGACTTCTGTGCCTGGCTTTGAAAAGTCCTACTATAGTTCCACTTCGCCCGCGGCCGTAGAGGGATTGGAAAATGGTAAAAAATATGCTGTTTTTATTCAATACGCCATGGACGGCTTAATTTTTTCTGAGTGCGTGATGGCAACGCCGGTAGAAAATCTGACTTTAGGGGAACTGAACGACGAAAAACCTGGAGAGCAATCTGATCGCAACTGTTTTGTAGCTACGGCAGCTTATGGCAGCCCTCTGGATGAGCGCCTCGACCAGTTAAGATGGTTTCGCGACCATATCTTAATGCCTATGCCCGGGGGAGCCAGGCTCGTTGCCTGGTACTATGATGTCGGACCCTCAGCAGCAACCTTTGTGGAATCCCGGGAATATTTGAAATTTGCGGTAAGGACCCTGCTTTGGCCCTTTGTTACTCTATTGTCGGGGTTACAATGGACCATGAATCAGTCAACGAATACTTTGCTTGGGCTGGCGGCTATTATGGCTGGGATTTTTGCAATAGTCGTGTCAATTCGTCGCCATAAGCCTAGCCTTGCCAGGTAATTTTGCTCAGTCTTTTATCCGCTTATCCAACTTTACATTCAACTTCCCAGCAGCTTAAGCTAAAACCACAGTCAGCTAATGGCTATCGTTGACCTTCCGATCCTAGAATTTTTAAAGAGGCCTATGAGTCAGTTAATCTATACCAGCTTTCAGGATGTGCTTTTCCCTCCCCTGGATATTTTTGGCACAGATGACAGTCTTCGGACTCTCCATTTGCGGACAACGCGCAGGTTCAAAATTGCGTCCACACAAGATGTTCGTCACATTCCTTTGATTGTTTTTGATTTCGAAACAACCGGTCTGAATCCGGGATCAGACCGCATCATAGAAATTGGTGCTATCAAACTTCAGGGCTTTGAGGAGGTCTCCCAATTTCACGCTCTGATTGATCCAGAAATGACCATCAGCCCAGAAATTGAAAAGATCACAGGGATTTCCCAGAGCATGGTCGAAGGCCAAGCGACGATTCGAGACAAGCTACCGGAGTTTCTTGAATTCATCGATGGGGGCCTACTGGTCGCCCACAATGCAGAGTTCGACATGGGTTTCTTGCGAAAAAATGCTTCAGACCTAGGTACCCAGCTCGACTGGGACTGCTTCTGTTCCCTCAAGCTAGCGCGATCCGTTCTCACTCAACTAGAGTCAAAAAGCCTCGATAGTTTGGCAACGCACTACGGCTTGCAATTTGAAGCTCGCCATCGCTCCATCGGTGACTGTAAGGTAACGGCTAAAGTTCTCGCAAAAATGCTAGCGGATGCCGCGCCAGATATATACCATTGGCAAAGTTTACAGTCTTTTAGCGTGTAAATTTCGAAATCCTTGACCCAAGCATAAAGTGTCCCATGAGAATCACATCGCAAATTCAGACAAACAGCCCGGAATTCTCCAAGAACCGGGCCCATCATCAGCAGGCCCTTAAGCAACTTCAAGAACAACTAGATCGTATCAAGCTAGGTGGCGGCACAAGTGTCTTAGAGGAGCAACGCCAGCGGGGAAAGCTGCCCGCTCGAGAGCGCATTGCTAAACTCATCGACCCAGGAAGCAAATTCTTGGAATTATCTCAATTTGCGGGTTTGGACCTTTATGAAGACGACGTCCCTTGCGCTAGCATTATCACCGGTATCGGCCTGGTAGCCGGTCGCACTTGCATGATTGTTGCCAATGATCCTTCGGTGAAAGGTGGAACCTACTACCCCATCACGGTCAAGAAACACCTTCGTGCCCAAGAAATTGCCGAGAAAAACCATCTCCCATGCCTGTACCTCGTTGATTCGGGAGGGGCTTTTTTGCCGATGCAAGACGAGGTCTTCCCAGACAAAGACGACTTCGGAAGAATCTTCTATAACCAAGCTAGGCTAAGCGCGAAGCGAATCCCCCAAATTGCCTCTGTCCACGGTTTTTGTACTGCCGGTGGAGCTTATATACCTGCTATGAGTGATCAAGCCGTTATCGTGGAAAAAACTGGCACCATTTTTCTCGCGGGTCCTCCTCTCGTCAAAGCAGCAACAGGCGAGACCGTGTCCGCTGAAGATCTGGGTGGGGCCAGGGTGCATACCAGTGTCAGTGGGGTTGCCGATCATTTTGCAGAAAATGATGAGCATGCCATCGTGATCCTTAGACAGATCGTTGAGCACCTTGGCAAACCCGGCCAAGCACCGGTTAAATTAAAAAAAGCCAAAGCTCCACTTTATGATGCTGAGGAATTGCTAGGAATCCTGCCCCTGGAATCGACAAAGTTCTATGACGTGCGCGAAGTTATAGCGCGCCTGGTGGATGGATCAGAATTATTTGAATTTAAGAAGAATTATGGCACCACCCTCGTCACCGGCTTTGCCCATATCGAGGGCATACCCGTGGGAATTCTCGCCAACAATGGTATTCTTTTTTCAGAAAGTGCTGTCAAAGCCACTCATTTTATCGAACTTTGCTGCCAGGAACAAATCCCCTTACTGTTCTTGCAAAACATCACGGGATTTATGGTTGGAAAGGAATACGAGCATGGGGGCATTGCCAAACACGGTGCAAAAATGGTCCATGCCGTAGCCACGGCTAATGTGCCAAAGATCACCGTCATCCTTGGCGGTAGTTATGGTGCGGGAAACTACGGTATGTGTGGGCGAGCCTACGATCCAGACTTTATGTATATGTGGCCGAATGCCCGCATATCCGTCATGGGGGGTGAACAGGCGGCAAACGTCTTGGTGACTGTCAAACAAATGCAGTTAGAGAAAAAAGGCAGCCAGCTAACCACAGAAGAAATCAACCAGATGAAAGCTCCGATTTTGGAAAAATACGCGCGAGAAAGTTCCGCATATTATGCCAGCGCGCGCTTGTGGGATGACGGCATCATAAGTCCACTAAATACTAGGGCCACGATCGCTGAATCTTTGGCGGCAACCTTGCATCGTCCGTGGGATGCAACGCGATTTGGAATTTTTAGAATGTAAGAAAAGGGGAAATTCGTGAGCAAGACACAAATTCGCATAGGAAACGCCAGTGGCTACTGGGGTGACGACCCTCTCGCTCTCTCTCGCCAAGTCCGTGGCGGCCAGCTAGACTATATAACCATGGATTTCTTGGCTGAAATCACCATGTCCATCATGCAGAAACAGAAAAATCGCGACCCGCAGTCGGGATATGCGAAAGATTTTCTGAAAATGCTAAAAGACGTGCTCCCAGATCTTAAAGCCAAGGGAATCAGAATTATTACCAATGCTGGGGGAGTCAATCCCCAGGCTTGCGCCTTAGCGATTCAGCAGCTCGCCAAACAGCTGGGCATTCCTAAACTAAAAATTGCTGTCGTTTTTGGGGATGATATCAAAGAAAATTTGCCTCAAATGGTTGCTGCTGGGCATGCTTTTCGCAACATGGAGACGGGGGAGGAATTCGCGGGAGTTCAAGATCGTATTGAAGCGGCCAACATTTATTTTGGTGCTTTGCCAGTCGTCAAGGCTTTGGAGCACGAGCCTGACTTAGTGATCACCGGCCGCGTGACCGATACTGGTATAACTTTGGCACCGATGATTTATGAATTTGGGTGGTCCCATTCGGACTGGAACTCACTTGCCGCCGGAATCATTGCTGGACATATCATGGAATGCGGAAGCCAAGCCTGCGGCGGTAACTTTACCGACTGGCAGAAGGTTCCTTCCTTTCACAACATCGGCTATCCGCTCGTTGAAATGCGCAGCGACGGAAGCTTCGTGGTCACGAAGCATGAAAACACAGGGGGCCTTATCAGCACGGACACCGTGCGCGAACAGCTTTTCTACGAAATGGGTAATCCTAAATCCTATATCACTCCTGATGTTATAGCTGATTTTTCTTCGATCAAACTGCGGGATCTCGGCACAAATAGGGTTGAAGTCTTTGGGATCCGAGGATTTGAACCGACGCCGCTCTACAAAGTCTCCATGGCCTATCGTGACGGATTCAAAAACACGGGATTAATCGCCATCTCTGGTCCAAATGCCCGACGCAAAGCAGAGACTTTTGCAGATATCTTTTGGCAAAAAGTTGGCTCGGACTTCGCTGACGTTCAGACGGAATATGTTGGCTGGAATGCCTGTCATCAGAGTCTGGGCGGCGCTACGGAAGGAAACGAGATTTTACTGCGTTTAGGTGCCAGAGACGACGACGCAGAAAAGCTGGTGCAATTTGCAAAAACGATTCCAACCCTTATTCTGGGTGGCCCCCCTGGGGTCACGGTCGTGGGGGGAGTGCCAAAACCTGCCGAAGTCATTAGTTACTGGCCGGCCCTTTTGGATAAGAATGCAGTGATGCCGCGTGTTGCGATTTTGGGTTCTGATGGCGTCTTTCAAGAAGTCCCTGAAACCAAGGGCTGCCTTGTGGGGAATTTTCAAGAGCCCCAACAGATGTGTCAAACCGCGACAAAAGCAAGCATGCCCATCAAGCAGGCCATGTGTGAAAACGGAACACACACCTTCTTGGACATTGCCTTGGCACGTAGTGGCGACAAGGGCGACACCTGTAATGTAGGGGTCATAGCGCGTAGCCAAGAAGCTTATGAGTTCTTAAAGGAATTCTTGACCGCTCAGCGCATGAAGGATTTGTTTCAAGAATTATGCTTGGGTAAAGTCACAAGATATGAACTTCCTTCTCTTTATGGTTTTAACTTCATGCTCGAAAACGCTTTAGGTGGGGGGGGTACCTTAACCCTACGTTTGGATGCTCAGGGAAAGACTTTTGCTCAGGCTCTCATTAGACAAAAAGTGAATATTCCAGAACGAGTCTTGCAAGGCGTCCGGTCAAGTCAGCTTTTTGCGAAAAACCTCTAGAGAAGAGCAGCACATGATCAAAATTGAACGCCCCACCTGCTATCTGGAAATCTTTGAAGCTGAAATTGGCAAAGGTCGTTTAATTGCGCATCTGGTCTTAAACCGTCCAGATCGCGCTAACGCCTTTAACGCAGAGATGATTGAACAGTTAGAGGAACTGGCCAGTCTCGCTGCGCACTATGATGAGCTTTCGGCTTTGGTCATTAAGGGAGAGGGGAAGCATTTCTCCGCAGGAGCTGATCTATCCTGGATGAAAAATGCCATAGAACTCAGCTATGACGAGAATCTTAAAGACGCAGCGAGGCTCGCTCGCCTGATGGAGTCCGTCGTCAATCTCCCTTGCCCGACTCTTGCCTTGGTGCAAGGCTCAACCTATGGCGGCGGCTTGGGCCTTATTGCTTCTTGTGACTTTTCGATTGCCACCAGCACGGCAAAATTTTGCTTGAGCGAGGTTAAGGTTGGCTTACTGCCGGCGGTAATCCTGCCCTATCTCGGAAGAAAAATGCCTTTAGGCCAGCTCAATCGACTCGCCATGACCGCCGAGGTTTTTTCCGCGAAAGAGGCCTTGGAATATGGACTGGTCCAGGTCGTCTGCGCTCAAGATAAACTGAAGGAACAGTGGCACCACCACCTCCAATTATTACTGCAAGCGGGGCCGCAGGCACAAAAAAGGTTTAAGATCCTTCTGCGCCAAACCCGAGAGCTTGGCTTTAAAGGTAGCGATAAAACTGTCGATGCTATAGCCCTTGCCCGCACCTCGCCAGAAGCACAAGCTGGCATAAAGGCCTTTCTTGCCAAGGAAGCGCCGCCGTTTGCATGCCAATTCCAACCATCTTCGGAATCTCGGACTATTGACAACCGCCATGAGGGGTCCGAAAACCCCGAGTCCCGTGAGCCCCATAAATAACCCTTGTAGCAGTCGAGTATTTATCATTCATGAAGAAACTTTTTATAGCTAACCGAGGAGAAATCCTCCGCCGCATTGCCCATACCGCGAAAAGCTTGGGGATCTCCACGTGTGCCATTGCTGAAAAATCAGACCTAGGTTTCATGAATGGTCTCTTGGACGATCCAATTTTTATGACTCCGACGATCCACACCTATTTGGATGGCGAGCAAATGATTGCCTTGGCTAAAGAGCGCCGCTGCGACGCGGTGCATCCAGGGTTTGGCTTTCTTAGCGAGAATGCTCATTTTGCCTACGCTGTGGAACAGGCCGGTTTGCTTTGGGTTGGGCCCAGAAGCGAGGCAATCCGAGCCATGGCTTCTAAATCAGAGGCGCAAGCTTTAGCAGAAAAGCTGGGCATTAACACCGTTCCTGGGTGCCGTGGGCTATTCTATGATCGTGATCCCAAAGCCTGCTTACGATTGGTACAGAATTTCGCCCAGCAGCATGGTCTGCCTATCCTGGTAAAAGCCGCGCTTGGCGGCGGTGGTAAGGGCATGCGAGTGGTCAGAGAAATCGCTGAAATAGAATCCGCTCTGCAGCGAGCCAGTAGCGAAGCTCAGAGCTCCTTCGCCGATAGTGAATTGATTGTGGAAAAATACCTTCCCGAAAGCAGACATGTAGAGGTTCAAATTCTCGGCGACAAGCACGGCGGCTTGGTCGTTGTTGGCGATCGCGATTGTTCCTTGCAACGTCGACATCAAAAAATCGTCGAAGAGTCCCCCGCGCCAAGTCTGGGGCCAAAGACAAGGATCGCCTTGCATCAAGCAGCCTTGAAATTAGCGGAGGCTGTGGCGTACGATTCCACAGGCACGGTGGAGTACCTCGTCAATTGGGATGACAGCAACCGCGAGGCCACAGAACAAGAATGGTACTTTTTGGAAATGAACACCCGCCTGCAGGTGGAACATCCGGTCACGGAAATGGTCCATGGTGTGGACCTAGTAGCCCAACAATTGGGGATCGCCCAAGGTAAGAACCTCGCCAGATCGACGGTCGAAGCCGCATCTGCACCTCGAGGCCACAGTTTTGAAGTGCGTATCTATGCCGAGGATCCCGAAAAGCAATTTAGCCCCGCACCTGGGAGGGTATGGGAATTTGTGCGTGCCGATGGACCAGGTATCCGATGGGAAGCCGGAATTCAACCGGGATCTGAAATTAGCACTCGCTTTGATCCCATGGTAGCCAAGCTCATTGTCTGGGGGGAGAATCGCACCCAGGCGATCGACAAGTTGAACCTGGCTCTAAGGACCAGTTTCTATGCGGGGCCTCCTAGCAATCTGGAATTTCTCCTTTGGCTCACCCAACAGAATGAATTCCGTCATGGAGTTCTTGCCACCGACTATATTGGCAAAGCCAATGCGCCCTTTATTAGCTTTATTAAGGAGCAGCACCAAGAAATTCTGGCAGAGATGGAAACAATGGGACCCCAAAAATGGATGGTTTCACAGCCCAGCTCCGGCGAAGAGGATCTTTCCGCACAGTCCAAGGTTTTGAGTATTTTCCACGCCACCGCCCATCAACCTAAGCCTCCCCTCTCAGATGGATCTGAAGAGGAGCTTATCAAGCTGGCCTTTTGGTCAAACCATGCCCCGTCAGGGGAAAAGATACGCAGCGGCAAGTTTCGCTTACCAAACTCAAGAGGCGAGCCCTTTGCCTGCTTCGTCGAAGGCCCAGACGAGGACACGCTTTTTTATCAAAACCATGGATGGTACGGCAAACAGGAATGGAAAAAACACCAGGCTCACTGGACACAGCGCGATGTGACTCATTCCGTAGGAGACATCCAGTCTCCCGTACCGGGAAAGGTCGTTAAGGTTTTAGTAAAAATTTCAGATCGCGTCACCGCGGCTCAAAAAGTCATTATTTTGGAATCCATGAAGATGGAATATGAAATACAGGTACAGATCGACGGAGTGGTTAAGGAAATCGGCGTAAAGGAAGGTCAGCAAGTTCAAGCTGGACAAAATCTGATGCGCCTAGAGTAGCGCTGATCAGCTCTCTTCGGGACAGAAGAAGATCTGGCCGGTCACTCATGACCTGAGCATTGCTAAGTGGGCAAGATTGGTTACAATAAGACCCAAGTCCTTGCTATCTTCGACCAGACAGGAAATGAAAAATGCGAAAGATCGACCTATTCATGCAAAATTCAGGATTTAAGGTGCTAGCAATAGCTCGCTTTAATCAATGTGAATACAGCATCATTCTCTACCTGATCAACTGCGCCGTCTCTGGACTAGAAGATCTTGTGACCACAAAGGCAGAACTAGCCTCGTTGGTTGGCTATGATATCCCTACTAGCAACGCGGCACTTACAAACCTTTCTGAACGCAAAACCGTACGCATCAAATACACCGATATGCAAGTCCAGCGGGACGAATATACCGCCATGCGCATTGCCTTAAATTTTGAAATCGACCGATGGAAATTGAATTTCCCTGAGGACATATCTGTTAGCGATGCTATCGTGTTTCCCTTTCGTCGCAGTGCCCGACCCCTCCAATTATTGGAATCCACTCAAAAAGAGAACAGAGAGACCTGGCACCGAGTCGTCGACTCCTTTATGAATCTAAGCGGCAGTGACAAACTGGATGACTATGATGATGCCTTGGTAAGTGAGGCAAAAGTCTTGGTGGATACCCATCCTGTGGATCAAGTTTTACTGCTGCTTCGGCATTTCGGGCCGAGAATCACGAACCTGAGCTTACTTGCAAGTTCCTGGAATCACTTTGTCGAGATTTTTGAAAACGAAACCTTCAAAGTGGATTTTGCTGAAGCTCGGAAGAAGCATCAAGAGTATGATCAAACTTTGCAAAAGAGAGCGCGTGAATATCTCGATCAAGGATTAATCAAACAATTGACGAGCGAAGAAGTCTCTGTGCTTAAAATTATCATCAACCATCGCCATCCCCGGCGGCAATTGTTCTGGGCCTACCAAGCTAGGACTCGGTATCCCAATTTAAAGATGTTTTTTGAGGGCAATGAGGATCTCATGCTACCCGTTACCTCCGCCGGCCATTTAGTAAAGCGGCCGTCGAAACCGGATCTTAGCGCTGACTGAACGCTGCGCTCTATCCAGCCTTAAGATAGTTGGTGACATTGTGAGGCAAGTAAAAGCCTATTCCGTCGACCATGATGTCTATTCCTTCGGCCACTACGGTAATTTCAATTTGCGCGTCTCCAAGACTTAGCACTCTTTTCTCATCTTGGGGGAACTTATCGCACTTCATCTTCACCTCCGCGCCCGAATCAAAGACAAGACTGAGAACCCCTGGGGCATTCATTTTTACCGCCAGGATTTGCCAAGCTTTTGAGCTGGAACGAGGTTTTACACTCGTAAGTTTCAGGGGCTCGTCTCGCGCTTGCTCCTGCGTGGGTTCGAATTCGTCGCCCAAATTCTGGACACCTATATCTTCTTCCTCATATGGGTCGGTAGCCTCATCGGTAAATTCCTCTAAGTCGCTCGATGCAAATGCTCTGCCATCATCAATCTTTTCCATGGTTTCTTGGCGCGCCAGCTCATTTTCATCCTGCTTATCGCCAAGCTTTTCCGCCACGGCCAGATCTTCCTCCAACCTTTCCTCAAAGGCTTGAGCAGCAGCATCGTCAGCCTCTAGGGCGATGGCCTCTTGCTCTTGATCATCCTCAGCAAAATCAGCACTCGTGTCTATGGTCGTCGCTCGTTGAGCTGGTGCCTGGGATTCAGGCTCTGATTCCATCCTGATCTCGTCTTCATGCATCTCAAGGGATTCTTCTTGTTCCATCAAATCCTCTTGGTCCGCATCAATGAGCACTTCATCACGATCAAAGTCCATAAGCTCAGCATCAGTCTCATCAATTTTAGGGCCGAAATGACTGATCGATGCCTTCTGATCATCAATGAGAATTTCTTCGTCTAGCTGCGCAATAGATGGATGAGAGTTTTCCCGGACTGCAATATCGGAAACTCCGTCACTTACCTCATCGTCGATCAGCATAATTTCATCTTCATTTCCTGCCTGCTGCGAAGGTGCATCGTCTATATCTACCGAGGAGGCAGCATGACCATTACCGGAAACCGAAACCAATTCACTTAAGGGAACTTCCATTTCCTCGTAAGCATCCATTTCTTCTTCATCAGCAAATGCCACGGGGATTTCCTGCTCGCTCGTATCTGCCGCAAAGGCGCTGTCCTCTGCCCTAAGCTCAGAAGAAAAATCATCGCTAACCTCGCCCATTTCCTCTTCATCGCTGCTTTCTGTCGCCGCCGGTTCCGTGATGGAGTCATTGCCAAAAGGGTCGTCGCCCGTTGCTGCATCTTGGCTATAGGGACTCATAATTCTAACGAACTCGCTATTTCCAGCTCTTTCGAGAAACTCGAACATGGTTTCCCCGTGCTGAGCCTGTTCAGAGAAGTACCGCAGCAAACTGGCCACTCTTCCCGCAACTTGCTCACTGGGAACTCCGTCAGCAATGAATGCCGCAAATTCTGGAATCAAGCTGGACTTGCCGCCAATAGACATGCGGTAGCCATTTCCATCGCCGGTTAAGGCCACATCAAAGGTGTGATTGGGAACACAAGATCTAGCGCAGCCATTAATACCTATCTTAACCGTGGTAGAAAAGGGAATATCCGCACACTCCCGATCAATGTCCAAGGCAGTTGTAAGGGCATCTTGCATGGCTTCAGGGCAAATAGAACCTAAACAACTGATGGGTCGCTGCAAACCAATCTGATAGCTCCCAACATTCAGACCATGATTCAAAAGCTCCTGTCGCACTTCATCAACTTTGCTCTCTGGCACATAGACAGCGATCGATTCATCAGATGTCGCTTTTCCCATCTCAACAGATCCGGCACAGATCTCTGCTATCTTGCTTAACTGAGCAGGATTGAACAGCCCACCAGGCGCTGAAATGGTCAGGCAAACCGCGCCGCTATTCAGTTTGAACAATTCTTGGCCCATAATCATGCCACCTATTCCCAAGGATTCTCCGATGTCTCGTTCGTAGACCATCGGTCAACATTTTCAAGGCTTGAGGATGCCTGTAAGAGGATGAAGACAACAGGTCCGATATAACCTTGGTAAGGCGACAACTAGAGCTATAAATCGTTTGCTAGTCTGCAGGCTATGGTTTGGGAATTTTGAAAATGACTCTTGGATTTTTGAATGGTCGAGCCAATCCGAATGGGACTTCTAGCATCCAAGCCATACGAACGGCTAAGGCCTGGTTGTCGCTCGATCAAGGGCGAGGCTAAGATCTTTCCAAAGGTCTTCCCAATCCTCAAGACCTACCGAGAGCCTCACCAGGTGATCGCTTATTCCAAGCCTGGCTCGGAGGCTCGCAGGTAGAGATTTGTGAGACGTTTCGGCAGGTATCGTAATGAGGGATTCCACGCCTCCCAGGCTCGGCGCCCGAACGGGTAGGCGTAACGCAGTTAAGAAGGTATCTACCTGCGCCGGTAGCCAATTTTCTGGAAGCGTAAAGCTCAGCATCCCACTGGCGCCATGAGGCAATAGTACCTTAGCTCTTGCAAAATCAGGATGACTTTGTAGTAAAGGATAATGCACCCGCAATGCATGGTCTTGTCCACCAGGCGCTTGCCTAGCGAGAGCTAGTGGATGTTCGGCAAGCTTTTGCGCTAGAGCGAGAGCATTACGATTATGTTCGCGCATGCGCACATGCAGAGTTTTTAATCCTCGAGACAACAAAAAAAGGCTGTTAGGATCTAAGACAGCTCCGTGGCGATTTTGGTACGCGTGAATCTTCGCAACATGACTGCGGCTAGCGGCCACTAAACCTGCGGTAATATCAGAGTGCCCATTAAGGTATTTGGTGGCGCTATGCAGCTCGACATCAAAACCTGCTCTTATCGCCGAAAAGTTGTAAGGTGACGCAAAGGTATTATCGCAGACGGATATCAAACCATGCTTTTTGGCAAAAGAGACCGCACTGTGTAAGTCTCCGACTTTTAAACAAGGGTTTGTAATGGACTCCAAGTAAATCATTCGGGTGGAGGGACGCAAATGCTCCTGCCAAGTTCCTGGTGCGCGCCCATCGATGAAAGAATAACTGAGCCCAAAGCGCGAGAAATCCTGAACCAAAAGCTCGAAGGTACCTCCGTAGAGACTTTCTTCGATCAAAATATGATCACCACCATCTAATAACCCCATGAGGACACTGGCAACGGCGGCCATGCCACTGGCGCTGACAAGAGTCGCCTCCGCCCCAGTCAGGGCACATAGCTTCTCTTGAATGGCGTCATGTGCGGGAGTATTGCCTAAGCGAAGGTAGCGAATTTCGTGGTAAGGCGCATCCTCAGAACTGACATAGGTGGAGGACTGAAAAATGGGAATATTGATCGCACCCAAGGGGCGCGATTCACCTTCGTGAATTAATCTTGTGCCAATTTTGTGTTCCATGGGGGGATGATATCAGCCTTGAGGCTCAAAGACCATGCTCAAGAAGATCCCGAAGACGTTGGTTCATTAAGGCCTTTGAAACCCAGAAAGTATCAGCCATTTGGGCCACCATGTCCATGGATGACTGCATGGTTTCTACCTCGGCCTTTAGCATTTTCGCGGGCACCAGAAGCATCCCGGCAAAAATATTAGCCTGGATCTCAAGCAACTCTTCGGGCGATTCGAAAAAAGCGGCCATAATTGGGTTGGCACTTCGGCAAAGATATTTAAACAGCTCGCGCGCCAGTAAGAACCGCACGTAAGGACGCATATCCGCTTGCTGATATCGAACGGTGGTCAATCCCTCTTCTGTCGTGATTTGCATAGGCAGCAAAAGGGTGTCGTCGCACAACAATCGCAAGTTTGGCACCAAGCGATAGACTTCGGGAATATAAATCGGCGCTTCGGTGAATTGACCCATTTCCAAAAGCTTCTGAACGCTCATAGCAAGCGCGGCGCGATTGACATCAAAGAGATCGTCAAAGGATAGTTGCAGCTGGTCGCTCCCTTTTTGCCAGTGCAGTGGGTTTTTGAAGTACTCTTTCTTCAAATTCTCCAATGGACGGCCACGCAAACTAAAGGCGCCATAACCCTTAAATTCAAAAACAGCTTCGTCTAAGCTCACTTTTCCAGAAGCAATATCGATCAAAAGTCGCTCATCAATTTTAAGGTGATCTGCGATGGTCCTTAAGGTGCCAAGGGAGCGAATGTTTTTCTTTCCCTTTTTCCAATGGCTACAGTCTGCGGGATCATAGCCAAGAATGGCGCCCACATCTTGATCAATCACCTTTACATTGTTTTCATAACGGATTTCTAAGGCTTCCTTACAAAAACGAAATAAGGTTGCTGAGTTAGGATAACGATTCTCTTCTGTTTTTTTCATAAATTCCTCCCACTGCCTCAGCACTTGCCATCGCTCTGGGCCTTTTGACCGCGCGCCTATCTCATTCCTTCCCAACCACCTTAGGCATAGTAGGGATAGAGACAAAAACACAGGTCAGGTGGAAAACAAGAGGTTTTCCCAAAACCACACAGCCACAACTTGTCATGAGTTGATTATCTCTTAGAATTAGA
>JBIKVD010000084.1:0-13509 GCA_044357055.1 Oligoflexales bacterium | reverse complement strand
TATTGTTTTTGAAATGTTTAAACTTGATAGATTTAAATCAGAGGCCGATCTCCTCTCAGCTGAGTTGCGGATTAGCGTGCCTGCCCAGCAACTTCGTCAATCCTTTGAATTCTTAATTCAACATAAGTATCTGAGGGCCCAAGCGGGTAAGTGGATAACGGCCGATGTCGAATTTCAACCGCACAATGACGTGAGGAAGATTAACAGCCAGCAGAACCATCTAAAATTCCTAGTTCTGGCACAACATCGAATGAACGACGAACTCTCTGACCGTGAATTTCAGGGGTTAACATTTGCAGCCAAAGAGAATCGAATGCCCGAAATGAAAGACCGGATAAGAACTTTTATAAGGGCAATAAATGACGAGTTTTCTGAAGATTTTGATGGAGATCAGATCCTTCGACTACAGCTCAGCCTATTTCAGATTCTGAAGCCTAAAAGGTAGCAAGGAGCAAGGCCTGACGACTCCAGACCCAATGGGACCACACTTCATTTGTTCTGATCAAGCGAATGTCGAGCCGACAAACTCGCAAAAGAACGTCTACCTACCGATCGTTAGCTCCGGCACTAGTGCTGTCACGAGCGCTGGACCCAGTTCCTTTAAGGAGCTCCGCTGTCTCACCCATCAAGCGAATATCAAGCTCTATTCCATGCACCACTCAACGACGAAACAGCGAGCGATGGTGGGAGAATGTGAGTTCGATGCTTTGTATGCCCGAGGCTAACGCCCTTGGGGACAAAAGAACAAAGCGCCTACTGGAGATATAGGTGCGGATAGAAAAAATGCGATCGGCTGCTTAGCGACTCAAAAAATAGCCGGTCCAGGTGAGACATCTGGGTTATACCGCATAGAGAATCTCAAAAGCGCAAACAACTTTAGTTTTGCCGCTAGCCAGTCTGAAGTTGATAAAAACAAGGTAAAGTTGCAGACGCCTTATGATGTGCAGCAACTCAAGGCAGACAACTTGCTCGGCTATTTTTTGCCAGAATCGTCCAATTTCGTAACACTGCGCCGCGCCTTTGATACAAAAAATGGGCAACATATCCTTTATGTGAAGGAGAGTGACGATAGATACTTTAAAACAAGCCAATACTCCCTTCACCAAGATTTAGGGCGAGTATACAATGTTCAGCCTAGTACCGGAGAGTGCGCTGATTTAAAGTATGGGCGCAAAGATGTTTCCGTCAATTGGCAGAATCCGCCTCGCTTAAACTTACTGCAGATGGAATGGTTCTATGACTGGAAGACCAGATATCAGCCGCAATATGAGAAGGATCCGCGCTATGTGCGGATGATTTGGTGTTCTGGCTTTGATGTGAAAGACATTGCGGGAGCCAGTTTTTCTCTTCAAGCCGTCGCCAAGGCAGACTTTGACGCTCGCTTAAGAGGCAGGATTTGGCTCCTTCTCAACGAGCCCGATGTCAAGAATCAGTGCGGCCGGACTTGGCTTGACAAGCCCAAAGAGGCCGCGGACTATTTTATCGAGGCTTCGAAACGCATCAAGCAGGGCGATCCACACGCAAAGATCTACGCTGCCGGGCTGGTGTGGTTGCGAACGAAAGTGGCCAAAGCCTGGTGGACATCCTTTATCGATCAACTGAAAGCCAAAGGCGAATTGCAGCGGCTGGAAGGTATGCACATGCATATGTACCCCTTTGTATCAACCTCCCCCACCCAAGGTCAGTATGTGGGCTGCGACGGATCCAATGCAAAAGTTGCTTTAGCGAGTCTTTGAAAGCCGCTAAAGAGTGGCACCAGCAAATGCATATTGATAAAGGACTTGGGCACTTGCCCGTTTTTATCAGCGAAACGGGGTGGCTCGCACCCGAGGGCCAAATGCCGCGCCAACGTGTTCGCGACTGGCTTATGAAACCTTTGGTAAAAGCCATGGTGGACACGACGACAAATCCCTTCCTGGATGGTGTCGCCTGGTCTGTTACTACTAGCAATTTGGGTGATGAATCCGCATCTCACTTGTACTCAAATGACTTGCAACGCTTGACAGAGCAAGGCGAAGAATGGGGTAAACAGCTACTTTAGGCAATTTGCAAAAGCCCGTAACATTTTAGTAGCCTGACCGCGAACCCCAAACAGAGACTTAAGGAAAAACTCGACCACCTGAAATGCGATCGGAACCAATAGATCTTTGGTCTGCGAGAAAATTAATGGGGTGGCTAATGGGACTTGAACCCATGCGTGCAGGAGTCACAATCCTGTGCGTTAACCAACTTCGCCATAGCCACCATTGCACACTGCTAGGCGCACGAGTGTACTCCAAGACCACGGGTTCTTGTCAATCAGAATCCCTCTATGCGAATTTCAACGTTTAAAGGATCCGAGGGAATTTTGCAGGATAGAGAATCCCAATATCAGGACGTTAGGCGCCCAAGCGCCAACAATGGGATCTAGGCCACTTTGACTACAAAAGGTTTTCGTCATCGTCGCGATAAAGAAATAGCTGATCCCCACCCCGAAAGCGATGAGAACCCCTTTGATGGTCTCGGTCGTCCGCTCGGAGCGAAAGCCAAACTGAAGCCCAATGAGGCTCAGAACAAAGGCGGAGAACCCGAAGGAGAGCTTAAAATGCAAATCTACCTCAAAATCCTGGGTATTGATTCCCGCATCTTTCCGTCTCTTTATTAGTTCTACCACCTCACGAGCGCTCATTTCTGCTGGGAGACGACGCTCCTTCTTTAACTTGGATGGACTGACAGGCAGTTTCAAGACGCGTTCTGGAACCAATTCCCGGGACTGCAATCGGCCTAAGTCACTCATATGCAATATGACAATGGGCGCTAACCTCCAGCTTTCCTGCTCAGGAAGATAGGCGCCCGTTTCGGCAAGAAGAATCTGCTTGGGCAAAAAGGATGGCCCCAGTTCGATTAACTGCACTCCCGAAAGAATCTGGGCCTCAGGATCATAGTCCTTGAAGCTAAACATGAGTTCCTGATCTCGCACCCAATGGGCGCCATCAGAAAGCTCGGAAGCACTCTGCCGTTCGATTTCAACATCTTTAACATAGTACATGCGTTCCATAAAAGTGGGCTGAATAAACTCCCCAAGGAAGACGGCAGCTAGACTAAGCACCATGCCTCCCATGGCCAAGGGGATACCAATACGAAGCGGACTCATCCCCGCTGCTCGCATGGCGGTCACCTCATTGGTGCGGCTTAGCAAGAGCATGGTAATCACCGACCCAAAAAGGGTCGCAATGGGGAAGGCTTGTATAAGGTTGCTGGGTAGCTGAAAGAAATAAAGCGATAGGACCTGAGCAGCGCTTGGCTCGTACTTGCCAAAATAACCCGTCGTCTTATGAATAAAATCAAAAAGGATAAAGAGAAAAAGGCATAGCAAAACAATACCAGAAACAAACTTCAGGAAATCCTTGAAAATGTAGAGAAACAGCTTCATGTGGGGACGGCACTAACTCTTGCTTTTTAAATTAAAGACTCCACGAGCATTCAGTATGGGCAGACCAAGCTTGCCATACTCCAATTTTCCGAGAACTTTCATTTTGCGATCCACCTTCACCCGTTGCGCGACCTCAATGGGGAGCTCCGTTAATTTCACCAAGAGGGTGCCATCACCGTCATCAATAATCGCAAAAGTATTCTCCTCCGGACTCTCTTGCACGATCCCTTGAACAAAGATCTCGCGTTCAAAGTAATCCTCACGACTCAAGTGAACCTGCTTTAGGCTCAACTCGGGGGGATTTTTACCCAAAGTTCGTCCAAAGGTAGAAAAAAGAGAGTAGTTGAAACCATCCCACAGATTTTTACCGGATGAGCAGGACGTGAGTAGTCCTATCAGCACTCCCCAAATGACTAACATACGCGGCATAGGCGAAAACTCCCTCAATCCATCTAGTCGTGGCCAACGCGCAAGGCACATGACTGCGCGAACACAACATCATTGCAATCCCTGCGCACATAAAGGAAAAGTCAGTAGACATGCAGCGAGTATTATAATTGTATTATTGCACTAACTTGGAGAATGAACAATGAGGGATGTGGCCTGCGGGTCCTATCGGCACCAGCCCCATGGAGAGGAGGCCCGTCTATGGATAGCCGTCTAAGGACAGACAGTGAGCCCAGCTTAGGTACTCTTAGCCACTGGTTCGAGAGTCTCTTCAGGACGGTCAACAAACTCGATGAAAGCCATCATGGCACCATCACCGAGACGTGGTCCACGCTTGATAATTCGCGTATACCCACCTGGACGATCCTTAAAACGACCTGCTAATTCGTCAAAAATCTTTTTGACAGAGACTTTGTCGTAACATATCTGCGCAGCAAGACGTCGGTGGCCAAGGCTACCCTTTTTTCCATAGGTAATTAACCTATCGACCACAGCGCGCAACTCCTTCGCCTTGGGCAAAGTCGTCAAAATCTTCTCGTGATTAATGAGAGAAGTGGCCAAATTGCGCAAGAGTGCCTCGCGGTGACTCGTCGCTCTTCCCAACTTCCGGTGTGCTTTTAAATGTCGCATTGTCTTTAGCCTCGTCCTTTAGCGCGATCAGTGTTGATTGCTTTGGGTATCATCTTGCTGTCGAAGCATGCCTGGATCAAATCCATCAATCTTCATACCCAATGACAATCCCATCTCGCTTAGTATGTCTTTTATCTCATTAAGGGATTTACGCCCAAAATTCTTCGTTTTCAACATCTCGGCTTCCGTCTTGGTAACCAACTCACCGATGTACTTAATGTTCGCATTCTCGAGGCAATTGGCAGCGCGAACCGAGAGTTCAAGAGAATCAACAGTCTTAAACAAATTCTCATTCAACTGAGGAGAATCACTAACGGGTGCCTGAGCCCGGAAGTCTTCTTCCTCCGTCTCGTCAAAATTAATAAAGATTTTCAGCTGCTCCTTCAAAATCTTCGCAGCGTAAGCGACACCATCATCTGGCCGAACTGCACCATTCGTCCAAACTTCCAATGTTAAACGGTCATAATCCGTCATTTGACCAACCCGCGCGTTTGACACACTATAGGCAACACGACGGATGGGAGCAAAAATCGAGTCAATCGCGATAAAATCAGCCGGTAAAGACTCGCCGCGATTCTGGTCAGCACTGACATATCCACGGCCGTGACGCACGAGCATCTCCATATTGAGGCTCGAGTCGGCACCCAATGTACAGATAACCTGATCAGGATTCAAAATTTCAACATCACCGCTGGTCTCAATATCACTGGCCAGGACCACACCGGGAGTGGATCGCTTAATACGAATGGTAGCGTCTGTCTCTCCCAAATAGCGAAGATTGACCTGCTTCAAGTTCAATATAATGTCAGTAACGTCCTCGCGAACACCCTGGATCGTAGAGAACTCGTGCTCAACGCCTTCAATCCTCACAGCAACGATGGCCGCACCATTGATACTTGCCAATAAAACCCGACGCAAGGAGTTACCCAAAGTTACACCGTAACCGCGCTCTAAAGGCTTTACAGTGAACTTCCCAACGGTGTCAGTCAACTCGACAACTTCTATACCTTTTGGTCGGATCAGATCTTGCCAATTACGATGCATCGAGCACTCCATTCCCGTCAAAAAACCAGGTTAACAACAAAGATTAAAGATTATCGCATAAGATGCTTATATAAACACAGCCAGTCTCAAGCTCAAGCTACCTGCGAAGGCCATAAAAGCCCTCTCAAGTTGCAAAAGACTTATACACGACGCTTCTTAGGAGGCCGACAGCCGTTGTGTGGCACTGGCGTCACGTCTCTGATCAAGGAAACCTTAAGCCCTGCATTCGCTAAGGCTCTCACCGCGCTTTCGCGCCCAGAACCAGGTCCATTGACCAAAACGGCAACACTTCTCATTCCCGCATCCATAGCTGTCTTTGCTGCGTCCTCTGCAGCCATCTGAGCCGCAAAAGGAGTACTCTTACGAGATCCCTTAAAACCCTTGGCTCCAGAAGTAGACCAAGAAATGACATCACCATTGACATCAGTGATGGTCACAATCGTGTTGTTGAAAGTCGCCTGCACATGAGCCACGCCGATCGGCACATTGCGTTTCGTCTTCTTCTTTTTAGGAGCAATCTTTACCATTTCACACCCATTTCATCATGGTTGACCATACCAGCATGGTTCCATTGACAACCATATATTAAGATCAAAAAACTCATTCCACAATAAACCGCTACAGAACCTAAGCAGCCAAGAGATGCTACTTAGCTCCTTTCTTACCCGCGATTGTCTTGCGCGGGCCCTTACGGGTCCGAGCGTTCGTCTTTGTGCGTTGACCACGAAGGGGCAAACCCTTGCGGTGGCGAATACCCCGGTAACAGCTCAGATCTACCAGGCGCTTAATATTCAAAGAGATCTCACGTCGCAGATCTCCTTCAACTTTAAAGTCACCTTCGATGATTTTTCTTAGCTCACTGAGCTGATCGCTAAGCAGTCCGCCTGCCTTCATATCCCGCGCTAAGCCAGCTCGGTCACAGATCTGTCCCGCGATATGGCGCCCAACGCCGTATATACTAGTCAGAGCAATGTCCAACCTTTTGTTTCCTGGTAAATCGACCCCGGCTAGACGTGCCATAAAAAATACACTCCTAATCTTCTCACATTTATCGTCATGGCTTGCTCAACCATACTCTAGTTAACAAACCAACGCTTTTCACATTACCCGCGACACGCAAAGGCTAAAAGAAGCCACACATGTTCTTCTTTTATTCAGCCTAGCCCTGGCGCTGCTTGTGCTTCTTGGTATCACAAAGAACTCGGACAACTCCGCGTCTTCGGACAACTTTACACTTATCACACATCGGCTTTACACTGGCTCGAACTTTCATAATACCATTCCCCAAAAATCATGGACCCAATATGCGTTCCAAAACAAACCACAACCGAGCTTTTTAGTACGCTACTTACGACCTAAAAAACAAGAAAAAAACTTAAGCCGAACATCAAGGCCATGCCCTCATAAAGAGACTGGCCTATTTGCTGCGGAAAATGATCCTCGCCCTGGACAAGTCATAGGGAGAAATCTCTAACTTCACTTTGTCCCCGGGCAATATCCTGATAAAATGCATTCGCATTTTGCCACTAATATGAGCCAGCACTTCATGCCCATTTTCGAGTTCCACTCGAAACATGGCATTAGGAAGAGGTTCCTTTACCGTGCCTTCAACCTCAATAACATCTTCCTTCGCCAATCCTTACTCCACTCTCCGCCCAATAAGGCTCTCCTAAACTGCAGGCACGACATCATCTCAGGAGCATATGAAACACAGAAAACAACATTTCTTACAGACCGGCCAATCCCGCCAAACACAAAAAGAGTGCTATTTAAAACAAACTAGCTGGGAATATCAAGAGCCTTTTGCACAAGTCGGAAAATGCTCTCCATTTCACCCTGCGCAGCCACTCGCCGGTACCTTCCGCTGGACTGATAGTAATCCAATACGGGAGTTGTGGAGTCTCTATAGACCTCCAAACGCTTTCGAATGCTATCCTCTGAATCATCCGCGCGCTGGTAGACTTGACCGCCACAGCGATCACAAATCCCTTTATTTTTAGGAGCTTGAGTTACAGCGTGGTAAGTTGCGCCACAACTCTTGCACACTAAGCGTCCTCCCAAGCGCCTGAGCAACTCGTCTGCCTCGACGTCGAAATGAACGGCAAAAGCGACCTCATGCCCATGAAAAGAGGTTCCTAAGGTCTCAGCTTGCTTAATATTCCTAGGATAACCGTCTAATATGACTTTACGATCCTTCAGTTCCGCTAATTCCTCTTGAAGAATACTCAACAAGATCTCGTCCGACACAAGCTCACCGCGATCCATGACCTGCTTGGCCAGCTTGCCCACGGCCGTTCCCTCGCGTACATGCTTGCGTAATGCGTCCCCAGTTGACAGGGAAACAAAACCACATCGTCGTACCAGCAAGTCCGCCTGCGTCCCCTTACCAGCCCCTGGCGCGCCGATAAAGATGACTATCATCTAACCATACCTCGCGCACGAATCTTCCCAGGCTTTAAAAATGCGTCGTAACGAAGTGACTGGCTATGCGCATCGATCTGGCGGAAAGTATCTAAAGCTACACCAACCACGATTAAAAGACTTGTACCACCGAAATAGAACTGAACATTAAACCAACCCGTTAAGATCGTGGGGAATACACATATAGCAGACAGATAAATACCACCAGCCAGTGTCAGACGGAAAACAACGCGCTGAAGAAAATCTGCAGTCTTCTGACCTGGGCGGATGCCAGGAATGAAACCGCCATTCTTCTTTAGATTCTCCGCAATATCGTCCGTCTTGAAAGTAATAGAAGTATAGAAAAAGGCGAAGAAAATGATCATGGTGGCGTAGACGGTGTTATAAAGCCAAGCGCCCGGTGAAAACGCCACGCTAAAGAAATTACCAATGGCAGAATCAGGATTAAAGCTCGCAATGGTCAGGGGCAACTGTAAAAGAGAACTGGCAAAAATGGGGGGAATAACGCCTGCAGAGTTTACCTTGATCGGCAAATGGGACTGCTGCCCACCAACGACTCGTCTGCCGACTTGCCGCTTGGCATACTGGACCGGAACCTGCCTTGCGCCTTGTTCCACAAAGATAACGCCAGCAGTAACCGCCACGATCACGGCCACGAGAACCAATATGGCAAACAAGCTCATGCTTTGACTATTATAATTCTCATAGGTCGACATAATCACTTTAGGTAATCCAGCGACGATACCACAAAAAATAATCAGAGATATCCCGTTACCTACGCCACGCTCGGTGATCTGCTCACCCAACCACATCACGAAGCAAGTCCCGGCTGTCAAACTCAGCACTGTCATCATCTTCCAGGCAATCGAGGGATCCGGCACAAGAACTGAGCCAGCGAAATTTGCCTGCGCCAAGGTACTCGTTACAAAAAAGCCTTGAATAATGGCTAAGACGACGGTGCCGTATCTTGTATATTGATTGATCTTCCTCCGCCCGGACTCACCCTCTTTTGACAGGGCCTCCAAGTGGGGAACTAAGACCGTCAATAACTGAGAAATAATAGATGCGGAGATATAAGGCATAACGCCCAGAGCGAGAACACTGAAGTTCTCAAGAGCGCCACCTGTAAACATGTTTAACATGCCTACCAAGTTCGCCCCTTGAGACTTGAAAAATTGCGAGAGCGCCTCGGTGTCCACACCTGGAATAGGAATGTGGGCCCCAATCCGGTAGACGAAGAGGAAACCCAACGTTATCAGCAGCTTCTTTTGGAGGTGGTTTAATTTACCCTCAGGCAACTTCGCAATAGAATTCACGTTAAGCAATCTCCTCGATCTGCCCACCCGCCTTAACAATGGATTCCTTCGCTGAAGTACTGACCTTATGGACCGAAATCTTGAGTGGCTTTGTCAAATTCCCTTTACCAAGGATTTTGACCAACCCAGCGGACCGCTTAATCAAACCAGCTTCAACCAACATTTGCGGAGTGACATGTGTATTAGCATCAAACTGCTGTAAAGACTCGATATTGACAATACTATACACACGTTGTGTGAGAGGTGTGAACCCAAATTTTGGCAATCGACGATAGAGTGGGGTTTGACCGCCTTCAAAGCCAGGAGCTATCCCTCCGCTCTTTCTCGCGCGCTGTCCCTTATGGCCTTTACCGGCTGTTTTTCCCAAACCACTGCCAATACCACGACCTAATCGCTTCGTAGGTCGATTGGCGCCAGTGTTCGGTTTTAAATTTGAAAGATCCTTCATTGGATTAACCCTCTAACTTGTACTCAATCATATGCTTTACTTTATTAACCATGCCTCGGGTGCAGTTGTTGTCTTTATGCACCTTGGTCTGACCAATGCCCTTAAGCCCAAGCGCCTGCAAAATCGCCCGAATTCTGGGGTGCTGCCCGCCGCTGCCACGAATCTGCTTCACAAATATTTGACTCATTCTGATACCATTCCTCTCTTATACAGCCCGTTTTATAAGGCCTTTGCGTGTGCCTTGTCGTCCCCGCGCTTTTGCAAGACTTGCTCCACCGTAAAACCGCGACGCTCGCAATACTCGGCTACCGGGACAAGCTGACTTAGACCGTCAAAAGTCGCCCGCACAACATTCTGGTAATTCTTAGACCCATGGATCTTACAAACGATGTCTGAAATCCCCGACAGCTCAAAGATCGTCCTTGCGGGACCACCTGCGATGATACCCTTCCCCTTCTTCGCTGGATACATGGTCACCTTAGTAGACCCATACGCACCAACAACTTCAAAAGGAATCGTACCATTTGCATGAGTGACCGAAACTAGATCCTTCCTAGCTTGATCGGCTCCTTTACGAATGGCATCAGGAACCTCTCCGGCTTTCCCAAGACCAAAACCAACACGCTCTTTGCCATCGCCGACGACAATCAGAGCACTAAAGCTAAAGCGACGACCACCCTTCACAACCTTAGCGACTCGCGCTATGTGAACAACTCGATCCTGCAGTGCGTCTTTTTCGATGGTTGCCAAAACTAAACTCCTCAAAATTACGAAATATCAGATTCCGTGTGACCCCGAGCCTAAACCCTAGAACAGCTTTAACTGCTGCACAGATAAGCCCAATCGCAGCAAGGAAAGCTCCTCAGAACTGTAGACCGCCCTCGCGTGCGCCGTCCGCCACAGCTTTTACCCGGCCATGATATGCAAATCCATTCTTGTCGAAAACAACCTGTGTAATGTTCTGTGCCTTAGCAGCTGCTGCTAACTTCTTGCCCAACTCGTGACAAGCAACCGCGTTCGCTCGAGCAATCTTATCATTCTTTGTGAATGAGCTAATTGATGCCAAAGTCTTTCCAGCTCCATCATCAATGATTTGAGCGTAAATATGCCGTGCTGATCGGGACACGCTCAACCGCGGCCGCTCGGCTGTACCCGAAATCTTCTTTCGGATCCGCATTTTTCTCTTAAGTCGTAAATCTAACTTGCTAACATTTGCCATGGCGCTCACACCTTAGTTCAAACAGTCTTGGAAAAAACTACTAGAAAAATCTTACTTCTTACCAGCGGCCTTGCCGACTTTGGTTTGTATCACTTCGTTCTCATATCGGACACCCTTGCCATGATACGGCTCTGGCGGCCTTAAGCCCCTAATCTTTGCCGCCGTCAGACCAACCAACTCCTTGTTGGCTCCCGACACCATGATGGTCGTATTCTTCTCAACTTTCAGCTCAATTCCCTCTGGAGCAGGAAATTCGATGGGATGGGAGTAGCCAAGGCTGATTGTGAGGTTCTTCCCGCTGCTTTGAGCTCGGTAACCGACCCCAATGAGAGTCAAATTCTTAGCAAATCCCTGAGAAACCCCGAGGACCATATTATTGACCAAGGTTCTCGTCAAACCATGGAATCTGCGAAATTGGGTTTCGGGCGACTTGGGCGTAACGGTCACAACACCATTAGCGAGTTCTATTCCAACCGAATCATGAATCTCACGAGTCAGGGAACCCTTTGGGCCTTTAACAGCGACCTTAGAGCCATCAATTTTTACTTCCACTCCCTTTGGGAGTGTGATGGGCATTTTACCAATCCTAGACATAACAAAAATATCCCTTTAATGAGTCAGCAAGCAAGACCAAGCCACATATCAATACACAGAACAAAGATACTCACCACCAACCCCTTCAGCTCTTGCTGTCCGGTCAGTCATAATCCCTCGCGAGGTTGACAAGATACCAATACCAAAGCCACCTTTTACGTAAGGAATCTTATCCGCGCCAAAGTAGCGTCGACAAGCTGGTGAACTACCTCGAGCTATACTGCCGATAATTCCCTTGCCAGCATCATCATATTTCAACGCGATGCGAATGACGCCTTGCTTATCGTCACGAACACACTTGTAATTCTTTATAAAACCCTCTTGCTTGAGAAGATGGGTAATCGCAATCTTGACCTTAGACGCTGGTACGATCACGGACTCGTGACCGGCCTTTTGTCCGTTGCGGATGCGTGTAAGTAAATCTGCTATTGGATCTGTTACGTTCATAGTCTAAAACTCTCCAAATCGTGTACCGAAAACATTTCTACCAAGAAGCCTTAGTTACACCAGGCAAAAGGCCATCCAAGGCCATCGACCGGAAGCATATCCTGCAAATACCGAACTTGCGGTAAACGGCCTTTGGACGCCCACAGCAATTGCAGCGTGTGTATGCGCGAACCTTAAATTTTGGTGTCTTCTTAGACTTCTCGATGAGGGCCAAGCGTGCCATTCTATCTCCTGAAAAACGATAAACCCAATTCGTACTATCTAAACTTCTACAAACCTAAACTCAAATCCCGGTCCTGTAACTACAGCGCAGCTCCTGGCTTTCGGAAAGGGAAGCTGAACTTCTCCAACAGAGCTTTACACTGCATATCCGTTGTCGCGGTGGTGCAAAACGTTATTCCCATTCCCCGTGATTTATCTACCTTGTCATAATCAATCTCTGGGAAAATAATATGCTCTCTCAAACCCAGAGAGTAGTTCCCACGTCCGTCAAAAGCTTTTGGTGAGAAACCACGAAAGTCTCTAATTCTAGGGGTAGCAATATTAATCAAGCGATCAAGAAACTCGTACATCCGGTCACCACGTAGCGTTACGCTACAACCGATAGGTTGACCTTCTCGCAACTTGAAACTTGCAATACTTTTCTTGGCCCTGGTCAAACGTGGCTTCTGGCCGGTGATCAAAGTCAACTCAGCCATGGCATTCTCGAGAATCTTGATATTCTGCGTCGCCTCACCCTCGCCCATATTGACCACGATCTTTAGCAACTTCGGAGTCTGCATAGGGTTCTTTAAACCCAACTCAGTTTGTAGCGCTCCCCGAAAAACTGCATATTCAACCTTTAGACGCGGGACATACTTCGTGCCATTGCCTAGCATCACGCTGCCGCCAGCCTTCTCAGCCATCTGCATCTCGGCTTTTTTACTGCCGCCACGCTCTGACTTTTTCTCGGCTTTCTTCTCCGTCTTCTTTTCTGCAGGTTTCTCTGTCTTTTTTTCTGCCACGGTCATTACCTTCTTAAATTACTATCCGAACCTCGGATGAATATTCGACCAACTGATTCCAGTTTCTAGTTCAAAGGACTTCAGGTGCCAAAGATGCTATCCGGACAAATCCTTTATTGCGCACTTCCCTAGCCACTGGTCCAAAAATACGAGTCCCAATAGGCTCACGGTCAGTGCCCTTTATGAGAACACAAGCATTCTCATCAAAACGGATCGTCGAGCCGTCATCTCTCACGATTTCTTTCTTCGTGCGAATAACGACGGCCTTATGAACGCTACCCTTCTTCACTTTACTGTTGGGTATCGCCTCCTTCACGGAAACCACAATGATATCACCCACACCAGCAAACTGACGCTTACTGCCGCCCAGAACCTTAAAGCACTTAAGTCTTTTCGCACCCGAGTTATCACCACTCTGGAGCACTGTTTCCATCTGAATCATGGCACTATACTTCCTTCAGCTTAAATATCCGTAAGCTCGTCATAGCCTACTGCGCGCTTTACAATACTAACCAAATTGAACTTCT
>JBIKVD010000369.1:0-4077 GCA_044357055.1 Oligoflexales bacterium | reverse complement strand
TGATATGCTGCCTTCACGTGGTAACTTTACGGGATCACTCCCCTCCAATGGCAGCCGCAAATTCTGCAACGGCGTCATGGTCAAGGCCAGTTACAATATAGGATCTTGTCCAGTCAACGGGTCCGCTCCTGCAGCTAGCGACTGGTTGCGCGAAAGCGTGACAATTAGCAGTGCCATGAATCCAAATCCAAAAATTCTGATTCTCGTGAGTAACGTCAATGGCGCTAGCTCTTCAGGCCAATCTCCAGCTTTTGATATGGTTCCGCTCAACATCACTCATTATCGACTCGTGATGCAGGCTGCTACACCTTCTTACAATGACCTAGATGCTACGATGAATTTTGAGAATGGTAAAAGATCAGTATTCATATATCCTTCTGATCAATATGGTAACGATACAAGGACAGGATTAACGGCTCAAGATAGTGATGTTAAATTATCCTTGAATCGGGTTTTTGGTGCTACCATCACGAATTTTGGCACGGATCCAGACTTCTGCGCGCCCGGAACAGCTCTGGGTAGCTGCGCCGCCAACAAAAAAATCTTTGAATGTGTCAACAGCGGCTCACCGATAAACTGTTTTGACAAGCGTCTTGATATGAAAGACATTGCCGAAAATGGCGCTGGCTATGCGACCGTCACCGGCATTCAACTCAATTATCCAGGTGTCTACTATATCGGCGCGACCAGCACGGCCGGGGGCGGATCTAGCACCCACGGCACTGCGGTACAGTTGCAAAACCGCGGCGCAAACCTTGATATCCGTTGCGATGTGGATTGCGTTGATTACTTTGATCTGAGTTTCAATGCAAATCAGCAGGTGGGAATTGCGTTTATTGCTACGGTGAAAGCGATTGACCAGTACGGGCGTCAGGTTGCCGATAGCAACCTCGATACTGGGCTTAGTCAATCCACCGTGACTTGGGATGCCGACCTGGCGGCTCTAGTCAATGGTGCGGCGCCACGAAACGAAGCTGCGATTGGATTCAACAGCCAGTTTACCTTCGCTCAAGGACAAGCGAGTCTCAATCTCGTGATCAACCGCGTAAATGATCCAACTTTGATATCGGTTAACGACTTCAAGTTTAACATTGCAGGCAAGGACTCGGTCGCCGCGGCTGCCCTAAAAGTAAGTGCAGGACCGGCAAGAGAATTTAATATCACCACGATTGCCTCGGATCATACGACGGCAACCAATTTAACGACACGAACTGCGAATAACAATGCCACCACAGGTCTATTCAACGTCAAGATCGAGTTAATTGATGCAGGTGGTAACTATGTAAGCAGCCCAAGCAGTCTGGTCATAAAACCGGAGAAAGTCTCTGGGAACTACACCAACGTCGGCGATTTTGCGGGTGCTAACAGCTGTACGGTCACAGCCGGTGTCTGCTATATCGACAATATCTATTATCGAGTTGCCAACAATACGAAAATCATCGTGCAGGGTCAGAATATGAGCTATAGCACGGTCCCTACCATAGACTTCGGTCTAGATATCGGAACCGTCGCCTCATATAAGTTAGACGTGCCAGCACAAGTAAAAGCTTGGGATGGTAGCGGACCTTTAACTGGACACAATGCCACTATCACAGCTTACGATGGTGCGCAAAACCCATTGACCGTGGGCACCACTCTTGACGCTGCCTTGAGTGCGTTAACCGTTACTAGCGCTAACAATCAAGCCGGTTGGCCGACGACTACAGCCTGTCCGATTCAAACCTATACTTGGATCAACGGTCAGATGACCTGCCCTTTGCATATTATTAAGTCAGGGATAATTTCTAAGGCAAATCTGACCACGACCATCAGTGGTACTAGTTACCAAATGGAATTAGCATCGATCGAGATTATTCCAAATGACCTCGCGTCCATCCGTAACTGCACTGTCAACACCGGCTGCGGCAGTAGCGTAACGTCCGCAAATCTGAATGCTGGAACCTCAGGATCCTATTATGCTGTTGGCTACGATACCTACGCGAATGTGAAAGGGGTTACAACAGGAGCAAATTGGACTCTTGAGTCCAAGGTTCCTGCAGGTCTCACACTTACCACTCAATACACGCTTAGTATGGCCTCTGGTCAGGCGACCGCAAACTTTTTGGACATTCCGGAAATCCCAACGAAGCTCAATCTTGATTTGGATAATACCACTCCCTCCATTCATGCGGACCTCGAGTTGACAGGTGTACCAGGCGCCTTCTCGAAACTAATTTTGACGGATAGGACCGATACCAGTAGTCCACTTGTTGCTGGTAACACCAACTTTGCAGTCAATGAAATCCGTGCTTACTATACGGTAGGAGGTACGGACTATCTTAAAACCGATTTTGTCGGTAGCAAAACTCTCACTGTGGTTACAACGCTAACTAGTGCGGGCATACCTGCAAGCTTTGACTGTACCTTTGTGGCTGGCATTTGCTCAACGCCAAGAACCTTCAATTTTACCAAGGCTGAAAGTGCAAAAACCTTTGCGCTGCAATCTGGTGCGATAACGTCCGCTGTTGTCAATATCTCCATCGAAGCTGCCGCTGCAAATTCCTTGGATATGGTTGTAAATCCGACCACACCAGCAGCTGGTGCTTCATTTAATTTGACCTTCACAGCGAAAGATGAGTTCGGCAATACTACAGCGAAAAATACCGGTGGAACCGCGTGTAGTGACACTCTTGCGATTACGGGTGGCACAACTGGTCCGGCGCCGCTAAGTCTTGCCCCAGATGTTGATAGTCCCTTAGCCAACGCAAGCGGGGTTTTCTCGTCGACGGGTAACCTTCTCTATTTTGAAGGTATCCATACCATTAATTTAACTGCCTGCGGCTTTGTTAACACTGCGAAAAACATTACCATTGGCGAAGCGGCTGTGGAAACCGTCGTCTTGCGCACGACCGACACACCAAGCCAAACGCCTGATACCGAAGCTCGTTGTGATCTGACCAACACCACCGGAACCGCGACAACGACGAACACCAGTTGTCCTGCAGTCTATGCCTTCTTCTACGATGCTTGGGGTAACCAAGTCGCTGAATCGGGCGGAAACCTATGTACGACCTGGTCACGCACGGCCCATGCTGGTTCGGCAACGGTATCGGCAAGCAACACCCATGCTCACACCGTGACCCATACGGATTTTGTCGATATCAGCTTGACATGTACACGGGCAGGAAAGAGTTCCTCGATCTTGCTTTGGGGTGGTATCAGCTCTTTTGATGTCACAACCAACGCAACATCGGTGGTGGCTGGCAATAATAATATGAGCATCGCTTCGGTAACCTTGAAGACCAGTAAAAATGGTTCGGAAATCGCTGACGTGCAGCGCGACGGTAGCCATGATGTAGCGATCACCTCGACCACTTATGCAGGTGGCCTGGGAGCTTTAGGTCTTAGCTCTCCGTTTGCTTGTACTTATACGGACGGCGCTAGCATCTGTACTGGCTTGGCCCAACTCGACTTAACCACTGCTGGTGATGACAAAGAAATCGTCATGACTTACAGAGGCAAAACCAAGACGATCAGTAATATTGATGTCGCTCCAGGCAATGCGAGCACCTTTGATCTCACCGCAGTGGCGCCAACGGTTGGAGCTGCTTTCAATATTCAAGTCACTGTGAAAGATGCCTTTAGCAACACCACACCAAAAGATAATACCGGTGCGGCATGTTCGACGACACTCGATCTAAGCGGAGGCAGCAATGGCCCTGCGCCTGCTAACCAGGCTCCCGTCTTGAATGATCCGGCTGCTCATGGTGGAAGCGGAATCTTCTCATCGACTGGCAATGCCCTGTATATGGAAGGCTTGCACACTATCGACCTCGCAGGCTGCGGTCTAACCGGTATTCAGAAAAACATCACCACGGGCGAAGCGGCTGTGGAAACCGTCGTCTTGCGCACGACCGACACACCAAGCCAAACGCCTGATACCGAAGCTCGTTGTGATCTGACCAACACCGCCGGAACCGCGACAACGACGAACACCAGTTGTCCTGCAGTCTATGCCTTCTTCTACGATGCTTGGGGTAACCAAGTCGCTGAATCGGGCGGAAACCTATGTACGACCTGGTCACGCACGGCCCATGC
>JBIKVD010000368.1:0-4079 GCA_044357055.1 Oligoflexales bacterium | reverse complement strand
TTTGTATACAACCGCATACCCCGCGCTCATCCTGCCAAGGAGAAGACTCTTCGAGTGACTCAGTTGACCATAGATCTATCACTTTAGAATTCGGGGAAACCACTCAATTCTAGCATAGATTGCGCTTATCCCCAACATGATCGAGTCGATGGTCAACCAGCTCTCAATTCTGTGAGGGTATTCCTGATTAGGGGATGATGCATTCTAAGTTTTGGCCACATGTCTGGTCAAAAGACCCAAGCGTCAAAGCTCTATCACTCCAGAATTTTTGAATTTTCTTGCGCTTTTGCAGATCAGGTTCAATTTCTGACAGAAAATGCCGATACAAGTTCGTAACCTTAATCAAGGGGGGATTTCTATTCGAACCGCCGAAAGACATCTAAAGATCCTAAAATGCTCCCTGGCATTCTTAATGGCTTCTTGCGCTCCGGATCCCGTTAGCCATCGAAACTTGAGTACCTCTGATCCTTGTGCCGGAAAATCTTCCTCCCAGCAGGCCGCTTACGATAAAGGGGCCTGTTTTACCCAGACAAATTCAGCAAATCATTCAAACATCGGTGAAGATCAAGCCGTGCTAGAAAATTCCAATCAAAAGCCGGAGCTCCCCACCCCCCTTTCTGACGATGAAGTGATCAAACTTCTCATCAGCGATTGCAAAGGTTGCCATTCGCAAAAAGATGGACTCTATTCAAGCTTTTGGTCCTTAGATCCAGCTTCGCTAAACATTTATACTCTTCGCACGGATTCCCTTGCCCCTAATATCTACATGGCGTTATTTCACCGCGTCAAGAATATCAACACCCATAAACCGTCGGCGATGCCCCCTCAAGCTCTGGCTGCAGATCAAGCGACAAAATATGAGCGCTTGCTAAGATGGTTTCAGGTTAATCAACCATTGGCCGTGCAGTCCGCCGTACACCGATTTGGCGGTAATATCACCGAGCACAACGTTACAAGTGATTTTAAGATCGCCTATAAATGCAACAATCTTGTTAGTGGCAGGAGATTTCTTGTACGCACCATGCAAGACCTTTTCGAGCGCAATCCCACCCCAGAAGAATTTAAGAATCTACTGGGTGATCAATTGGATGCACCTGCCACGCAGAACCTACGGGAAAAGACGGTGCAGAACATCTTTGCCCATGCAGACCGCTTAGAAGAGTTCGAGAATGTAGGCTTAAAAAAACTAGCATACAAGGTTTCGGGTGCGCATGAAATAGGTGACTTAAATGGGTCCTTAAATCCCGAACAGGTGGAAGATCTGCGCGATGAGTTCTATCAATACTTGAAGAAATACTATCGTAGCAAGTCATGGGGTGATATCTTATTACAAGACCGAGTCCTCGTGACCAATAACACCGCAAGCTTCTATGAAACTTGCGAGGTACCTGCACCGAATCAATGGGCCGAATGCACACTACAGAGTCCGAGAGGGTCTTTTTTCTCCACGGCTGGCTTCCTGGCATCCAAACCGACTTCAATGCTTATTGCAAATAATAACTATGGTCGGGTTGCGATGATGCATTACACGATATCAGGCAGTGTCTTTAAGCCTGCAACGGATGGTCCTACCGGCGACACTCCCAAAGCACTTCCCAATTGCCTTAATTCGCAAGATTGGCGCGGGACAAAAACGGATCAACTCTTTGCTCCTTACGGCACAATGACGATCCCAGCTAGCGGGAACGTTTGTCAAAGCTGTCATATTGGTCGCCAGCTCGCCGCAGGCTCTATCTTATTTCGACCGTTCACTCGCGCCGGACAAATTTTTACCAATGAAAGCCTAGAAACCGATGTCGATTATGAAGTGGCTGTAGCCGCCGACAAGATTATTCGCAGGCCAGGACCTAACGTGGCCGAGGAAGCGGTAACAAAAGACTATCTGTTGTCTTTGCTGAACATGCAATCGGAGAAGGCATGTATTTCCGAAAGCGATGCCAGCCCGGTTGGCAATCTTACAGAATTTGCGAAATTCCTAATGGCAGATGGTAGCCCCTTGGGAGAAGGTCTAGGACGACACATACCTCGTGCTCTATCCAATGTTCCCGGTGCGACGGAGGAAGTCATTCAAGTTATCTCGAAAGCCTACAAGACAGAGAAGGGTTTGCTTCTTCCGTTGATTACCTCCTACCTGGTCACTGAAACCTTTGCCTGCGAGACTGCGCCATGAGAAGATTGTGGATTTTTCAAGGATCCTGGGTTACGGGGCTAGGTCTGATTCAGACTTTTTTATCGCTGCTGTTGGCGAGCGCTTGTGCCGATGACCTCAAAGTCAAAGGACTGATTGAAAACAAAGAGAGTGGTGAAGCCCAGCCTGCCGCTGATCCAGAGCCCTTCACTCCGGCGACCCCTGATAAATCGACGCCAAAGAAGGATGCCATTTCTGAATCCACGATCGAAAGTTCTGGAGCACTCTTGCAATTGAAAAGCGCCTCTTTGCTTGGGAGTTCTATTTCCTCTTGTTTTTCGCCAGAATTCCTTACGATCACCGAAGACATGATTATGGTTCCTTTGACTAATCCTACACCTCCTCCCGAGCCCCTCGACGGCCGCATGCGTTTTCTCTTACCCGAACGGTATGTCGCAGGAAACAGCATCCTTGCCACCGAAACTTATAATCTAGTAGATGTCTCCACCGCCGGGCGCACGAGCGTGGCCGCCGACGGACTTACCGATACGTATTTGCGATCGCTAGAAATCGTGGCTAATGTTGTCGCCCATCACTGCAATCTTTCAGATCATGCTGAGCTTTGCCAATGCGATTCCCCTTCCGCAGCGCGAAAACTGGTTGAACGTTGCCTCCCTGGATTTGATCCTAACTCGCCCAGCATGGACGATTCTATCAATTTCATATACGAAAAATGCGTGGAAAATCCCAACAAGCTAAGCGAGGGCATGCGGCGAGCGATTGCATCCTTACTCAGTTCTTACGCTTTTGCTGCGGCCAGGTAAATCTTCATTTAGGAAGGGCTAACATGAGCAAGGAGGCAAAGAACAGCAGGGGGAACTTGAAAGATGGCCAATGGCATCGACGAGATTTTCTCAAGCGCACTGGAGTTGGTTTCCTTTCAGCTGCTTTCGCAGCCGAACAACTAGGGGGCATCCCTGGCTTTGCCAGCGCTGGTCATTGGCTGCATCAAAGATTTGCTGGCAGCAATCCTTTTGACGCCTATGAGCAAATGGGTTCTGCCTTGAGAGGAGGGCCCGCTCTTTTGGGAGTTTCCCAGGCCATGGCTCAAAGTGCGGACGATTGGATTTTAGTGCAGATCAAAGTCCTTAATCATGTCTATATCCCGATGGTTTTCGCGTTGGGGCAAGACCCCGGCAATGCAGATGGATCGCTCGTAACATCTACCACCGCCTTTCAGCCAACAAACAGCATGGTGAGAGAGACTGCAGGAATGAGCCATGCGGCGTATTTTGCAAATATCGCCGGCATTAACAAAATCAGTCGCCTTTCTGCCGACAATTTAGGCGTTTTTGGTAGTTTGCGCTTCAATAAGTGGTTCGCCGATATGCTTCGCGAGGGAACGACGGACGGGCTACCTGTTCGAACAGATGCCATCGACAGCAACTTGGCGGGCCTCACCTCGATGGATGTGGAGGAATTTAATCACTCGAATGTGGCAATGCAAGCCTTTCTCGGGCTCAAACAAATTGAGCCAGTCCAAGGCAACAATCATGCGTTGAAGATCTGCAAATTGCGGCCCGAACTTCCTGATTTGACGCTGTTTAGCCAGCAAAAAGGGCTTGTCTCGAGCCCGCTCGGGATCACTTGTTTTATGATGGGGGATACCTATGATCAAGCTGAGGGAGTTTTAAATCGCAATGCTGTTTTGGGTGCGGACAATGAAACACCTGTGGTAGCCAGCAGAACTGTGGCTGACTATGTCTACCAAATACAGCAATATACGGGCAAAGGTTACGCGGACCGCTCTACGATCGAAGAAAATATCATATATCAACTCGATCGCATGGTGGTGAAAGAACCGAGCTTAAGACGAGAACTTCTTGGTCATATGGATACCTTCAAGAATGCGGTTTCCTCACTCGATAAGGCCAGAGTCCTGGAAATTAAC
>JBIKVD010000083.1:0-13526 GCA_044357055.1 Oligoflexales bacterium | reverse complement strand
AGTCTCTGCAAAACTTCCAGCGAAATTTGGGGACCTCGCCGATGGTATTGGCCTCGCTGCACTTAGCGCAATAGTCGGTCACTTTGAAGTTTTTTGATTTCAAGTATTTGAGGCCGAAAAAGCGCCTCAAATCATGATTATTGAGCATCGCAACAAGCAGATCATTTTTTTGGTCAAAAAGTTTTGTCCTGATCTCAGCGTCGGCGGTCCGCCGCGCTATGCTCGTAAGCATCAAGGCTGTCACCATGGAGTAGTTAACCATACGCTCTGGTTTCTCCATATTTGCAAACAGCTCAAAAAGTTCCCGATACTTAATGGAACGCTTTAGCATTTCTGGATTCTGATTCTTGACGAGTACAAGATCACCGGCAATCATCACATCCAAATAAGGGGCTGCCGCCTGTGGTTCCAAGGTTTCAAGGTTTGTCATTTGCGTATCAGTCATCGGTCGAAACCACACCCCGTACTCGCAGCATTGAAAGAATCCCCTATAGCCAAGCCCACAAACCTAACTCATAATGCGAGCTATTTACATTCCTATTTCAGCAAGGAAGTACCAATCGACACATCGCTTTTCTTGCAACCGCGTCAAAACCGCGTCACATGATCAAGAACCAAAGGGAAGACTAACCCTTCTCGCTCAGTCCAGCACTTGGGTCTCCCCGACTCGCAGCTAAAGAAGGCCCCAATGCCGCAATAACACTGAGAACCAAGGCAACGACAGCAACGCCACCATAAACCGCGGGATCATTTTTTACAGGCAGGGTTCTCAAAAAGTAAGCATCCGGTAATTTGATAAAATCATAATTGCCGAGCAAGTGATTGATAAACGCAGCCAGCGAACAGCCTAAAAGAACGCCAATGAAACCCATAATAACACTTTGATTCAGAAATAGCCTTAACACCTGGCGATTGCTGGCTCCAAGCGCCCGCAGAAGCGATATGTCTCTTTGCTTTTGCGTCACCGATACGAACATGGTGCTCAGAATATTAAGACTGGCTACGAGGGATACCAGAAAAACGAGCAGAGCTATCACCGATCGTTGCTTTTCCACCATTTGAAACATCGGCCGATTAAAGGATTGCCATTCCGTAATGGAGAACTCTGGATGACTGTCAGAAAGTGACTGAGCAATTTTAGGACTCAGGCTAGGATCATGAAGGCCAATTTCCAATCCTGTCACATAGTTGATATCCAGCAGGCGCTGCCCACCCTTCACACTTGTTATGACAATCTTGCGATCATAATGGTTGAATCCCGAATCATAAACGCCCACGACTTCGAGACTACTTTGGTCGTAGCCACCCGATTGTGTGGGGGATGTGATCTTAATGACATCGCCGATCTTAGCTTTAATATCTGCAAGCACCATAGAGCCGACAATCGCTTTGTAAGGTGATTGCAAGTCAGGCTGGTTCATTTCTTCTTGCAAAGCGTCGAGAGCACTAAGGGGTGAAACGATTTCTTTCAGACTTTGAATGGCTTCTCGGCGGTGCGGCTCGATGCCCCGCACGATAACAGGAGCATTGGCAAAATTATGGGTCAAAACGGATTCAAAATAAATGAACGGTGCGACGCCGGTAGTCTGCTCGGCGATCTTGGCGCCCACAATCCGGACAGCTTCTTCTGCATTGGTCACGCCACCGGGGTATTTGTACATCAAGATATGTGCATTTGCGGCTAAAAAACGTTTGCGAAGCCCATCTTCAAAGCCGTCGATGACGCTGAGCACACAAATGAGGGCAGCAACCCCAATCATGATGCCCGCAATGGTCAAAATCGTGATAAACGAAAAAAATCGATTTGATTTGTCGGCGCGCACATAACGCTTAGCGACAAAAACTTCAATACTCATGACCAATATCCTTCATGTGTGCTGCATGCCCTTACGAAAACGTTTCGCTCCAATGCATCCCTACCCCTGGTTTGACTTTAGCCGCCATCAAAGCCGGGAAGAGGCCTGCAACGATGGCCAAGACAAAAGTAACAAGCGATACAACGGCATACAATACCAAGTCTTGTGGCGCATTGATCTTAGCCAAAACATAGATCTCAGGCAGCTCTAGAATGGTCTGCTGATTGACCCATTCTATAACCGAATAAGCCGCCGTTATACCAAGGAGAATCCCCAGCGCCGCATAGAGACTTGCCTGCGCAAGAAAGATTCGCGCGATAAGATTCTGCGAGGCCCCCAGAGATCTGAGAATAGAAATATCTCTCTGGCGGTTAGACACCGCCGTAAACATTGTCGTCAGAACATTCAATCCTGCGACAACAGCGACGATGGCGATGATGCTGGCAACCACCAATTTTTCCACAGCCATCGCTTGAAATAAACTGCGATTGAGAGACTGCCAGTCGCGCACGCTCAAGGCGAATTTCTCTGCCATAGATTGGCTGACCACACTGCTATCATTTGGGTCTTTGAGCATGATTTCCAAACCCGTGACCGAGCTACCAAGGTCTAAAAAATCTTGAGCATCTTTGAGAGACATTAGCACCATTTTTTGGTCAATATTTGCAAGTCCGGTTTGAATGGAACCAACGACTCTGAGGGAGTTTTGTCCATGAGCTATTTCATTCTGGGGAGAAAGGATATTGACTTCATCGCCATACTTTAAATCCAGCACGGAGAACAATCTTTGTCCCATGATGATAGGTCTTGGTCCCAAATTTCCAGGGATATCTTCGCCTGGTTTTAACGGGTCTAATAACTGCGTCAGCGCGCCGGGCGGACGAATCAAGGACGAGAGTGAATGTGGGATAGATGCTTGGGACATCGGTTCCTGAGACTCGGTAATCCCTCGGATCATGACCGGCTCATGCAATTGATCCCTACTTATGACCGTTTCAAAATAGACAAACGGACGAATCGTCTCAATATAACCTCCGTAAGCTTGTTGCAATTCAGCACTGATCTGTTGATAGTCTGCCAAACCTGAAGGGTAACGATAGAGCATAACGTGAGCGTTTGCCGCCATTAGGCGATGGCGTAGCTCCCGTTCGAAGCCAGCCAAGATGCTCATGACCGAAATGGTGGTGCAAGTACTCAGTAATATTCCGACAACGGCTAGGACGGCACCCCATGATAAGAAGCGGTTATGCCGGTCGGCGCTTAAGTATCGCCTTGCAATAAAGATACTGATAGACATGATTAACGATTCTTCAAGATGTCAGCAACTCTCGGCGCAAAGTAGGTTAATATTGCGGCGGCCCCCGCCCGACGGATACTCGTTAAGCTCTCAAGAACGCAAGCATCCAAATCGATCCAACCATTGTTTGCCGCAGCCATGAGCATGCTGTATTCCCCACTGACTTGGTAAGCAAAGAGGGGCACCTGGAACTGTTTCTTGAGACGAGCAATGACATCCAAATAGGGTAGAGCTGGTTTTACCATGATAAAGTCTGCACCTTCGTCAATATCCAAGGCGACTTCGCGCAGGGCTTCGTCACTATTTGCTGGGTCCATTTGATAGGTTTCTTTACGTGAGCTTCCCAGTTGAGCTTTGCTACCGACGGCATCACGAAACGGCCCATAGAAATGAGAGGCGTATTTCGCAGCATACGAAAGAATCATCGTGTTTTGATAGCCACCCCGGTCGAGGCTTTTACGAATGTTCCCTATGCGCCCATCCATCATATCCGACGGAGCCACGATATCCGCCCCCGCTGCAGCGTGGCACAGGGCCTGACGGGCCAATACCGCGACCGTTTCATCATTTAAAATGCAGCCATTGCCATCGATAAGACCGTCTTGGCCATGAGATGTATAGGGGTCTAAGGCTATATCGGTAATAACCCCTAATTCTGGAAATCGGCTCTTTAGTGCCGACACCACCGTGGGTACGAGCCCTTTTTCGTTATAAGCCTCTTGCCCATCTGGGGTCTTTTTGGCCTGCAAAACCACGGGGAACAGAGCAATGGCAGGAATACCGAGCTTTAGGCACTGCTCAGCGGTGCGAAGCGTCTCATCCAAAGACAGACGGAAGACCTCTGGCATCGAGGTTATAGGCTCTCTCATCTGCAGCTGGTCATGGACAAAGACGGGATAAATCAGATCATCTGTTGTCAACTGGCTCTCTCGCATGAGTGTCCGGGCAAAAGCCTTCTGTCGTGGTCTGCGCATCCGAACCTGGGGGTATGATCCTAGCTGCATAGGCCTCAAAGTCCTCAATTAGAAATGAAGTTGAATCACGAAGATATCAAAATCCAAAGCGCTTGGTCTCCTTTTTCTTTCCAGAAAAAGTTTGCGTGTATCCTTACACTTAGAGATAATCCCATCACGCTTGCCAAATCCACCATGAAAGCAGATCTGCCTTGAGCATGAAAGACAAGATCATTTTCAGCATTGACCCCGGATCCGTGACGATGGGCTTTGCAAGTTTGCGCATCTTAGAAAACAAGCCATTATTGCCTAGGCATTTTCATGTGGTAACTGCAGGCATGATTCGTCTGCCCGGAACGATGGCTTACCAAATGCGGTTACAGCAAATTCAACGAGGACTTAGCGACCTCTTTGATGAGTACAGACCCGAATTTGTGGTGCTGGAACGAGCCTTTTCGGGGGTCAATGCCGCAACTGCCTTGAAGTTAGGCGAAGTCCGTGGACTCGCAATGTGCGTGGCCTTTCAGAAGGGACTGCAGGTTTTTGAATTAACTCCGGCGGAGGTGAAGCGCCATGTCACCGGAAATGGGCGTGCCAGCAAAGATCAGGTCGAATTGGCCATGAAGGGCCTCCTGAACTTTGAGCGCGGAACCTTGTCTCAAGATGCAACAGATGCTTTAGCCATTGGCCTAACTTTTGGCTTGAAACTGATGCACGGCAGCGGCCAGGGTGCCGTTGTCGGCTCTTGAATCTGAGTGAATTCACTTGGTCGCAGGTGTCTTCACCCCTTTATAAAACTAGGCGCAAATGGAGAAATCATGAAAACTCGTACCCTCATGCAGAAATCTGTAGGCAGTATCCTTGCCCTATGGCTCCTCCTAAGTTCGTGTAACGGAAATGTGCTGGAGAGCTTGGCCAATAAGGAAAGCAAAGAGGCAAAAATAGAGGCGATAAAGATTCGCTTGGATCATCGGGAATACGACGGGGCTTTGGAAGCCATAGAAACCTTGGAGCCAGAAGATCGGGCTACGGACGAGGTCGCTATTTTGGAAGTTGCGGCGGCTCTCGGTTCCATTGGACTTTCCGTCTGGGACGTGATCGAAGCCCTGGTGGAACAACTGGGTGATACAGGCACCAATAACGATGAGTTATTTCAAAACGTGATTGATGTGCTGTTAGGCATCGATGCTGAAGCAAGAACGGCGAAATTTGCGATCATGCGGGCTTCCATCCAAACACTGCTGGCACGACAAAGCACCGCACCCATGATCAATAATACGGCGTGTTTCGTGGCGACCATGCTCTTGGGCGCCACCTTGGTTGATACGGCGGACGCCATTGATGATATTCGCACCGGGTACACTTCCATTTCGACCGCTTCGTCGAACCAAGTTTGTAGCATTGCTGACGAGATAGGCTCCTCCGTGAGTCGCGTCGGTAACCTCGTTCCCAATATTAGCTTGGTTTCTCAAGTTATGGCGAGCTGCCCCTTCTTGTCCACAGCTGGGGAGGAGGCGATCACCGCCAAACTCCTCGCCCGTATGACCACATTAGTCAGCAGAGCAGATCGAGGATGCGCCACCGCACCTCCTGCGGTCGCGGCCCTTCCAGCTTGTGTGTCAGATGCCTTTGGTATAGGTGATCTTGCCGTGGCCAGCGACGGTAATTTAGCCAATTGCGAAATCGCTACCAACTGTCTTGAAAGTCAGTGTTTGTAGAATTCGCCCTAATTTTCGCACGCTTGCTGCAATTCGTCCTTGCAAATATCATGATAAAAACCGTCATTTGTTTTTGGGTCAACACAACCCCTCTCGCACAAGACCCAGCGGGGGTTCTTATCGCTGCAGATTACCAAATATTTTTTGTCTGTTTTATGACAAGTATTATAGGATCCACCAGCCGTTACCGCTGCGATTTCTTCGCAGCGCTTCGCTGCATTCATAAGTTCACTTGAGCATTTGGGCGCGATGGGACTGGACGCTGGAGCTCGCGCAGCCTCGCTTGGCAAATGCGGGCCTCCGAAAGCAGCTGCGGGAAACTTCTGCTTGGATGACACACAAACATCGATATTTCCTGATTTTTCGCCGTAACACCCGAGGACACAAGGCACAATATTGCCATTGTCACAATAATGATCGCTAAGATATTTCCCAAACTCACCCGCTAATTCCTTACCATTGGCCGCAACGCAGTATCCACGATTGCAGTTCTTTGGATCTGCCGCGGCGACGATAGATTGCCCACCATAGGGGCAGGTGGGTAGGTAACTCGCCTTAGCGCCCGGTGTCGACCAGAAGTCGTCTGCAATACAGAGTTTCAAGTCCCTATAGGCACGCAAGTACTTCTTAAAACGCTGGTCGTAGTGTGAACATTGTCCTGCCCAGCAGCCATTGTAATATCCCGTGAGATTCTGAATGAATTCCGGGTTGAAAGCCGCAGCATCTATATTTGTCCCGAGCGAATTGGAGTATTCTTCGAACTGACTCCAGCCCTTCTCGTGGATAAAGAATTTTGCCACCGCAGCGACGTTCTCTTCCAGCTTCAAAATATTGAGATCATAGTTTTCTCGGTAATGATTTATAGTATTGGCATAGGTGCCGTTATCAAATTGGAAGAGACCGACGCCCCCTTGCTCAGCGCTACCATCACCCTGTCCAGTCAGAACCGACCCTAGGCCGCACGATTCTGATGACAATTTAGGCTCATCAAAGAGAATCGGGTACTTTACACCCAAGTTCAGGTCATCCCAATCCTTGAGACAATGAATTAAAAACGTCTCTGCTAAGCCTATCCCTGCGATCAAAAAAGCATTCAAATTGTACTCTAAGGCCCCGTCACGTATCATTTCCAGATTTTTAAAGGCGAGTTCTTGCGGGGTTACAGACAAAGACTGAACTTTAGAGTCATCAGAAGGGCTGTTGCGTTCCTTGCCCTCTCCTGGAATGAACCCGCTCTTGCAGCCGGCTAAAAAAATTAGGACCACGAGTCCTATGCGAAACCAAGGCGGGCTCCTCAAGTTAGCTCTCCTTATAAGGCAATAACAACTTGCGGCATTCACAAGTCTACCAATGGCTATCGGGACCATGATCCAGGTATTAAGACCTGCAGGTTTCAACCTTGGAGGAGACCAAAGATTTCAATCACTTAGATGCGTGCGGGATGGGATTCTATTAAGGGTCTAAAAAACTCGTTCAGTCTTAATTTCGATAACTGCTGGCGTCGATACCGTAATTCTTTAGTTTCCTGAGAAGTGTGATTTTCGTCATCCGGGTATGTTCGGCCGTCTGATTAATGCGGCCTTTATAATGGGTAAGGGCCTTGATAATAAAATCCCGCTCAAATTCTTCTTTGAGAGTTGGAAAATCCAGCAGCGGGAATTCACTCTGAATCTGCTCCCCGGCAAGCTCCGGACTATCGCTAGTGGGCGGCACCGATGAATTTTCTCTACCGCTGATGTTTGGAGGAAGGGCCGCAATAGAAATGACATTCGCAGACTCGAGAATAAATGCCCGTTCGACAATATTTTCAAGTTCTCGAATGTTGCCAGGCCAGGAGTAGTTGATAAGGGCTCGCAAGGCTTCCGGTGAAAAGCACTGCACCTGGCGACTATGTTCTTCGTTGAACTTCTTGATCATGAAACTCAGGAGTGCCGGAATATCGTCCCTCCTGTCCCTCAAAGGCGGCAAATGGATCGGCAACACATTTAAGCGGTAAAAAAGATCTTCACGAAAGGTTCCTTGGCCCATCATCGTTTCCAGCGGCCGGTTAGTAGCAGCGATAACCCTAACATCGACTTTTGACTCAACGGAGCCACCAACGGAAACCACAGCTTTCTCTTGTAAGGCTCTAAGAAGTTTGACCTGGATATTTGGATTGATATCACCTATCTCGTCCAAGAACAGCGTGCCGCCCTCGGCAAAATGAAACTTACCTGGTTTTTTGCGGTCAGCCCCAGTAAAGGCGCCCTTTTCATAACCAAATAATTCGCTTTCAATAAGATGCTCAGGCAATGCGGCACAGTTGACGGCAACGAAGGCACCTTTGCGCCGATGACTATTATAATGAATCGCCCTTGCAATCAGCTCTTTGCCAGTGCCGCTTTCCCCTCGCACCAAGACGGAGGTATCAACTTTGGCAAGCTTGTTGATGACGTCGAAGACTTCGCGGATCGGGCGTGATTCTCCAATGATCTGACGTCCGGCATCATAATGTAAGATAGGTGCAGAAAATGCAGCGATTTCTAACAAATGATTCGAGGCTTGAGCGTCTTTAAAAAGTTTGAGGACCTTTTCTGGATCAACGGGTTTTTCCAGGTAGTCATAAGCGCCCAACTTGATGGCATGAACGGCATCTTTGACTTCTGAATATGCTGTCATGACAATACAAAAAGTGCTGGGAGCGATTTCACGCATTTTTTCCAACACCTGCAGCCCGGAAAGCTTAGGCATATTGACGTCGAGAATCGCAGCATCAAAACGCTGTTTTTGCACAGCCTCAATCGCTTGGAGCCCATCGGCAGCTTCGATGACAGTATAGCCCTGAGCTTCCAACGTGTAGCGCATCAAATCGCGCAAAGTACTGTCATCATCTACGAGTAGCACACGCATAGATTCCCTCTTCTAAATGAGACAATGGATGACTCCCGCGGCAGGAAGATATCATTAATCCTTACTAATTTAAATAATAATTTTAAAAATATCATGAAACTCATAGTAAACCTCCCGGCAGAATGAACTTTTTGACATGATTATGGTAGAATAGAGCAAAATGACGATATTATTGGGGGTTTCCGTGGGCGATGAGCAAGAGCCTATGACGGCGCGACAGCGCGCTAGGATAGTCAATACCGCGAAAAAACTAGATATTCATCTGGACCCAGAACGCTTGGCTTGGCTCAATCCTGTTGAAACAAAGGAAGGCCTGCAAGATGAGGAAACGAGAAAACAGCCTCTCCGGTCTCCCTTGGGAAATCCGATGCAGTCTGTTCCTCCGCTGCCTCACTCCCATTTGGATACCACTTCCTCCCTCAATGAGGGAGCCCTAGGAATTAAAATTCGCTCCTTAGCGGATAGCGGGGTCAAGTGGTCTCAAATGCGTGAAATGGTAAAGCTCTGGCTTGACATGAATCCATCTGCAGAACGCGCAGCATACACTTGTCAGCTTGCTTTTCTTTCGAGTGATGAATCGAGCCTCATGGATTGGCTTGCCCATGCACTTACCAAAGCTTCTGAACCATTTTGGCTGCTGATTCAAGAGGACCTGAGGTCTGCCATGCTTCAGGTGCTTTGGCGCCACGAGAAAGGACAGCAACTTTTGCTCAAGTCCTTGTGGGCGGCAGGACAAGAGAATGCAAACTTGTTGCTACTGGAACGTTTTGCGGTATTTAATTTGATTTGGCAACGCGGGGCCATTAAAGAAACCATGCTCTACTTCAGGAGCCATCAAGAAGAACTGTTGCAAGCTCTCGTACTCCATAGCGATCAACTCGGTTTCACGGTGCCGAAATATCTGCTTAAACTCGGTGGTTTAGCTGCAAATGTAGGCTTACCAGATCTGGCAAGAAAACTTTTAGAGCTGATATCCCCTGATCAAGAGTGCTATCAGGATGCGGGCACCTTGCTAATGCAGTTGAAATACAAACCAGGAGCGGGAAGTGATCGCCTGGAGATGCAATTCCTAAAGCTCGTGGAGTGGCGGGATAAAATTCATTTTCTGGAACAGCATTTGACCAGCATTCGGCAACAGAATCCTGATGCGATGCTCTATCGCCCTGAGTTAAATGCCTTGCTTGCCACAGCGCTGGAAACTCTCCCGGATGACGTAGAAATTATCTCTCAATTGATGGGCATCTGGTCCCAGAACCTGGACCTATATTTGCATCTGCCAAATCTCGTCACGATGCTTTTTGACAGACAAGCTAAACTAGTCGACGTTAATATCGATTCACATTTTTGGACTCCGATAAGCTTAGCTGAATGCCCTGACACCGCTGTGCAAATCTTAGTCGCTATTGCAAAAATGAGGTTGGTCATCGCCCATGGCCTAGGATTTGGGGCAAGGTTTTGGGAAGTAAGGGATTTACTGCTCAAGTACGAGCGTTCTAACATCCGCAATCTATTTCACTTTTCGCTCACGACTTGGAAAGCTGCGCTCATCGAGTCTGTAAACAAAGGGAGTTATCATCGACAATCACTGAAGATGCAAACCCTCAGTTTATTGCATGCTCTAGTCCCCGATGAACGGGTTCTCATCACCGAGTTGGAACAGCTTATTGATCTGGCCGCTATCGACAATCCAAACACCTTGGATCACCTCCTGAAGATTTCTCGCAGTCGCAAGTCCTATGCTTTTGAACTGCGGCTGCTGAATCGACGGGCCGAGCTTTCTCACTTTCGGCAACAGGACTTAGAGCGGGTGTGGCAGCTAAGTCAGGACCTGGTGGATCCTGATTTAGCTTGGCGAGTGGCCACGATCATGCAGGCCAGGCACGTTCTGCGGGCTGAAGTTTCCCATGCGCGAGATTTTTGCGGCGTAGACAAGCAGGATCTACTGCTGGATTTGCCAAAAGCGACAGCTAAACAACTCTTGCTTGACACTATAAATAGCTTCCCGATGGCAGATCGTCCTTTGTTAATATTCATTCTCTACGTCGGACCAAGCTTGCCGTTTCTTCTAAAACTGTTAAAGCCAAAAGCGCCCTTGTCAGGAATGCCTTCAACCCAAGCACTCAGCTTAATGCGCGCGAAGTTGGGTGGCTCTCTTGGCACCAATTGTTATGAGAGAGTTCCTGTGCTGACGGGTACTGCTATTGGAAGTGGTGACATCGGACATCAAAGCACTCATGTCGAGCAGGTAGTGCAAATCTTTGCCAACACCTATGGGGTACACTCCCTGGGATATTCTCTGATGCGACTGAGTGACCTTATTGACGATAGATTCCCCATTCTTACGGGAAAGAAGTATGCATCCGTGCGCTGTGCTAAGACAAACCAGTGGTTTGAACAGTTAAGCAAGGAAGGGAAGAGCGCCTTGTTATCCTTGAAAGGGAGGCTAGGAGATTTTCCGGATGCCCATTGTCACTTTCTCCTTCGTAGCTACATCCTTAGGCTCACACTGCTCTTTACGCAAAATCACTTGGGCGTTTTGAAAATTGCACAACAGGATCGACTCAACTTGCCCATCTTATGGGAACTAGAAAGGTTTATCGCCTCCGAGGAATATGGTGATCTGCGCCGGCGGAATTCATGGATCCTAAACGGGCCAGTTCCCGCATCTTTGCTGAGATTAAGTTCTATTACCCTAAAATCAGATAGTGGATCCTAAGCTACTTTCTAAGGGACCGCGTTCTTCGATCGCCGATCTTGAAATGGTTTAGCCCACCTTTTATCCCTTTCGAGCGATGGGCAACCAAAATTAGTCGTATCTGCTGATCTCTTTGGAACATTTTGTATGCGTTGGCAAAGTCCCCGGAGCGAGCAAGGCTCGTTGCCGCCGCCGTTAGAGCTGCTGCAAAGCTCTTTTGTCGCTGCGCGGCCGTGAGAGGATCAAAGTTCAAGATATTTGCAATTTCTCGGATACTGGGATTTTGGGCATCATCGTGATGACTATCCTTAATCGATACTTCGTAAGCCTTTCCTTTCGTTTCCTTATAAAAACTACTGCGCCGACGTGAGCGAAAAACTTTGGTATCGGCTCCTAGCACCATGATTGGTTTGATATTTTGCCGGAGGCTAGTCGTTACTGCCGGAGCATAAAGAGCTGGATCTAATAAGATACCACCCATCACAGAAGCTCCGGAACCTAGGGCCAATGCTACCGCTGAACCACCAAAAGAATGGCCCGCTAAGATGATCTTTTCCGTTTGAATATTGGAGGCAAAAAGCCAGGGAGCATCCTGTATCAATCGACTTAGGCTCACAAGACGATTGCCATTCTCTAACCACTGCCCATAATTGGGGAGGGTTGGCGTCACGACATGAAAACCCCACGAAGCAAGATGCTTCGCTTGTTCGTAGAAGGACTCTTTCGATCCACGATTTCCATGGGAGAGAATGATGAGAGGGGAAAGGTTGCGGGTTACTGGACTGAAAACGTTAGCCAGACAATACTCCCTAGTATTTAGCGGCAGCGGCATATTTTCCGTAATATCTACCGCGAAAGGCCCAAACTGCTCATAGCCTTCCAGATTTTGCGGCAAATCGAGCTTTAAGGGCGATTGGGAAATTTCCTCCACCTGAAAGCGACTCGTACGGATACCATGATTCGCGCAGCTAGCCAAAAAAACTAGCAATAGAAGAGTTTGGCTGTAACCCCACGGCTTTTGCCGACTCACCAATCTAACGATTTTGACCATTATAGTGCTTCTCATATTGAATCGCTTTTGATTGCCACGGTTTGTACTCCCACTCTTCAATGATGGGATAAAGACAAAGTAGGAACCCCGAAACGACAATCGCAACGGCCAAATCATTTTGAGTGAATTTGTCGACATTGTATTGAAAGATGGCAAATGTCATGCCTGCCACAAGTACAGTTAGAAGCACGAACAGCAAATTCCGACGCTGGGGATACACTATCAGGCGTGTATAAAACTCATTTTGTTCTGCGGCTTTTTTAGCCATAAGCTTTCTTTCCTTTCTTTAAGACGAGGCGTGCGCTGATAAAAACCCGCAAAAGCGCTACGAAGGCAAGGACCATGAACAACGAAATATAGTTGGAGAATTCCATGACAAAGGCTTGAGTGAAAAAGACGGACATACAAACCAAGATGTAGCCAAGGCTGCTGGTAGCAAACACATAGGTGAGAATAGCAGCGGGTTCTTCGACCAGGTCATGAGGAAGCCGGAGGGCGAGGATTCCAAGGAACGCGAAGGCGGAAAAGGCCCAAAAAACAAAAGCCAGCACTTGATCATGCAAAAGGCTCTGTAAATCATTGGCGATTAGAAGCAGTAATTCCAAATGGAGTCCTCCCTGACTCTCAATCGGGGCAGATTTCTAAAATTAAATAGGTAAGAAGTACCCTCCTCCTAAGGCCAAGGATGAGGAGGGGTAGCGGAACCAGGCTCGCGGCAAATTTGACTTATTAGTGAATGGTTTCTGAGGGCTGCAATGTGTCGCCCACCTGCGCCTGGGAATTTCGATATTTGGCCAAATCAGCACCAGGAATATTAAGCTTTTGTGCCAGTCTCACGAGCATCGCCTCGGTGATCCGTCGCTTACCATTCAACAATTTTGATAGGCTCGATGGCTCAATCTCAAGCATTCTGGCAAAACCACGGAGGCTAAACTGCGTATTTTTTTGGCAGCGCCGTGCTAATTCCTCCCGTAAATACTGGCGAAAATCCTGATTTGGATCAGGTGATTGCAGATCGGACATAGCAGCCTCCATCCCTGTGTTGCCGTCCGCCTTTGCAGTGACCA
>JBIKVD010000082.1:0-13549 GCA_044357055.1 Oligoflexales bacterium | reverse complement strand
AAGGGGTCCCTTGCTGCCTTGAGGAGGTCATGGTTTTTATTCAGTGAGACCGGCATATTTCCGAAACAAGGAATTGACTACTTTGTCGCGCTCGTCATAGCCCGCCCCAGAATGGGTATCCTGGATTGCCACGCTGTCGTTTAAAAAATCCCGGAAAATCACGAGATCTTTTGACGGAAATCCACCTTCTTCCGCCATCCTGGTCAATTTGCCTTCAATGTCGTAGGGAGGCGGGTTGCGATTATAGACGGCACCAGTGATAGCGTCCGTTAGAAATGATATTTTTTGCTCGCGTATCAATAGATTCAGATCAGCAATGGTTTTAAAATGATCCTCCAGTTTTTTCGCCTTTTGTCGATGATGGACATAGTAGATGCCGCGCAACACTATTTTGCAGTCGAGATCGTTATAGCCCATTGACTTGATCTCGGCGCACCCATTCTGATAATGCTGGTTGAATTTGGTATCTGCCAACCCCACCGGCCAGTCGAATCGACCCCAATCGGCTTGCTCATCAAGGGTGTTGTAAATATCATGCATTTCCATGACGCTTAGCAATATCGCGTCCCGTCCAGCGGCGAATTTAGAATTATCCACCGGTAAAGGAATAGGTTTCATTTTTGGCCAGTATTTTTTTCTGAATTTTTCCATGTCACTGGAAAAATCATCTGATGTTTCAAACTTAACAGAGGATATATTGCTGGAGGATGGTTCCTTTTTTTCCACAGTCTTGCAAGAGATGCTAGTGATGGCTAGAGTTGAAATTAGCAAAAACCGTCGTAATGAGATTGTCTCCATGGTCTATCCTCCTGGCTGCTGCCGATTTCTATCATGTCTTTGGCTTTTTTGAGTATTTACACAAATGTTTTAATGCGCTTGATTAAATATATCATATTGAGAACAAGAAACACAAACTCTGAAGCTACATTAGATGATACTAAAGGCGCTTGAGTCTTCACTTCTGCACTAGAGCTGATGAGATGTTTTAATCTATTTGTTTGGACTGCAGCGGGTTGTGGTTTGCTATTTGGCTGCGTTGGTCTCATTGTCTGGTAAGCTATAATCCATCGTCCGGTTGATTCGGTATCAAGAATGTCAAAGAAAAAACTCCATCGTCAATCCTTCTCTGGGGAATCTATTTTCTGCTGGAGCGCAATCAGCGTCAATGGTGACCTGAGCTTCGAGCTTCTAAATCCTCTCTGATGCACGCTTTTTTTCACCATCTGGGTCACCCCGCTTTTCCCTAACCCAGCGGCCTAACAAGCCCTCGCTGATACCAAGGCTCTTGGGTACCTCGGTTACCTTTCGCCCCTCACCAATTACTTGAAGACACGCATCTTGCTTAAATTCCTCGGAAAACGTCTTTCGCTTGCTTCTCTTCTTGGCTGACATGGAACGCTCCTACATAGCAGGGAGCGAGTTGGTCACACTCCTGCCATAGCTGAGTGTCCATCAGAAGGAGGAGTCTCAGGGTATCAGCGGCAAAAGAGAGAACGGAAATGTTTGCGCAGTCCGCAACATTTCGCTTCGCAGGTTAAAGGCGAGATATATCTGATGGTTGTCGCAGACGTTCACAAGGGAAATTTAAGCCAAATTAGTTGTGCTGAAACGAATTTTCTCTCTGCTCTACCAGCCTAAGTGTATACCTAGACACATTGAAGCTATAAGCGAACCAAGTTATCAGGAACACCATCATGAGACCGCAGTTGCTTTCTATACTTGCGAATACATATCTGATTTGATACCTTGCGGTCGATCTATGTTAGCTAACAAAATGCAGGAGTAAACATGATAAAAAACACCTTAGCCTTTGCGATTCTAAGCATGTTCTTTTGCCTAGGGTGCGGAAGTGAAAAAGAGAATATCCAAAATGATAGCCAGCTACTAGGCACAAGCCATGGAAGCCACCTAATGATAAAATGTCGTGCTGTAACTGGTGATGGTCGCCATAACTATTATGGATATGGCACTAATCATACAATAGCAATACGTGCTGCTATCTCTGCCTGTTATGCCTCTGGACAAGGTTGCTTTCCAGCGGGATGTGTTCCTATTTATTATTAAATCTATATCCAAGGTGATTTTCATCTGTTGGAAAGGCGCATCTTCGATGCGTTTAGGGCTTCAAGAGTGAGTCACAAGACCCAAATCGTGGCAAATGCCCGTTTGGATGAAATGTCAAATCTTGAACGCCATAGTTAGGTCATTCCATGTTTGTCGTTCCCTCGATTCGATGCGCTCCACCAAAAATATTATGCTCCCGTTGATACATTTGGCCGCCATTCATTTGTGAGTCTGGGCGATCAGTGTGAAAATGTAGCGCTACTCTTGCGTAGGTTTTGATTTTGCCAACGGTTTCTTCGATTTTTCTTCGCGGAATATCGGGCATCTGCAGAATGTGAGCTATTTCTGAGGCAGCTTGTTCTTTGCGTGTTCGTGCAGGGTTTGTGATGTGGTCAATAGCCGCTATTTGATTTTGATAACTTCATTTGGCACCCATATAACTCACTAAGATTCATCACAGCGAATCATCTTTGAGGAAAAACGCCGCATAGATAGGGTTTTTAGACGCCATTTTTTGATCGTAATGAATCATCTCAGTTTGTTTTTTTATTTTCCAACTTTCAAAAACTCGATTTCAATCAAGACAGACCATTCATGATAGGGTCAAATCATGATTCTAAGGCAATTTTGATCCAAAATTTTAAAGGGCGTCTGCCGGCGAATGCACGATGTTGTTTTACTGCGACTAGTTGAACCGAGTTTCTGCATTTTCGTATTCTATAAATCTGAAGCCGCAAATCAGAATTGTTGTTTGTCCGGCAACCAGCCTGGATATGGCCCAAACATTGCGGCGGCAACCCCGGAAAATAGTTCTCACCATCCATCGGAGCAACAATTCTGGCGAGATTCTTCGCGTGCGGTTAGGACACGGTTTTGGCACTTTCGCCCCAAAGCCCCGTTAGGTTTTTGATAGAGCCAAGTGGATGCCATAGCCCCCAGCGAGTAGTGCAATGCCGAGGAGAAAGAGGCCCCAAAAGGGCAAGGCAATTTTCTCGGCAAAGAGAAACGGTACAAAAAATAGTAAAGATAGCGGCACTGCCTTAAAGATACTTACGGCAAATTCTTGGGAGAGCTGTGCGTTTTGATGCTCCCAATGCGCAGCCATCAAGGCCAGCATAGAGGTCAGGGGTAGGGCGATGATAAAGCCTGCGAGTTTCGGCGCTTTGCCTGCAAGCCAACTTGCAAAAGCGATAAGACAAGCAGCCAGCGAAATTTTGAGTAGTTGCAATATCATGTCTATCCAGCTTCGGGCCATTGAGGGGAGGGCACGGGCTTGAAGGGGGCTGTCATCAGCTGAATGGTTCTGATGCAGTCCCTCGCCATTCGTTCCGAGGGGTGATGCAGGATGTACCACTCTTTGCCGCTAGAGTCTTTGTCACGATAGACAGCATTTCTTTGCCGTAAGTTAGGCTCGGGTAAACCTAAGGGCCTGGTTACGATCAGAGGGACTGGAGTCCCTTGTGAGCTGCTGATATCGAACTTCGACCAGTGCATATCGTATGTTTTGAGTGCCCCGGTCCAAAGGCCAGGACCATAGGATCTGCGATAACTCAATACTTTGATAGAAACCTCAAAAACTTTGCTTGGGACGGGATCCAGGAGGGCATAGGAAAAGTGCCAGTCACCGTCGACAATCTTAGAGGTGCCACCTTCAAACGACTCCTGAATGAGATTTTTAATTTCTTCGATATCCAAGTCAACTCCACCTATTAGCCACTGATGAGTTGTCATCCGAGCGACTTGCATTAAAACCCGCCTTCCTATTGTAAGCTTGGTCAGGATTTAAAGTCAAAAGGTCAACCGGCTTGACTTAGGAGGAAAGTTAATGAACGCGGGATAAACTATCATGGGAGCTTTCCTTGTCGTTCCCCTGTGATCGAGTCCGGGTCGTAGCTCTTAGCGGGGCCTCGCAAAAATCTGTGTCCAGTATAGATTGGAGCGACCTGTTGGCAGGGGCTTTGCAACCATGGCTAGGCCCATTTCAGAGTATTCACAATTTAAGATTTTTGCGCGATGACCAGGACTTTTTAGCCATCCATCCATGACTGCCTGGGGCGAAGGATATCCATAAGCAATATTTTCTCCTGCTGTGAGAAAGCGGTAGTTTTGGCGTTCCAGACGCTTGTCAAGACGAGTGCTGGGATCTCCGGGAAGTTCATGAGCAAAATACTCTCGATCAATCATATCTTCAGTATGAGCTGTCGCTGCGGTGTTAAGTTTTTCATGAAAGATAAGAGGTCGACAGGGTTTAGCAGCGCTTTGCCTTTCTTGGTTGGTGAGTTCTAGAACTTTATCCATGAGGGGGCTTGTCCTGGAGGCACCTTCCTGATTAAGGACGTGGCTCGTGCGAGGTTGTTTTGTTGAGACGCCACAAGAAGACAGAAAGATTGAAGCAGCTAAGAGTGACCGAGATTGCAACAGCATAAATCCTCCGCAGCAGTAAGTGATCGGTAGGATTTATCATCAAAGGTCATGAACAAAAAGGATAACCATAGGAAAAGGACAGAAGTGTTCGACGGGGTGTTTTGCGAATCTATAGTGTGATGATCGCAGTCTTTAAAATAGACGGCACGAAAGATTCTTGCTTATCAATAACGATTTTATTTTCCCTGGCAAATTCTAGGACGATCTCATCGATTCTCCCATGGTTTGAGGATTTACTTGTGTCGCTGACGTCTTCAAAGAGAATGGCGAGGGAATTATCATGAGACTTTAACAGACTGCGCGCGACGGGAAAGCTATCGGGATGGGTATTCATCCAAGCTTCCCGCGAAACATTCGCCCATTTGCCTCGCTGCAACCAATCGTTGTCGGAAAGCCAGCGACCAATCATTCGACCATTTAGGAATATGGTTGCTTTCGCACTTCGGCCGCGTAATGTGAGCGCGAGCGGCGTGTTCAGCTGATTTGGGTTTGGAAGATCGCTCTCATCAAATTGGCTGCGATACCACATCATGGAGCCCGGTCTAAGGTCGATCGGCAGGGAATGTGTGGGCCACGAGCTGTCATCGAAGGAGGAAAGAGCCACTCCAGCTTTCTCGCCGGCTATTCCGGCGCTCAGTTGCCAGTTTGTAAGTGGTTGTGAACCCAGGCTCGCTGGCCCGGATAAGCCTTTTAAGGCGTCGTAGCTCAGAGCCGGCAGGCTAATCTTAAGAAGAGGCACTTGAAATTGCGTACCTTGGGGTAAGGGCAGCGAATTGATTTTCCCAATAGGCCAGGCGACGCTTCCGTGACCCCAAATTTCGGTGCGTACCACAATTTGATTGAGCCCTTCTCGCAGGACTTTGGCAGGGACTGGGAAACCATAAGACGGGTTCGAGCTGGCGCTATTGATTTCTGTACCTAAGGGATTCAAGGTCAAAAGGTATTTTCCATTGACGTACAAGCTTACGAAATCTGAAGCGCTGGCGATTTTGAGTGGCATGCTTTTCTGTAAATCTTTTCTTTTAAGACTGGTCTCAGCGCGATACCAACTGTGCCCACTGAGAATGCCAGCTTTTTCTAAATGCTGAGGCTGTGTACCTAAAATTGTCCAGGAGTAGGAGTTTGCAGAGTTAGCATTTAAGGGTAAAGCTTCTAGCTGAACGCGGCCGGATCTTAATGGTAGTTCGAAAGTGGGCATGGCTGATGTTAACAAATCCTCATCCAAAGTGTGCCAGTATTGCAGAAAAGTGGTTTTGCCAGGTCCTACGACGCTTTGATAAGACGATAAACTCATGGCCTTTGGACTCAAGGTATAGAAGAGATATTCTTTTGCTTTGGCTTGGGGAGCAGAAAATTCGATTTTAATTTCTCCCACATTTTTTTGTGCGTATTCCACGCCCCCTAATAGCAGCTGTTCCGCATCAAAGAACCACAGTTTTCCAGCTTCTTCGCGATCAACAACCATGACCAGCAAGGTTTTCTTCTCGCAGCTGAGTGTAAAGAACTCTCCGAGCTGTTGTGAAAAGGTGAAGGTGACAGCATCTGTTTCCTGGCGGACTATTTTTACCGTGTCTGTTTGAGTCTGAAGAGTGATTTGGTCGCAAAGGAATTTGATTTCTCCTTTCCTATGAGGGGCCCCATAGAGAATAAGCAAATGTCCATCGCCAAACGGCTTGTGCATGAGGATTTCAGACGTGCTGTAAGCAACTTCTAGATGAGCGTCGAGTGCAAATCCGATGGGAATATAGTGGGTGTATTCATAGTCTCGTTTTCCAGCCCGTGGGCCAAATTCGTTGTCTGCCTTTGCTAAAGTCAAAGTACTAGCGACAGGAAAGTTTTCCCCCCAGGCGGTGATGGAGTGTTGAGGCAAAACAAGATCTCTATTCGTTCCATTGTATACACCAAGCAGAGCTGATTGTTCTCCGGTTCTTAACCAATAGTGAGTCGCGGGCGAACCATCGGGATTTAGAATTCCCAGTTTCCCGGAAGGGTCTTCTAATTGAACCTCAGAACTTAGGTCAGCGGTTTGCTGTGCCCCTTGCGCTTTGGCGATTCGAGATTGAAAGGTTTGTAGAAAAAGATTGAGGCGTCTGAAGGCATAAAATGAGGGGCGCAAAGTGCCTGAGGGGGAGATAGGCCCATAGAAATCAAGGACATTGTGAAAGAACCCGACGGGAGGGCGAATGATGGGTTGGCCAATTTTTACTTGAAACATGTCTCTGAAGATGCTGATTAGGTCTCTGAGACTTCCCGGTGGCTGGACGTTCAGCACCATGGCATTTGATCGACCTTCTCCATGGTAGCCAGCGAGATTGAATTGGAAAATGGCATCCATACCCGATAACACAAGGCGTTTGAGTACAGATGGTTGGCGGTCGGTTTCGCTGATTCCCCCAGGGTAGGCAGAATAGATGGGGCTTGCCCCCATCGCGGTTCTCAGTCTTGCGGCGTGAAATTCAATATGCTCTAGGTACGACCCGTACATGTTGGGCATTGGGGCTATATCTACTTCCCCCAGTCCCGTGAGCTTGGGTTCGCCGGGGCAAGTGACGATGGGAATATCGATCCCTTGGTCGAGAACGATGTCGCGCAATGCTTGGAGATAGGCGGCCACATCTAACGCTTGATCCCTAGGTCTTTCAGGACGATCACCCAACTGTGAGTGCTTGTCGAGCTTGAAAAAAAACTCAAACCAGTTGTATTCGTTTTCAATGGCATAGAGGATGATGGGACCACCATTGGTGAAAAGGAAAGGCAAAATGTGCTGATTCAGCTTGCGGAAGTATCGCTCGACATACCACAAAAAATCTTTGTCAGCCGTGCGAAGATTGACGCTGCCATCGAAGGCATTCGGATGAAGCTGTTGCTTGTTAGCTTTGGCGGATAGCCAGGCGGGAATCCCACCTCCATCCAATTCGTTGGTAATGTAGGGTCCGGGTCGCAGGTAGACATAAAGCTCGTGCTTTTGTGCCATAGCGAGAAATTGGGAGATTTGACTGGATTGGAAATCGAACACACCTTCGCGAGGCTCGACGACATTCCAGGGAATGTAGACTTCAATGGTGTTAAAGCCGGCAGCTTTGAATTTTTGTAGGCGGTCTTCCCAGCTTTTGACCGGTAAGCGAAACCACTGTAAACTTCCGCCGATCAGCAGGGTCGCTTGGGAATTCAGGTAGATGGCCTCTGGAGAGAGCTTGATGTCCTGTCTGGGGCGGATCCCACTGGAAGCCCAGCTGGTTTTGCTAGAGATCAACTGCAAAACAAATAGGCAAAAAAGGCCCCGTACAGATCTCATTTAGATCTATCCTCTATCGAATATAAATAGCTGATTGCTTTCTATTCTACCATATTCATCTTGGCAAAATGACGGCAAGTAAGTGGCAAGGTTTAATGCGTCGGGGCTTGGACTCTGATAAAATCTATCCTGGAATCAGGCAGCGATGTTATCCCCTGCCAGGCATATGGCGAAATGAGGCATATCTTATGGTCGTGACTGATACTTTGAATCGTTTTTTTGTTTTTTGCCTAGCGGACTGCCAGCTTGCAGTCGACCTATTGTCGATTAAGAGGATTCTGAGCGAGTACCAGATTCAAGAACTCCACAGTTCCTCCGGTATCCAAAGGGTGGCAAAGTATCGAGACGAGGTCATTGGCATCATAAATCCCGCGACTATTTTTCCGAAGGAGCTTGGTTCTCCTCATGAAGCTGGCGCAGGACACCAAGCAATAGATACATCAGCGAAACCTTCTGAATTTGGCTCGCGTACGGTTTTAATTATTTTAGAAACCGATAAGGGTTTGTTTGGCTTAGAAACTCAGGAAATCCTCGGCATCAAAAAATTCAGCGAGATCCATGCGCCTAAAGAATTTCAAGGGATTCTTGCGGATCGTCGCTTTTTCGATGGCATGGCTCGTTGCGGCGAAGAGCTGGTATACGTGTTTAATATCGCACGATATTTGCAGTCCCTATTCGATGCCCAGGTTCAACGCCAATCGGTTGCTCAAGATCTCACGGCTTCCTAAAAAAGTCCTTATTTCTAAGCATCACAATCTAGCTTCGATTCCTAACTGTTGCTCTAGATGCTTTTGGATAGTCTGCATGTCTAGGTCGACTTCCTTGTCACTTAAGGTTTTTTCCATGGAACGGAAGAAAAAGCGATAAGCCATGCTTTTCTTGCCAGGTGAGAGGCTTTCTCCCTGGTAGATGTCAAAGAGCTCCCATTTCCAAAGGTATTTGACCGATGGGGTGCCTTTGAGGCATTGATGGATCGCTTGATGCTCACGGGTACTCGCAACCAAGAAGGCCAAATCGCGATAGCTTGCCGGAAATTTGAAGGACTTGCGTTCTACTTCGATGGCTTGATCTTTACCATGGCGAAAGAGAAGTTCTGAGTCGCATTCAAAAACCAAAGGAATCTCCTTGAGGCCAAATCCCAAGTCCTGGGCCGCTTTGGGATGCAAACTGCCAAGAAACCCAACAGCGGAGTCGTTGAGGATCATAGCGGCAGAGAGCTTAGGATTCATAAAAGGAAGCAGTTCGGCCTCGTCCTTATTGAGCAAGCGCCAGGTGGCCTGGAGAATTCCCAAATGGCTCATGACACTATGGATCAAAGATTTCATGGTGTGAAAGTCTGCTTGCTGTTCCATCCCATGCCAGGACTTGGGCAAGAAAGGCTGATCGATGACACACGCCAAGCGGTGCTTCTCCACTGGCCGCATGGTTTCGCTTTGCGCTTTGGCGCTCAAGTGAATCGAAGGTCCAGCCCCAAGCCAGGAAGAAAAAGCGGCAGGTACAGAGGCCTTCGTAGCGATGGCCGGGAAATAGGCGCGGCCATATTCAAAAAGTCGAGCGCCTTGAACACCCCTATTGCGGTTCTTTAGTACGGCCTCAAGAAGGCCTGAAATCAGGAGCGTTTTCAGGAAGGGCTCGTGTTCGTTAATGGGATTGGCGATCTCCACTCGCGGCAGTAAGTTATGAGTTTCGTGGATTCCCATGGCCTGATAATTCTTGAGACCGGCAAAAGGAAACGTGATGGTCTCACAAAAGCCAGCATGGGCCATGGCTCGTTTTAGGCCGGAGATAAAGGGCAAATAGGCGGCCTCTTTATTGGTTCCCATGGAGATATTTGGCATCGTATTAGGAATTTTGTCGTAGCCATCGATTCTGGCGAACTCCTCGATCAGGTCAGCTTCACGTTCAATATCTTGGCGCCAGCTGGGAACTTCGAAAACAATGCGCTGTTCATTATCGTCTAGGTATTTGAAGCCCAGTCGATCAAAAACATCCAAAACATTTTTTCTTGTCATATCTGCCCGGCCTAGTAGGTCGCGCAAGCGCGGGATTCGCATGGCAATGCGACGCGGAGGAAATTCTAAATTCCCTGTCACCTGCAAGCCTGCTTGAATCGAAGGATAACGGACATCCTGAGCAGAGATATGAAAATCTTTGACATAAATATCATGAAGAATTTGCGCGAAACGCCAGGCATTGGTCTCGGCTTGGCTTGCGTCAACCCCCCGTTCAAATCGAAAGGAGGCCTCAGAGTGGAGGATGAGGCGTTTGGCAGTTTTACGAATTCTTACGGGATCAAAGTGGGCTACTTCCAACGCGATATTATGCGTTTCCGTGCTTACCTCTGCTTGTCTTCCTCCCATAATTCCAGCAAGCCCTAGGGGTCCCTCGCCGTCGCAAATGATGATATCTCCCAATTGAAGTTCGATATTTTTCTGGTCCAGCAAGGTCAGGTGATCACCTAAAGCAGCTGATTTCACGCGTAGTCGCCCTCCTTTGATCTTATCCAAATCATAGGGATGGTTGGGCTGCCCGGATTCCAACATCAGATAGTTGGAAATATCCACGATGAGATTCACGGATCGCATCCCCGATGCTCGCAAGCGCCGCTTCATCCAGAGGGGAGCACACGTCTCTTTGATGCCGTGGACCGTCAGCCCGGCGAAAACTGTGCAAAGGTCGGGATCGTCGATCTGGACGGTGAACTTAGCGCCGCTTCCAGCTTGATCTGCAAAGTGGATCTTTGGCTCAGGCATGGGTAAAAGGGGTTTGCCAATCTTTGCAGATAGATCGCGCGCGAGCCCACGGTAACTGAAACAATCGGCTCTGTTTGGGGTCACGTTCAAGGTCAGAATGGTATCAGCAGGGCCAAGTAAATCCCTAACACGAGTTCCCACTGTTCCCTGATTCCATTCGAGGATGCCAGCGGATTTTTCCGCCAAGCCTAATTCCTCTTCGGAACAGAGCATGCCCATCGAATCCACATCTCGGATATTTCCAGCTTTAATATTCATGCCGTTAGGAAGAGTTGCCCCCGGTAGGGCGGCAATCACATACAGGCCCGCTCTGGCATTTGCTGCGCCACAGACGATTTGCACTGGCGAGCCTGTGCCGATGTCTACACGGCAAACCTGCAGGCGATCGGCATTCGGATGCCGTGTTGCAGTTTCGATCTTAGCTATGACTAAAGACTCATGCAGTTCGGGCATCGTCTCTTGAGCCTCCACCTCTAAGCCGATGCTCGTGAAGGCCGCACTTATCGACTCAGGACTCGAAGCGCTGAGGTCAATATATTGGGAGAGCCATTCTAATGAGATGCGCATATCATCTGTCCTTCTAAAGGTCTTAAAATTGTGTCACGGGGAATTGCTGCAAGAAATCGTATTCGCTCTCAAAAAGCTGCCGCAGATCCTGGAGGCGAAATTTGAGCAAGGCGAGACGATCAATACCAAATCCAAAAGCAAATCCCGTATAACGGTCACTATCAATACCCACGCTCTCAAAAACATTGGGATGAATCATGCCGCAACCCCCGATTTCTAGCCAACCGGTCTGCTTGCAAACGCGGCATCCAGAGCCCTGACATTCTTGGCATTGCATATCGAGTTCGGCACCGGGTTCAACGAAGGGAAAGAAGCTTGGACGTAATCTTGTCCTGGTTTGCTCTCCGAAGATCGCTTGGAGCAGAACCTCAATCGAACCTTTTAGATCACTCATGCGGATTTTTTCATCGACCACAAATCCTTCCAGTTGATGAAACATGGGTGTATGAGTCAGATCGGAATCGCAGCGAAAGACGCGGCCGGGCGCAATAATTTTCAGAGGTGGTTTTTCCGCCAGCATGGCATGAACCTGAACGGCTGAAGTATGTGTCCGTAGCAGCAAAGGAATCTTTCCCGTCAGATGAAAGGTGTCTTGCATGTCCCGAGCTGGGTGATGACTTGGGAAATTCAGTGCGGCAAAATTGTAGTAATCGAGTTCGATCTCAGGTCCATCATGTACGGCAAAACCCATACGGTGGAATGCTTCCACTAATCGTTCGTACATCAGAGTTACCGGGTGCAATGCCCCTTTGAGTTGCAGCGAGTTGGTCGGTAAACTAGGGTCCACCGCTTCTCCAGCTAGCAGAGCTTCCATCGTCCATGCGTCGGATTCTATCAGCAGCTGCTGTATTTCGCTTTCGATGCGAGATTTCAGCTTGTTAATCATTTGGCCGGCAAGAGGTTTGTCAGCCTTGTCCAGTTTTCCCAGAGATGCCAGCAAGTCCATAAGGAGGCTCTTTTTTCCCAGATATTTGACCCGTAGGGCCTCCACCATAGGACTTTGACGCAACTCCTTGGCCTTGGCCATCTCCTGGGAAAAACTCTCTTCCAGCTGAGAAATATTGTCTTTGATAGAATCCAAGATCGAACTCATGCTTTTTCCTTACAACGGTGTGACTAACCCATTATTTGAGTTCTGCGATCGCCAGGCTAATTCTTCGGAGTCCCTCTAATAAGTCTGCCTCCCCCACGGCGAAACTCAAACGGATGTGTCTTGGAGCACCGAAGGCTTCTCCGGGAACAACCGCCACTTGATATTTTTCCAGCAGATTTTCGGCAAAAGTCATACTACTCAGGGTTCGCAGGGGATGACTTAAATCCAAGAAGAGGTAAAAGGCCCCTTGGGGTTCGGTGTACTTGATGTGAGACTGCTCTTGTGCCCATTTTATCGTTAATTGTCGACGACGATCGAGGGCCGCGATTTCATTTTTGATCAAATCCTTTCCCCCATCGAGGGCTACAATAGCCGCCGCTTCTATAAACGGCGGTATGCATGTCGAGCTGTGACCCTGCAGGCTCCTGACAGTTTTTGCTACAGGGCTAGGGGCAGCAAGGTATCCGACGCGCCACCCGGTCATGAAAAACCCTTTTGATAGGCCATTGACGTAGATGAAGCGATCTTTTAGACGCGGCTCGACATTCAGCAAGGATAAATGCTTTTGACCATAGACAAGGTACTCATAGATCTCATCGCTGATAATCCACCACGGCTTGTCGAGTAGGTAGTTGGCCAATTCACGCAGTTGCGATTCTGTTGCAACAGCCCCACACGGGTTATTAGGAAAGTTTAGGATCAGTGCCTTAGTTTTGGTTGTGGCAACGGCTTCGATGTCAGCGCAATTTAGGGCAAAACCCTGATTCTGAAGCGTTCGTTCAGAAGGAATGATCTTTGCCGAGGCTCCAGCTAGCTGAATCTGTTCTGCATAACTCACCCAGTAAGGAGCCGGAACAATGACTTCGTCACCTGGATCAAGCAGACCTAGGCAGAGGTGAAAAAGCAGCTCTTTTGCACCCATGCCAACAACCAGGTCATTTTCCGACCAGGTGAGGTGATTTTCCCGCATCAGTTTTCTTTGGATCGCCTGGCGCAAAGGTAGCGAACCACCTGGGCTGCTGTACCTGGTTTTACCCTCACCCAGAGCTTTGATTGCGGCGTCCACAATGACTTTTGGGGTGCCGGCGTCGCACTCACCTACGGCAAAATTATAAACCGTTTTTCCTGAGGCCTTGAGTTCCTGGGCCTTTGCGTTTAAGGCGAGAGTGGGAGAAGCTTGCAAGGTGCTGCAGCGCTTTGCGATGGGAAAACTCATTAGTATGATCCTTATATTCTATAGTCATCAAAAGCACGGCTTTGAAATGGAACGGGCTATTCACCCATACCAATGGAATCAATCGACTCAATTTCACAGAAGTATTCCAGGACTCGATGGTTACTGTGACTTTCGCA
>JBIKVD010000367.1:0-4105 GCA_044357055.1 Oligoflexales bacterium | reverse complement strand
AGGTATCCATGGCGCTGCCAAACCCACAAATAAGCAGCTTCAATCTCTCCGCAACCCCCGGGTTACCTGTCTGAAATATTTTAATGCCATGCAGTAACTCAAACAAACCCTCTTCATTTTCAACAGGGCCGATATAGGAAATCACAAAATCATCAGTTTGCAACCCTAGCTTTGACAATGCTGTCCGTCGATCAAGCGGGTTCTTCGCACCATAGGACTCGAGATAAACAGGTAGACTAAGAATCTTGCTTGCGGCGATCCCTTCGAGCATCAAAATCTCTTTAGCAAAATCAGTCTGCACGACAAAAAAATCGGCTGCCGAGGTGATTTCTTCTCTTACGACACGAATCTGAATCAAATCATCACAGGGAAATGGCGCCAGGTTATCGATCATAACTCCTAAGCGGAAGCCGTATTTTAGCTTTGCTTTGACGGCCTGGTAGGCGTACAAACCCAGTCGTTCCTTCACCAAGACCACGTCGTACCCTACGAGTAAATTTTCGAGACCTGGCATGTAGCTGGGGTTTTCATCATAGTCTGGTAGCGCCCGACAAGTAAGGTTATGAAAGCGGCTAACATCAGCAATATAACGGCAAATGGATTCGGCAGCGACAATTTCAACTTCGTACTTGCTTGCTAGCAGGGAAAATTGATCAATTTCCCATGCACTTGGAACGGTAGCATAGACAATGGCTATTCGCTGCTTCTTGCTGGTCATGTTCGATATACTCATGCAATCACCCTCTATTGATGGCAAATCCCCTAAATCGACACGATGATGTCAGACTTCTTGGACTCCCATTGACTTTTGAATTTGCTGATGCCTTTTTTCATTCTAACACACTCGGCCAGATCAGACATACATCTAAGCTTATTGTTTTCTATCTCTTGGTAAACAGCTAAAAGGCTCTGTTGCATTCGCGAAAAACTAGCCAAAAGATCATTCTCAACCAATACCTGCGACCTAGCGCGAATGGCTAAGGCATAATAAGCCAACATATTGAGGTAGGCTCTTCTTGCGGCGGCTAAGGAATCGACAGCTTTGTCGACCTGTCCTGACTGCAATTCTTCCAGCGCCTGGCCCATCCGTTTTAAATAGACCTCAATCGATTTTTGACAACACGCCAGTGGATCACTATTAGGATTCATCGACAGATCTCCAATTCGAAAGTCCGTCATCGTCGCATCAAAGGCAAGCATCCCTCTGGTAGTATCCAAGGTGACTGGGCAAAAGTCAAAATGAAGGCGCAGTAAATGTTGGACGCCTTACGGCATCAAAGACAGGAGGTGTGATCGTTGCATGCAATTAGATGGTCTTTACTTCCGGCGAGCCTAGAGAGCCACGGATTTGAATACGTATCTCTCCATTGCTGATTCTTTGGGTAACGGCATCGAGGATGAAACCGTAATTTTCCCGAATATCATCTTTGATCTTCAAATCAATCAGCATTTCAAAGAGTGACGAGAAGATGTTAGGATTCAGTTTAATTTTCCCATTCACGAGAATATCCAGCCCTTCTGAAGAAAGTCCGCTGTTCTCATCAAATGTCAATTCACCTCGCTTCATGGTCGCACTTATGAAAGCCTTTTGTAGAATCTGGTCTTTAATAGCCAATTCGACATTTCCTAATCGTATGGCCGCCTCGATCAAGTTGAGGATGAGTTTCCCTTCTGAAGCCGTGACATTGGTGTGATCAAGGTCGAGATCCAGTTGTGCATTCATGCTCCCCACGACGCTAAGATCTCTCAGCAAATCCACAACGATAGGATTTGTCTCGGGCAAGGAAGCTTGCCACGTAAAAAGAAATTTAAAGAGCTCATCAAGCTTAAATCCCTGACTCTCAAAGAAAATACGGCGTGGCATGGGATTGCCTTTGATTGCATCGAGAAGCCCTATATTGGCACCCGCACGGAAAGAGCCTCCTGCCGTCCCTTGATCAATATCCAACCGAGGCGCAATCCTTCCCAGGAAAATTGCCAAGGGATTCAACGTCAGGGAAATTTGACTCAACTGCAAGCTCGCTCCGCCCCTTAGAGCGCTCACACTCACATTCTCAAGATCCAAACCAAAGGGAAACGCAGGAGACAGCTCGTTAATGTGAACGTTAAAACCAACCTCCTTACTAATTTGGCTTGAAATAGTCTCCTTTAGAACTTCATAAGGAAACATGAGATAGGCAAAAAACAAAAAACTTCCGACAAATAACGAAGCCATTCCTGCAATATTCGCCAATTTTTTCATCAATCGTTCCCCGCCAGAGCCTATTTGTTGGCCAGGCCTTTTATCGTTGTTTTCATATCAAAGTAGAGCTTGTTTTCATGGCGATGTTTGATGGTCAAGGCATGTATTCTGAGATAATTGCCTGAAGATTCAAGATCGACAAGAAACCTAACCAACTTTGGTAGGGAAATTTTAGGAAAACTTACCTGAGCTTCAACTTCAGAAAATGTCTCGCTGAGAGGATCGTCACTGTTCATAGAATCGGTTCTTTCGACAACGTTATCCATCTGAATTTTAAATTCTTTGGATTTTGCTTCTAGGAAAGATTTGATTCGCACAGTGCTGACCTTGTCCGATATGGCCTTGGACATTTGCAAGAAGGCCCTATTCTCCATCTCCAGTGCCTGCCGATTGGATTCCAGTTCCTTTAAAGCCAGAATGCTACTATCCCATTCACGTTTAAGGTGGCCAACCTGTTTGAAATAGAAAAATACGGCCATGATTAAGAAGACCAAAACGGAACCGAGTAGGCCGCCCATCACCGACATTCTCTGTGATGGCGAAAGCTTGTAGAAGCTGTCCATGAGAAAATCGATGCGCTCGTTATTCACGCCAAAGATTTTCGCCTTCAGCCCCAAGGTTCCATCACCAAACCGACCGCGCAATTTCGCTGCAATTGTGTCGCCAACGCTCATTGCAGGCTCCCTCCGTCACTTCCATTTTGATAGGTAGCATTAATAGTGAATTCGATCGTCTCGCCAGAGCCAGGCTTTCGTTGCGATTGCTCTTTGGTATCACTAAGCAGGGACATACCTTTCACCTTTTCAACAATTTTTGCCACGGACTCATAACTATCCGTCTCACCACGGAGCATCAGTTTGCCGCCCGTTCCGGCATTGATATAGTCATACTGAGTGAAATCCATTTTCACACTTTTATCGACAACGCTACTCAACTCCGCCAAGATCCTCAGGGCGGGAGAGGGTCGATTATTTGCCATAAAATTCTCTATAGAATTTCGCTTTTGCTGCATTAGTACATTGAATCGGCCGTTCACATCTTTGCGAAGAGCTGAAAATTCCATATTGGCGCTTAGTTTTGCCTTGGGCAAGGCGGTAGCAACTTGCCGCTCGTAGGCCGCTCGATTTGACACCGTTTTAGAGCGATAGGAGGCATAATTTAAGGCATAGAGAACGCTCAACGTGAGAAGCACGGCCGCGACGAGTTTGAAAACCATCCCTGATGCTCGAATCAAAGCCTCATAATCCTGAACGTAGGCAAACTCCCCCTTGCGGAAATTGATTTGCGTAGCCCTTTTTATGGATGTTATAGCCCGCATCCCAATCGCCACGCCCTGGGACATGACTTCGGTCTTGCCAAGCAGTTCAGGGACGATTTTCAGCGTGGACTCTTGTAAGTAGGATTTTACAACTTGAACTTCCAGCTGTTCTTGAATATAGCGATCCAATCCAGCAATTCGAGAGGATCCACCTGATAGGTAAACACGACTGATGGGGACCTCTTCCCACGTTTTGAAAGCGTAAAAAGTGCGCCCAAGCTCCTTTATGATGGCATTACAAGCTAGAGTCAGACGATAGCTAATGATATTTTCTTCGGTGTAAGGGTTCGATGCATCTAAACCTTCAAAATTGATTTGACTAACTTGATGCTTAATCCTCTGCGCCTCATTGAACGAGACCTCCAGATCACGGGCTAGGAATTCAGAGAGATATCTCCCACCAAGGTTAATGGAGCGAAACATTCTCAGCACACCGTTTTTTATGATGCAAACTGACGTCTTGTCATGACCAATATCTACAATACTAATGCACTCATCGCCTACAGTGGGAAAAAATGGGAAGAGGTTATAGAAGGCAAGACTAT
>JBIKVD010000081.1:0-13613 GCA_044357055.1 Oligoflexales bacterium | reverse complement strand
GCCGCCGATGATTTGATTGGCACAGCTTTAGGTCAGGAGCCTGGACCTTGCCGGTCAGCTTGATATCGCCGTTAAACAGCATCCTTGGCGAGAAACAGATCTTATGACCACCAGGTACCTCGAGAGTTACGGCCAACCCCAGACGATAGACCCTGAGCAGGATCACTCCGCTCTGAGGTAGAACTCCTATCCGGCCTGCTCTCCTAGCTGCGTCGTCGTAAATAGTCGCCAGCGCAAGTGTCTATCTCATCAAATGTTTCAAGGATCGGTTCATCGGAATTTATCAACGATGGGTCGTCTGATAGCCAAGTAAAGTCACGCCTGCAATGCCGCCAGCATCTGAAAATAGGCAGGAAGAAGTATATCCACCCTCCCCTTGATATCCCCCGAAATGTGGCATAAAAACACACGTCTCGTTTGCCTCACAAAGTCCATTGTCATTACCACTCTCATCAAATAGGATTTCATTCGCAAACTGAAGTACTGGACCGTCAGGCCCATTGAATGTTTGGGAGCCAACCACTGGACAGGCAGCACCCGCAATGAAGGTACCGTTAGCATAGGCCAAGCTGTTAGGGCCCGAACCTACCCGCCAGTCATATTGCTGACATTCGTCGGTGTTAAAACACCAGCCACGATTCGAGGCATCAGAAGCAGTCGGCGATCCATAAAATCCCCAATGTGACCAGCGGTTGTTCACGTTGAAAAAGTCTGTCGCCGAAGCAGTCGTCCCAGCAGTTGGGGCGCTGAAAGCAGCTGATTGTCCAGTGATTACGGTGCACGACGGCGGCCCGGCGAATGCGGAAAGGTTACAGGCAGATCCGGAAACAAGCTCCTGCAAAAATGTAGGGGTTCCAACCGTAGTACCTGCAAGATGCTCGTCTGTAAGAATATAGCTATCTGTGCTCAAAACGTCGGCTAACTTGTTTGCTCTGAGATCTGTAGATTCTGGCGGACCACCGACAGCAGAGAACCCTTCCTGGTTGTTGAAGGATAAGATCCCGTGCATGACGAAATGGGTATTCCGATTCAACTGGACACCGGTCTTTTTGTGCAAAGCCACGGTTGCACCTTGCACGACGAGCCAGTCGTTATAGTAATAGTCCATGCCGATGCCATAAGTCGTATTACCGCTGCCCACGGCTATGACTTCAGAAACGGTCCAGTGGTTGGCAGTTTCAATCTTTAAGTTCTGCCACGAGCTACCCGCCAGTGTAGCACGGCGGATGACTCCGTGCGTTCCATTTAGCACACCGCCAGCACCATCAGTGGAATTAGAAACAAATATGTCCTCCAAAGCTGCGTAATCCACGTTCTCTAGCCCAAAACCTTTTCCATCAGTCTCTTTGATCCTAAGATTTCTTCCTATAAATCCATAAGTAGCAGCGACCCGTAATCCCTTTCCGTAGCCATCATTTCCGAATCCAAGCATATCGGCGGAGGCAACCGTCACAAATCTGGAGTCCTTTACCAGTACACCCACCGAAGCAGTTTTTAAGACATCGTTTCGGAAGTCACCCTCGACCCGAGCAAAATTTTGGCCTCCAACATAAACCAGGCACGTTGTATTAAGAGTAGCATTACCTGGGGATCCCGCGCAGTTATAGTCTGCTAATGGACCTATTTTAAGAAAGGCATTGGGCATCACAACTAGCGCCACTTTATCGGCATCAAAAGCCACTTTGGGAACGACCTCATCGCTCGTGAAAGTATAGATTCGGCTCGGCTCAGTCAGAGAGATGGTACTCACACTCGAAGTCAAAACCTCAAAAGTATTAGACCACCAGGATGCAGCATTTGAGGCGCCAATCAGGACTGAGCTCTTGGACACGGAGACATAGTTGTGCTTAAAGGCGTTTCCCGTTGCCACTATGAGATCGCGCAGGCCAAGTTCTTCGCGCAGGATACCTTGAAAGTGCACTGTTGGGCCATCATCCTTACAAAGCCACGTGAATAGATTCAAGTTGTCTGTTGCTATTAGGTCTGCACAATCCGATTCACCCGCGACAACGAATTTCCTCAGTGGGCCTCCGTCGACACAAGCTGTCCTCGCTGTTAGGGAGGTTTCTGTACCAACGCAAGCTGCGTCAGTATCGGCGGTTTGCACATGATCCATCCAGTCAGGGGCCACTGAATATTTTGGGAGGACCGTTAGCGATTCGATAACGTGAATATTCAATTGGCTGGTCGAAAGGTTCCCAGCTTCATCCTCAATTTCTGCTTGGATTATGCGGATTCCCAGATTGGTGCCGACATCTATCAGTTTATCGAAGGTACCTCCAGCTAGACATGGAGTGGTTGAAGGTGAATTTGCTCCGGTAAACGTTATGTTTTTACCGATTTCGCTGCATGTGCCTGCTATAGAAAACGAACTGGCATTATTGGAGTTCACGAAGCTCCCCGGAGTCGTTGTAATCGCGAGCAGCGGCGGGGTTCTATCCACTGTGACCTGTACAGTATTCGATTTATTAGATAGGTTTCCGGCTGCATTCTTTACGGCATCGGGTTTAACAAACACAGTCAGTTCTCCTTCGGCAGGAGAGTTTATAGAGAACTTATAGGTATTATTGACCTTTGTAAATCCCGCGACTGAACCTGATGAAGTGGAAATATCGTCGGCTGTGAAGCCTAGAATACCTTCGCTAGCGGTCGCTTCAAACTCAATTGCCGCAAGAGAAGTATAGGCGGGGGCGGAGGTCGCTAACTCTACTATTGGCTTTGTTGTGTCCGCTATAGTCGTATCTTCCGGCGTGGCGCTTGTTGTTGACGTGTCAGGTTGGGTTTTCGTCGCACTCTTTTTGACGTCACCTGCAGCATCGAGAAAGCCTTCAGTCACGCTTTTGACTTCGATATTTTCGGTGATGGCGATATCAAGATAGACTGTTTGAAACTGGCCGAAATAGTTTGTTGAGATAGTCACAACCCCATTTCCAGGCACGAAAGATGTAAATTCAGACGACGGGATGAGGCCAGTCCGGTATTCTCCAGTCGCTTTAATCACGATGCGGTATACCACGAATAGAAATCCTTCTGATTGGACTAGGCCGGCGTTCACTGGTGTCGGCAATTCGAGCGCAAAACTACCTACAGGATCGGTGTCAGATGAAGTGTCTACGATGATAGCCGCCCCCACTTGAGTCACCGAGGCCGAGAGGCCAAGCTCACTCAGGGCGTCAGAACTTAGGTCACCCGCGGCCTCTATCGAAACAGGTGCATCGACCGCCAACGAGCCGGGTGGGAATGACACCGTCACTCCTTCGGTCGCTCCACTGCCTTTTAGTTTTTGTGTTTCGGTACTGTTGGCCGAAATCACAGCCGATTCTGTCGGTATGGATTCTGAGTTCTTTGCATCATCCGCCTGAGATTCGAGTTTACCCTTGACGAAAAAGTTGCACGCAGCAAGGGAAAAAACCAACAATGTCGTGCAAAGGAGCTTTATAGAAACCATTGATTGTTACCTCCTGCAAGTGTATCGGATGCAGAGGGCGGGAACTATATTTCGCTACACTTAAAGGCTTAGTTTTTTGATGGTTACGCAAAACATTGGTGAAATAGGATGGTCAAGGGCTCCGTTGATACATTTATTGGTTTCGCAGATATTTCATCAGAATATACAGCAGATTCACAGTCGAATCGTGCGCAGGTCCCAGGTGCCTAGCTTTTTCATGCGCGCCAGTTCACTGGAGGCCATGCTTTCATTGGCAAAGATCATAGAGCGGACCCGATAGAAAATCTCACCCTCGCGCTGGAGCGGCATGTAATAGGCGGTTATCCCCTTCTTCTGCAGTGAAGCTACCAAACTTTCAGCTTCAGAGCGCTTCTTCGTCAACAGAAACTCAATAACAAACGACTTACCTTGACTATCTAGCACCTTGCGCCTGCCAGTCAGGTGCTCAGACATGGCGATGCCACGGCCAATGCTCTTATAGAAAGGTGTTTCCCCGTTGCTTGGCGCGCCCGGATCTCGAGGGGCTTCCGCCACGGAGGCGCTTTTTAACCCCCCGATAGGACTAAGCTCTTTCAGCAGGTAAAAGGCCGAAACCCCGCCCACGAGCAGGAATAATAAAGCGGTGTATAAGATGCCGCGAAGAAGTCGAGGCTTTTTCTCGTAAAAAGGATCCATGAGCATGTCCTCCTATGTGATCTTAGGAATTATCTCATGGAACGGAGGGGTTGAGGAGCCCTGGGGGAGGAGAAGTTGGGGCTGTTCTATTCCTTGCGCCTAAGTTGCCCCAACCTTAGAGGTGTGGGCCCTTTGGACCCAGCCGTTTCCTAGAAGAAAAAGCGCATCGCCATCTTATCGTCGTAGCTCACGCCAGGCTGCTGAGACAGGCTGCTGAAAGGCTGGGTGTCATTCTCCAGCGCAGCTTTAATTTCTGCAGAAGTGTTGCTATTGCAGGCTTCGCTGATTTCACTGTCTTTAAAGACAATGCTTCCGGTTGGTGCAAGCGGCACAGACCATCCACATTCGGCACCGCTGCCAAATTGCATGCCCATCCGCGCACTTCCTTTTTTCAAAAGCAGTCCCAATTCTTCTTGTGTGGCTGCAACCCAAGAACCAGCTGATTTCTTCATAAACTTGTAGGTAAATCCCGTTATCGCCTCAGCATCATTGACATCAATTTTATACATCATGGAAACAAAACCTTCACCGGCGCTAAAGTCAGAGACCTCCACATTGGTCCAAGTAAAGGTCTGATCAGCAGCTTCTAGGGTGTAGGTACCTTCGGGTGGCTGCTTGACTTCGAGCCCCAACTGATAGCGATTATAATTGAGGTCTTCGGTGTAATTCTTGGAACACCAGGCGCCATCAGCTATCGTCGTTACATTGTCTTCGGCAACACAGGTATTGCTATTACCAAGATCAACGGCAGCGGCAGAGCTGTCGGCAAAGTCAAATTTCCAGCGGTAGCTCTCCGGAGCTCCATCAAATTCGGACTTTTCCAACTCAGGTACGATACCCGTTCCTTGGTAAGAAACCCCAAGATTCGCTAAGCCACCGACCAGCTCTTCAGGAAACTTGTTCTTTAACATCGTATACTGAATGGCCGCATTGTCTGAAATACCCTTCCACGAGAATCGATTGTGGAAATCAAGGATGAATTTCTTGCCTTCCACTTGATCAAATTTGCCATTGTTATTGATATCTGGATTGCTATGACGCAGGGATGCGCCGTCGACTGCTCCCAAAGTATCGGCAGCCTCGGATGAGAGACCGGTTTTCGTGAGAACATCCGCATAGGCAACAGTCGATTCAGCTGCTGCCCCAACAACCGGGGTTACCGTACCTAGAGCTAGCGTTTCCATGCTATCGCCCGTTGGCGCGAGGGTATCCAGTTCGCCTGATTTAAAGCGGCTGATAATGGATGCAGCACCAGTCGCCGTATTGTTAACATACATGATGATCCAGGGCGTGGGGTCAGTTGCGTCATAACCATCATCGGCATCATCTTTATCCTCATCCGGGTTCATGATGTTACTGATTATTTGTTCATCCGTCATGTCGGCAATATCTGATTCTTTAACCTTACCACCGGCAAGGACACAGGCGCGATCGACGGCTGTTTGGTCTTCGCTGACACACGCTTTTAGGGTGGCGTCAGAATTTGCTGCAGAGGGGTCTAAGGCCAGATCGAACTTACCATCGGCGCCGACTTTGGCGATGACGCTTGAACCGGTTTCAGCGTTAAAAGCCATCACGTGTGTTGGAGTTGTGCTTGTGGTCAATCCCGTCGCCAAGGCCAATTGACCTGTGACCAGGAGACCCACGGGTTGATCGGCACCACGAGTTTGTGCGCTATCATCCGCATCATCATCGGTCGAATCCGCGGTAGTCGTATCTGCTGCTGGTTCTGAGGATTTTTTTGTGCAGCCTGTGCCTGCTAAGCTCAAGCACAGCAAGGAGCCAAGAAAAGAGCCATTCTTCAATTTCATCGCAAAATCCCTCCGGAATTGCCGATTTTCAACCCGGAGTTGGGTTTTCGGCCGTTGATCCCATGAAATCGGTCAAGCCGTGAATCTATTAAGCATCGAGTGAGGCAAAGCCCTTGGCTGTACCAAGAAAAAATAGAATTATGGTTGGGATTAGCAGCTTTAGCTAGCAAGGGAAAAGTATGGGCCTAGATCGAAAAAGCCTTTGAATCAAAACCCGTCTTTTTCTGACCTACGACTTTGTTTCTTAGCCGAATGCTGCATTTTCGCCTCTTGCCGCCTCTTCTTAACGCCTTTGGAAATTTTGGTTGGACGGCGGGGTTTGGGAGGGGTTGCCACCGCATTGAGCATGGCGCAAAGCTTGTCAATGCAAGACTGCTTGTTTTGAATTTGGCTGCGCGTTTCCTCGCTTGAGATGACCACTTCGCCTTCTTGGTTTATATGAGAGGCATAGGAGGAAAGAAATCTCTGACGCAAAGCCTCGCTGACGCTAGGGGATTGAATGAGATTCCACTTTAAGACAGCTTTACTGCTGACCTTGTTAACATTCTGCCCGCCAGGCCCCGAAGATCGCGCAAAGCTAAAGTCGATTTCATGATCCAGGATGGCGTTTATGATCTGGGGCTTCAACATACTTGCTTTAACGTCCCCTGCGAGGGATTTTTCCGTTTCTTAATGTTGGCCCCGGGAGCTACTAGGACGACGTCGTGGACCATCACCTGCTTGACCCTGGTTGGAGGAGGGACCTCTATTGCTACTGCGCCCCCCCTGATGCGAACGACCGGCATGATTTCGGCCGGCTTCCTGTCGTCCTCCTTGAGGCGAGGGCTGCCGAGGAGATCGTTGACCTCTGCCACCGCTTCTTTGGGGTCGGGAGCCACCAGCTACAGTTGGAAAACTGGGTGGATAGGGATGCTCCATCACGACTGGCACGGTCATGCGAATGAGTTTTTGGATATCCGCAAGATAAGCCCGCTCGTCCTCGGAACAAAAAGACAAACTGATACCGCTGGCTTCTGCTCTCCCCGTGCGACCAATGCGATGCACATAGGTCTCTGGCACTTCCGGCAAATCATAGTTAATCACATGACTGATACCTTCCACGTCAATCCCGCGACTCGCGAGATCGCTGGCTACCAATAAACTGACTCCCGGAGCGGTACGAAATTCCTGTAAGGCGCGTTGTCGGGCATTTTGGGATTTATTGCCATGAATAGCGGCGGCCATCACCTCATGATCCTGCAAGAAAGTGACAACTCGATTAGCCGTCGCCTTGGTTCGTGTGAAAACCAAGACCTTGCGGAATTCTTCTCCTTTAACGAGGTGCAAGAGCAGTCGATTCTTATCGGACCTATTGACGAAATAGAGAGATTGTTCAATGCGATCTGCTGTGGCTGAAATCGGCGCGACTTCGACCTTTACGGGTTTGGATAGGAGTGACATAGCTAGGGCGCTGATCTCTGTGGGCATCGTGGCTGAGAAAAGGAGGCTTTGCTTCCTTGTTGGTAATGCCGCGATGATTCTTTTGACATCAGGCAAAAATCCCATATCCAACATGCGGTCAGCTTCGTCCAAAACAAAAAATTGGAGCTCGCTAAAGTCCATAAAGCCCTGTTGCTTAAGATCCAACAGACGGCCCGGGGTTGCTACCAGGATATCCACACCACGAGTCATGGTTTGTCGTTGCGACTCAGCTCCGACACCACCAAACACGACGGCAACTCGCAGAGAGGAGTGCTTGCCATAGGTTTCGAAACTCTCTTTAATCTGGACGGCCAGCTCACGTGTTGGCGTTACAATCAGAGCTTTGACTTTGCGGTCGCGGGGACCAGATTTTAGCAAATGATGTAAAATTGGTAAGGAAAAAGCTGCCGTTTTTCCGGTCCCTGTTTGGGCACACCCGAGAATATCCTTGCCAGCCAGGATATGTGGTATGGCCGCCGTTTGGATCGGAGTGGGGTACTGATAGCCCTCCTCAAGCACAGCCCGACAGAGCGATTCGTCCAAACCGAGTTGGGCGAAGGTTGGAGCCTCCTCACCTGGTTTTCTAGGTATGTGCCCCTCCCCTAAAGTCGTCGAATTTTTTGGACTTGGGAGCGTGTCGCAACTTCGTTGAGGAAATATTTTTTTGAAGATATTCAAATGGATGGCTGCCGTTCTAAGATTAAGTTGTGTTGAATGTTTTGCGCTGAATTGCGCCTCGTAAAGCAAGGACCAGGGCTAGGGTTTGCGGGGGGGGGCTTCCATGCACTCCCGCCATTCAGCTCGCCTTAAGCCGACCTATAATCTCAGGGTGTGACTATTTTCGCCAACACAAGATCAATATGATCGACGATCTCTTGCAGCTGATACTTTTGGGCGGCAAGCCGCACTCGCCTGGCATTGGGAAATCCACTCGCCCAGCTGTCAAAGCCTCCGCCCTGAAACAAGGAATCGACAAAACCCTTGATTTGCGCGATCTCGGCAACAGAATTGGGAGTCAACGTGGAGAGCACCGCGGCAATTTGTAAAACCGGATCTTGGGTGGAGGTCCCTAGGTTGTAGATAGCCTGTGGATCATTTGTAGCTCCGGTAAGAAAATCGATTTCCGTATCATATTTGGAAAAATGAGCCGCGACTGCTACGGTGGATCCCGGTCCTGCCATAACGCTGGCACCTTTGATGGCAAGTTTCGTCAATTTTGGGTCAAGTTCCATAACCGCAAGCTTGCCCAAGGCCTCACAGGCACGCATATCAGCTTCGCATCCAGCGTAAAGAACGCGAGTCGCATCTTGGATGTTGCCTTTAGCGAGATAGACAATACCCATTAAGTGATTATTATGGCTCACATGCCAGTCATAATTGAGGTCGTAACCGTATTTAGCAGCCCAATCCAGATGGATCTTTTCCGCCTTGAGAAACTGTGCGAGCGCGCCATCCAGGTCCCCGTTCATTGGTAGTAAGTGACCATACATGTGCTGGGCATGGGCTCCACTTGGGGACAGCTCAGCGAGTTTCTTGCCAAAGGAAATAGCTTCTTGGAATTTGTTTTCAAACTCGAGAAGGTGCAGGACATAGTGCACCGCCCCGATGTGATTAGGGTCTGCTTTGATCACATTTTCATACATGGTGCGATTGCCCAAATTAGAGACCCAACCACCAATGGTAATGGCTTCAAAATCTTGACCTTTGGTCGTACTCAACAAGTTGCTAAAGGCTTTTTGCATCCGCATTGCGTTGCCGCCTTCAAAAACATAAGTCCTCGCAAATTGTAGCCAAGCTTTTTGGTTCGGGCTGAGGCTCATGAGTTCCAGATCCGCAAGCTGTTTTGCGGCAAACAGGTAGGCGTTCAATTCGCCACCGAAGGAGATATAGGCTAAGGAAAGGAAGATCTTAGCTTCGATATTTGTCGGCACCACTCTTAGAGCTTGTTCAAAAGATCGCACGGCATCGATATAATGAAAATTATGAAACATCGCGATGCCTTGGTTCACCAGCTGGTTAGCCAAAAGCTGCTCCGCATTCAGGGATGCGCCGCTTATGGGAAGGTAGGTCAGGAACTCTTGCCCAAAACCTGGAGCTAAACCCACGTCCTTTTTCAATTGAATGAGCGGGACTCGACCCAGAGTCATCACTTGGCTGAGTTGCAGATCAATGGCCGCCGTAGTGCCCGTTAATAAAGCTTCATCATGAAGGCTCTTGATGGCTTGCAAATCCGCTGGCGCGGCCGGTGCATTGTGCCCCGCGTGGTTGCCATCAGCGATTTGACTGGTGGGTGGATTGATGCCACATGCTGTCAGCGCCATAAGTGCAAACAACCCAAACCCTAAAATCTCTCTCATAATGCCTCCTTAAATCCAGAAATAGAGGCACAGTCCTATCATGAGGCGAAGGCCTGGTCCAGAAGAAAGCCGTTTTGGCTGACATTTCGCATTTTTGCAACATTCTGTTATGCTCCCCGGTCGTACGAAACGAGGTTTTTGGATGCTTGGGCTGGGTTTGGGATGAACAAAGAAGAGTGCTTTCGCATTTGGGGCGTCACCACCCACAATCTCAAGAACCTCGATCTTGAGGTCCCTTTGCATAAGATTACTGCCGTGACTGGGGTGTCTGGTTCGGGGAAGACTTCGCTCGTTTTTGACACCATTCATGATGCCTCCTATCAACGCTATTTAGCCTGCCTGTCAGGATTCACGAAACAACACCTAAAGTCAGCTATAACCGCCAATTTTGAAGGTGTTGAGGGCATCCCCGCCTCCATTGCTATCCGGCAGGTTCGTCCAAGTCTCAACCCCCGCAGTAGCGTGGGAACCGTCACCGAAATCTATGATTTGCTAAAGAATATCTTCCCTTACCTGGCTGAGCTCGTGTGTTGCGGCAAAGTTCTAAAGTCCTACAGTCCTGAGTTGATTCTCAAAGTACTACATGCCCATGGAGAGTGGGGCAGCCATCCGGCTCAGGGTTCAGTCTTGATCCTCGCACCCTTGGATCATTGGACTTTGACGGGATCGGAGTTGAAGAGCTATCTGGAGGAACAGGGCTTTCGTCGGCTGTACTCCCAAGACGAGACGCTAATGATCGATCAGGTCCAGTCCGTAGAAGCAGAGTCCATGTTCTGCGTCATCGATCGCATCCGTTTAACCGGAAGCAATGATCAGAGGCTGCTAGAAGCCTTAAGACTGGCTATGCGCCTTGGCGGCAATAGAGTGCGCCTAATTCTTCCAGACGGTAGCTCGCAATGGTTTGCAAAGGAGCGCCAATGCATGCAATGCGGTACCTCGTATCGGCGCCTAAGCCCCGTGCTTTTTTCCACCGAGCACCCACTTGGTGCCTGCCATCAATGTCATGGTTTTGGATTTGAAGTTGCTCTCAATCAGGAAAAAATCATCAAAGATCGCCGGAAGTCCTTGCAAGAAGAGGGAGTGGACCTTTTCAATTTTGGGCAACGTGAGGCCGTTTATTCAAGTGCCATCGCCAGTGCGAAGACGCGCGGAATCGATGCTAGTAAGCCTTTCTCGGATTATTCCAAAAAGGACTGGGATTGGCTGTTCGCTGGAGATGGAGAGTTCTGTGGAGTTCAGGGTTTTATAACATGGCTCGAATCAAAGAGGTACAAACCACACTACCGTATTTTTCTCGCAAAATTCCGCCAGTATATTCCCTGTGAAACCTGTCGCTCGAGTGGCCTAGGATTGGAGGCCAGAAAATCTGTTGCCCTAGGCAAGGCTTATACGGAGCTTAGGGTAGGCTCCTTGCAGCAATTTGGCCAGTGGTTGGATCAGGTCGAGGATTCCGCTTTACCTGCCTTGCATCGAGGGCAAGGTGCTGTAGAGGCGCTGGCAGAGCTACGCACCAGATTGAAATATCTCCTACGCATCGGTGTAGGCTATCTATCTTTGGATCGCAAAACGAAGACTCTATCAGGAGGGGAATTCCAGCGGATTAGCATGGCAAAAGTCCTGTCCAGTGAGCTCACAGAGTCCATGATCTGCCTGGACGAGCCCACCTGTGGTCTGCATCCTGTTGACACAGCTAACCTTGTCGGTTTGATGGAGAGTCTAAGAGATCAAGGCAATACCATCATGGTGGTCGAGCATTCGGAAGACATGATCCGGTCCTGTGACCACGTCTTGGAAATTGGTCCCAATGCTGGGGAAAAAGGTGGATCAATCGTCTTTTCTGGATTGCCGCGCGCCTACAAACACAGAACACTCCCCTTAAGCAAAAGAACACTCGATTTAGCAGCAGGAAAATATTTTGGTCTGATGGGGGTTCGAACCAATAATTTGCAGGACATCGAGGTAAAATTTCTGGCGGCAGCTTTGAACTGCGTCTGTGGTGTGAGCGGAAGTGGGAAATCTAGTCTGATTGCGTCGAGCTTATATCCCGTGGTTTCCCAGGTGTTACTTCAGGATGCCGCGAAATCGCGAAACAAGAGTGCTCCAACGGAGTTTGGGCAACTTTGTTCCAGTCTCATTGGAGAGAAGGTTATTCGTTCTTTCTCCCAAGTTCATCTCGTGAGTCAGAGAGGATTAGGGCGATCTAGCCGTTCGACCATTGGGACCTTCCTGGGAATCTTTCAAGTGATTCGCAACCTTTATGCAAAAACCCCCTTTGCTAAGCGCCTGCGCCTGCTACCCAAGCATTTTAGTTTCAACGTTCCAGGCGGAAGATGCGAGACCTGCAAAGGGCTTGGCACGGTTATCGAAGACCTGTCTTACCTAGGCGAAATTAGGGCCGTTTGCCTTGACTGCGGTGGACTGAGGTTCCAGGAGGCCATCCTCAAAGTGGAATACCAAGGGTTAAATTTTGCCAAAATTCTGGACCTTTCTGTATCAGATGCCCTGGAGTTTTTCGCCGATGACCCCACCTTAGTTTCCGGACTCAAGCTCGCCGCTGACATGGGGCTCGGTTATTTAAAGCTGGGTCAGACCACGGATAGTTTTTCTGGAGGTGAAGCCCAAAGGCTCAAACTCCTAGACATCCTTAGGCAAGTGGAGGACCGTCGCAGTCAGTTGGTCATTTTTGATGAGCCGAGTGCCGGTTTAAGTGACTACGATGTGGGCCTGCTCTTCAAGATGTTTCGTAAATTGACAGAGCAGGGGCACACAGTTATTACTGTTGAGCATCATATGGCCATGTGCGCTGCGTCAGACTGGCTTGTTGAAGTCGGGCCAGGTGCCAGCGAAGATGGCGGCACGCTTGTATACCAAGGGCCACCTCGGGGAATTCTTACCGAATCCCGAAGCCGGACAGCTGAGTTCTTGCGCCCCTATTTCGTCCATGAAAGCTGAGATCGATGAGTAAGTTACAAAAAGCCCAGGGCAAAGTCACTTTGTCGACTCTTTTTGATCGTTATCAAAAGGGTCAAAAAATAAGCATGGTCACTTGTTATGACTACAGTTTTGCTCGCCTTATCGATCAGACCGAAGTTGAACTTGTCTTGGTGGGAGACAGCCTGGGCAATGTGATTCTTGGCTTACCCGACACGATTCAAGTTACGGTTGACGATGTCGCCTTTTGCGTTCGAGGAGTCAGCGCCGGTCTCAAGCGTTCCTTTCTCATCGCCGATATGCCCTTTATGTCTTTTTACGACGAGACCACGGCGATGCGAAACGTTGAAACCCTGCTAAGAGCGGGTGCGCAAGGCGTCAAGATCGAAGGCGGACTAGCTATCGCTCCGCTGGTGGAGAAAATTGTGACCATGGGCATTCCGGTTATGGGGCATGTGGGCTTCACCCCGCAAAGCATACATATGCTGAGCGGTTATCGTGTCCAAGGTAGAGATGCCAACGATGCAGAAGTGATCCTTAACGCCGCAAAGTCCTTGCAGGACGCGGGCGCCTTCGCGATTGTGCTTGAATTGGTCACCGCACCCCTTGCTAAAACCATCACGGATACCCTCAAGATTCCTACCATTGGCATTGGCGCGGGACCCGACTGCAGTGGACAAGTTCTCGTCCTACATGACCTGCTGGGCTTCGAGTCTCAGGCCTACAAGCACGTTCGTGAGTTTGCGAAAATCGGTGACACGGTTACTGCGGCTTTGCGTCAGTTCACGCAAGAAGTAAGGGCCAAAGAGTTTCCCACGGCACAGCACTCTTTTTAGAATTTGTCTGAATCTGGAGTTCGATCATGAAGAAGCGTGACTACTATGAAATTCTAGGATTGGAAAAAGGAGCCGATGAGAGCGACCTTAAAAA
>JBIKVD010000366.1:0-4114 GCA_044357055.1 Oligoflexales bacterium | reverse complement strand
TGGTAGGTATCAATTCGGCAATACCACCAACGGAAATGCCAAGAACGATCAACACGGAAAAAACAAAGCCCTTGTTCTCAAGTCTTTCGTGGAAGGATCCAGGCTTATGTTCTCTCTCAGGAACAAAACGGACGGTTTCGTCGACAGTTTTGGCATCTGCGGCTGTGGCTGTGCGGAAGAGGTTATAGACGCAGATGAGAATTCCCACGAAATACATGGTGCCGCCAAGCAAGCGCACCCAATAGAGCCACTTGAGCGCCAACACCGTTTCAAGAAATTGTGGATATTTCAGTAGTCCTTCAGGTGTTTTTGCCCACCACATACTAAATTGAGTGATGCCAGCAGCCCACATGGAAGTGATATAAAGCACGATCCCAATGGTGGAGATCCAAAAATGCATATTCGCCAGCGGTTTGCTATAGAGCTCTCGACCCCAAAGCTTGGGCACTAAGTAATAAGTCATGGCAAAAACGCAGCCGCCGACCCATCCCAGAGCGCCCCCATGGACATGGGCGATGGTCCAGTCCGTATAATGGGAGACGAGATTGACCGCTTTGATGGACATCAGGGGACCTTCAAAGGTCGACATGCCATAGAAGGTGAGGGCGACCACAAAGAATTTGACGATGGGATCTGATTTCACTTTGTCCCAGACGGGACGGATGGTTAAAAGTCCATTGAGCATGCCCCCCCAGCTTGGAGCAATGAGCATGATACTGAAGGCCATGCCGAGAGTTTGTGCCCATTCAGGTAGTGCGGAGTAAAGTAGGTGATGCGGACCGGTCCAAATGTAGATAAATACCAGGGACCAAAAGTGAATGATGGAGAGGCGATAGGAGTAGACCGGCTGCCCAACAGCTTTCGGTATAAAATAATACATAAGGCCCAGAAAGGGCGTTGTCAGGAAAAAACCGACCGCATTGTGTCCATACCACCATTGAACCAGGGCATCTTGAACACCAGCATAAACGGAATAGCTTTTAAATAAGGAGATTGGGAGAGCTAAGGAATTGACAATGTGCAGCACGGCGATCGTTAGAATCGTGCCAATATAGAACCAAATGGCGACGTATAAATGTTTGACCCGACGGATAGCTATGGTGGCAAAAACATTGATAGCCATGGCTACCCAGACGATGGCAATTGCGATGTCGATGGGCCATTCAAGTTCGGCATACTCCTTGCCAGAGCTTATCCCCAGGGGCAAGGTAATCGCTGCAGCGACAATGATAAGTTGCCAGCCCCAGAAATGGAAAGTACTTAGAGCATCAGACCACATTCGTGTTTTGAGCAAACGTTGCAGCGAATAGTATATGGCTGCAAAAATGGCATTGCCACCGAACGCAAAGATAACCGCGTTGGTATGCAGAGGGCGCAGGCGTCCGAAGGAGAAATAACTCACTCCAGTATTGGCCGGCCACCATGCGAGTTGGAGGGCGATAATAACTCCCACCAACATGCCGACCACACCGAAAATCAAGGTGGCCCAGAGAAACCATCGCGTGATGCGATCATCGTAAGTGATGCTTACCGGATTTGAGCTCATAGAATTCCTTCCCACAATTATAACCAGCAGTTCTCAGATGACTGCCATTGTCCAAAGATGATCATTTCTACTTACTTTATTCTATTCCTGAGACGCCAATAGTTATTCGTCCTTTAATGGATTTTTTCCCGGCTCGTGATCCGCTGACGGAGGAACTTTGTGCTCCCTCTTATCAACGAGAGTTAGGGCATCATGGTCTTCGAAAACTAGGAACTGTGGAGGGGAGGCTAAGTCCTTGTATTGGCCGCTGCGAATAGCCCAGATACAGGCGCTTAATCCGAGGCCGGCCAACAACATGCTTATAGGAATGAGTACAAAAAGAATTTCCACAGTAAGAACTTCTACAGTAAGAACTTCCGCCTTGCTCGCCACTCATAAAATATGGTCCTAGGAACGACTCGTCCATCCACGGGTAGCGATCAAAATGACGATCAGAGAGCTTACGGGCATTAAGGCCGCTGCTACCGCGGGGTTAATCTTACCAGACGCAGCGAGGGATAGTCCAATGATGTTGTACACACTTGCAAAAATAAACGAGTACCTAATCTTTCTTAGGGCGGTTCTGCTGATCAAAAAAGCCTCAAGGAGTTTGCCCAGTCCGGGAGTCATCAAACACACTTCGGCACTATCTTTGGCCTGTTGGCTAGCATCTGCGACGGCAATGCCAACGGCAGCCTGGGCTAGGGCAAGACTATCGTTAAAGCCGTTGCCAACCATGGCGGTAAGAATGCTATTGTTTATTGGATCACTCAACATTTTTGCTTTGTCTGTGGGGCTCTGCTCGGCAAAAACGTCGATGGCTGGGATGTTTAACTTCCTAGCAAGTTCAAGCGTGCGTTGATTGTGATCTCCGCTCAGAATCCCTAGCCGGATCCGGAAGTCTCGCAACTGCTCGATAGTGGATGCCGCATCAGGGAGAAGTTGATCCTCAAGGGTTACCGCTGCAATAGAGTGATTTGCAATGCTGATATATATCGTAGCCTCAGGGATCGGAGTTGGCGATGTTCCTGTAATGGATTTGGCTCCAGGGTCCAGAGGGAAGCAGAAGCTGTAACTCCCTATGCGCCAGGGGAGGCTGCCCAGCCCCTCGATAGGAGTTTCGAAGGCGAGGCCTTTGCCAAATTCCTCCTTAGCATCGCGCAAGGTAACAGATAAACGGGATGGTTTTGATTCCAACTCTGCCCATGAGCTGAGCGCCAAGGCTGCATGATGGGAACTGATGGAATCCAACTGTGCCAAGACGCTGGTCAAATGAGTTCGGGTAAGATTCAAATCAGATAATTGGGTCTGATCCACATAAACCTGAGTGACGGAAGGCAAGCCTTGAGTGAGCGTCCCCGTTTTGTCAAAGAAGATTTGTTTGACCCTGCCTAGGGTTTCAATCGCACGTTGTGTTTTTATAACCACACCGTTGCGCATCGCGACGGCAGTACACATCGTCATAGCGAGAGGGACAGCAATGGCAAAGGCGCAGGGACAGGCGATCAACAGCGCTGCCACAGTCCTGCGTATAGCTTCCGCAGGGGAATGGGCCCATTGGGTCCATAAGATGATGGAAGCTAGCAGCATAATGAACACAAAGAAGAAGGAGCCAAGGCGATCCGAGATCTTGGTGTAACTCCCTCTTTCCAGGAGCATTCGTCCCAGTAAGGAGTTGATCTTGGCCAGGAAACTTGAGACTCCATCTTGTAAGGCAATGAGGTCTAGGCGCCCCCCGAGATTAACGGCCCCTGCCCTTAGGATCTGCCCTTGACGGACCTCCAAAGGTTCGCTTTCACCGGTGATCTGCTCATAGTGAATTTCACTGTGGCCCTGAATGATTTTCGCATCCACCGGCAAAGGGTCACCGGGGAGCAAATAGAAATCTTGCCCTTCTTTCAATTTTGCTATGGGCACAATGACTTTCGTCCCTGAAACCAAGCGTTTGACATACTGTATGGAATGATCGTATTTGCCTCTTATCAGACGTTCAGCCTTTTGCTGCATGCGCATTTGCAGATAGCGGCCTGACAACAACAGCGTGACAACAATGGCAATGGAATCAAAGTAGACGTCACCATTTGCCAGGATCGTATTGACGGTAGAATAGACGTAGGTAAGCAGAAGTGCAAAGACGATGGGCTGATCGACGCTCAGTCGGCGGTTTTTTGCGTATATCCAGCTGGTTCGATAGAAAGGCATCGCACCATAAGTAATCACCACACTCGTCAATGCCAAGGATAACCATCGGAAGAGTTGCCAGAAGTGCCACTCCTTGATGAGGTTGGCATCGACATAATCGGGCAATGCCAGCATCATGATATTCAAGAAACAAAATGCATTGACCCCAATGCGCACGAGATCTTGTGAAAATCTCAGTTCTTGCCGGTCGTGAGCTGGCTTCACTCCGTATCCCAATTTTTGAATCAACTGAACCAAGGAGCTTAATTTTGTGCCCAGGGGCAACAGGATTTCGGCCTGACCGCTGCTGAGGCTCAAATCTACTTTTACATTTGGAAAATGCTTCTCTACTGCATTGCGAATCAGCCAGGAGCAGGCGTAGCAGCTCAGACCATCGATGAAAAGCTT
>JBIKVD010000365.1:0-4115 GCA_044357055.1 Oligoflexales bacterium | reverse complement strand
CAAGGCGAGTATCGCGAAGAGCTTCTCGCAGCGCTTATGAGTGATAAAGAACTTTCAGAGTCACTTAAAGATTACTTTATTCCTTTTAGTGAATTGGAGCTTTTGGCCAGCGACAATTTGTATGACATTTTTGGCAAGAGACCAGCAGCTCAGACCGCGGCTGTTATCTTTGCCGAAAGTGATATTTTGGTGGAAAAAGTTGTGGCTAGTCTCCCAGATTCGCTGCAAGCGCTAGTGCGAGAAGAGATAAACACTCTAAAGTCAGATGAAAAGAATAAAGTGAAGAATTTGAAACGGGCTGGAGACCTTAAAAACGAGATTACTAAGACTCTCATCAGACTGAAGAAAGAAGGTTTTTTAATCTATGCGGAGACTGCCGATGCAATGCCGAAAACACAAGCAGCTTGATTGCTTGGGGGATACGAGTGGAAGGCATATCTCTTTGTTTCTATGCCTATTTCTGGCGGTCTTTTCCACAAAGGCTTCTGCAATATTTGAGTCAAAAATTGATGCTGGATTAGTATCAGCACAGATTTCAAGGAAGACACTGCTGAAAAGTAGTGCGCATGCATCCCCAATGGGTCTTGGAGCAAACTACCGCCTTTTTGTATCTGAGCGCAGCTCGCTTGGAGGTAATTTTTCTCTGAATTTGGGCAGTGAGGGAGTCTTACTCGTCGGTGGTGGCGGTGGTGTAGAGTATAACGTCATAGGAGGCATGACCCAGGAAAATCAAGACAACTACCTAAAGATCAGTAAGTGGCCGACGATGAATTTGACAATATTTGGCGGCATGGGAGCGAAAAGCTTTGATTTTACGACGACCCAGGCGGAAGAGACCAAGACATTTGTGGGGCAGAATCCTGGAACAACCCTGCCAGTCGATGGCAAGGATAAAGCGACGGGAAGTGTATTTGGCCTGTATTTCGGTTTTAGTGCTGATCGAGCATTTTGGAAAGATCTGAATGCCGGTCTGAGGGTGCAATATTTTATGGGCATTGCCGGTGAAACTTCGCCCGATATCAATGCTATAGAGATAATGATCTATTCTGGATTTATTTTGCTTGGATAAAGGTGGGGTCAACATGTTGAAAGCGAATGGCGCAGTCTTACCAGCTATCTTCGGGGTGCTGGTCTTCAGTTGTGATTTTTTTAAGAAAAAAAACTCAGAACCGCAGCCTAACCCTAACTCGAAAATGGAGTCATTTGATACAACGACGGATCGTTTCCGGGACTGCATTTCAAGGAACGCATCATCTCCAGTATTTAGCGTCGGTGGCAAGCCAATTCCGGCAACTGATATTTCTCCAGTTGTATTGAGTGCTTTTCGTCAAGAGCAGATGCAGTCTTACTACCAGATCTTAGGACATATTGAAGAGTCCAGTTTGAGTCTTCTGGAAGCACCTGAAGACGGTGTGGCTCGCGTCCGCGTCTTTGCTGAGGCTTTTCGCAAAGAGATCGAAATCTCCGAAGCAGAGAAAGACCAGTATTTAGATGAAGCGGTCGCAAAAGGTCAGCTACGACCAGAGCAACGTAAAACGCTGTCGTCAGAGACGGTGCATCAGATTGTAGCCTCGAAAAAACGAGAATTGCTGCTGGCAGAAAAGAGACAGGCAGGACAGTCAGAGATGATAGATGCTATCGCGGATAGACCGTGCATTCCTGCTCTGCCTTTGCAAGAGCTTTCTCCCACCTTGCAGGATCCGACGGGAAAGGTCCACGTTTTCATGGATCTTTTCAATATTTATCATCGTCAAGATGTGATCGAACTCATTGACAAAGTGCCTGAATCTGTTGGCATTGTTGTGCATTTTGCGAGCTATAACATTGAAGGATCACATGCTCTTGCATCGCGAATTTCCCACTGTGCGCAAAAAACCCAAACAGAGTCGGAGTACAGGACGCTCATTAGCAGTCTAGTCGCCTTGCCCCTAGAAATGCGAGCCGATTTGATTAAGTCGAATGAATTCTTGAATGATAAAATAGCTGGAAATGAGCCTCTGATCTCTTGTGTATCAAATAGTGAAGCCATTGCCTATGCCAGCGCTCTTGCAAGTGCAATGAAATATATCTACTTTGATATCAGGCCAGAGGTGTTCGTAAAGGGAACTACATATCTTTGGCGCAGCAATCGCTATCAGTCAATGATGGAAATATTAGAGCTCTTCAAATTATAAGCCTAGGGATAAAGTTATGAATTTGATGGCGATGATAGGCTTAGTTTTTGGCATAGCGGTGTTCCTGGTATCCGTTCTTATCGCACTGGGAAATATTGCGACATTCATTGACTGGCCCTCACCACTGATCGTCTTCGGTGGGTCAATTGCCGCTGTCATGATGGCAACTAACTCATCAGATCTAAGAGCTGTTCTGGTAGTGCTGATCAAACAGGGTCATCCAGCAAAATATATCGAAGAGAAGCTTAATGCGTATCTATTACCTGGAGAAAGAGGAAAGAAGGCAGCATGAAGCCACAAGTAGAGACGCTGATTGTCACAAATCCCTGGGGTGAACACCCAACGGAACTCAGATTCGAAATACCTGCAGGTTTAGGCACAGGGTTAAGCCACAGCACTTTTATGTATCTTGATAACATTGATTTCTCGAGAATTAACGGCGAAATAGCATATAAGTTTGGAGATATCTTGGAAAAGAGTCACACTATAGATGCCTTTACACTGAGTAAAACCGATGTCGCTGCTGGCAAAGGATCAGCCACGCTAGCAAATTTGGTATCGAATTTGGTGCCTACCCCAATCTGGATGATAATTTCGATGTATTGCTTTAAGAGCGGCTTCACAAAGAGGTGGGCATCCTATACTGGACATTCTTTGAGAATGATTGCGGCGCGCATTCATGAAGATAATATCAACCTTCCAGAAATGTCTTATCTCGAATTTCTGCGATTTGTCGCCAGATTTGGCTACGTTTCGCGGTGGTCTTTGTGGCTTTCGAGCAACAGTCAAGGCATGCCTTTACTTCATTGTATTGCAGTTCAATCTGCAGTCAACAAAGCTCTGCTGAAGATTGGAATTCTCAGATAAGTTATGCATAAATTTATGATAACCTGCCAAGTCCAAAAGCAATGACAGAATATGGCGTCATTGATGCCGACGCTGCTGCTATGGCTCGGTTTGCTCCTGAATTTGATCGCCGTTAGCATACAAACCTTGACTCGATCTTGTGAAAACCTGGTAATGGTAGGTGGTAGCAGGACTTAAACTCGCCGCAGTGTAGCCGGCATCCTGCACCCGCCCAATATAGACTATTTTGTGGTTTGCATCTAGCATTCCCTGCGCGTAAATCGCGCCATTTGCCGGCGTCCAGCTAACCGCTGCCCCCTGGCGCTGCACAATGATGATATCTGCTGTTGCCGCACTCCCCGCGTCCCAGCTTAGATCAATGCTGGTAGAGTCCAGACTCGTAGCAGTAAAATTACCGGGTAGACCTGGAACTATGGCATCAATCGATGCCGCCTTTCCCGCACTGCCTAATGAGGCTCTCGCTGCAAGGGAGGGTAAGATCAAATCAACCGACTCACCGGCAAGGCCCGTCACGTTTCCTGAAAGCAGAGCTAAAGAATTTGTATTGACATACTGTAGGTTTGGCGCCGATGCTCCGGCCTGGACTGTATAGGCCAAGACGATCTCATTGGTACCACTACCACTCACATAGTAGGCCTTGTCGTCTAAATCACCCGTCTCAAGATTGAGATAGAGACTAGGATCTACATTTACGGCTTTAGAGAAAGTTGCCTTAATCTGAACTTGATGATCTTTGGTGTAGACTGACTGCTTCAATCTGGCATCGAGGGAAAGAACCCCAACCTGATTGCTATAGGTAACTCTGGATGCTCCATAAGTGGTAGTACAGTCTCGCGCCTTCCCAGAGAAGCTCGCGCCCTCTTCACTTTCAATGATCCGTGGGCCTTTGATATTCTCATCACTGGTCGTCAGAACTTGAGAGGTATTTCTACCCCAGCAGGTCAGACCTCCAGACCGTGAAATCCCACAAGTGTTTCTAGCACCACTGGCAATCGCCACGATATTCGCCAACAAAGGTGACCCCGATTGTGAACTCTGGGCAACTTTTACGCCGACAGCAGATTTGGTTTGCAA
>JBIKVD010000080.1:0-13640 GCA_044357055.1 Oligoflexales bacterium | reverse complement strand
TGGTTACTTGGCTTGTTTTTTGCAATTTTCTTGGGAGTCAGCGCAGGATTGATTGCGGCAAGCAAACCCTACAGCTTTCGCGACTATGCTGCTATGATCATCTCAATTTTTGGGATTTGCATGCCATCCTTTGTCATTGGCCCCATCCTTGTTCTGATTTTTGCCATCAAACTGGAATGGTTTCACGTCTCGGGTTTAAAAAGTTGGCAGGACTTTGTCTTGCCAGCGATGACGCTCGCCATTATGTACTCTGCCTACTACTCTCGCCTGACCCGCGCTGGTATCTTAGAAATTAGCAAACAGGATTTTATCCGCACGGCAAGAGCGAAGGGTCTTGGCAACTATCAAACCCTCGTGCGACATGCCTTGAAAATTGGTCTGCTTCCAGCCATAAGTTTTTCCGGTTCTGCGATGACAGCCTTGTTAACAGGATCCCTCGTCGTTGAACAGTTGTTTAATATCCCGGGCATCGGCCGACTCTTTGTACAATCCGCCCTAAACCGCGACTACACCCTTGCGATGGGTACCATCCTTTTAGTGGCCGTTTTTATTCAGATCGCTAACTTGATCGTCGATCTTATTTCTGCCTACCTTGATCCAAGGATTCGCTATGATTAAAACATCTCAGAAAAACCGCAGCCCAACGGAAAATTTGAAGGAGACCCTCACGGTCCTTTTTACCAACAAGCTGGCCTTGTTTGGTTTCTGTTTTCTAAGCCTGCAGATAATGCTGGCTGTATTTGCTCCTTTTCTCAGCAGTCATTCCTTTGAGGAAACTAATTTGCTCTTGGGAGCATCACCGCCAAGTACGGACCACTTACTAGGGACGGATGACCTCGGTCGAGACCTCTTTGTTCGCATTCTCTATGGCAGCCGAGTCTCTCTGCTGGTCGGATTTCTTGCCACTTTAGTTAGTGTGATAATTGGCGTTATCTATGGGGGAATATCGGGTTATGTTGGTGGCAAGACGGACCTCATCATGATGCGTTTCGTAGAGGTCCTCTATTCTCTCCCGTTCACGTTCCTGGTGATTATGCTGATGGTCTTGTTTGGTCGAAATATTTATTTTCTGTTCTTGGCGCTTGGTGCTGTGCAATGGCTAACCATGGCACGCATTGTCCGAGGCCAGGTGATGTCCCTACTGAACCAAAGCTTTGTGCAAGCCGCGCAAGTCACAGGGGCGAGCCATGCACGGATTCTTTTCCAGCATATCCTCCCCAACACGACTGGACCTATCATTGTCTATGCCACCTTGCTTGTGCCCGCTGTCGTTTTGGAAGAAGCTTTTCTCAGCTTTCTAGGTCTGGGAGTGCAAGAACCGATGGCTAGTTGGGGCACCCTGATTCAAAATGGGGTCGGAGCTATGGAAGTGTATCCATGGATGTTAGTGTTTCCAAGCGTTTCCCTTGTGGTGACTTTAATGGCACTGAATTTTATAGGCGATGGTTTGGGCCAGGCTATTAACCCCCACGCTTTGAAGCGTTAGCATACCGATCCAAGGTTATGCCAATAGATGGCTAAACGAGAAAACCCATGGTGCTCTTGATGAGACCGAGTTTTTCACGCGCTTGAGCTTGCACCTTGACTGACCCCGTAATTAGAAGATCTTTCAGATCATCGGGGCGCTTCATAAGGTCGAAGTATCGTTCTCTCATAGGACCGAAAACTTCTTTCATTTTTTCCAGCAACGCTAATTTTGCATGTCCATACCCATAACCGCCACCGCGCAAGGCTGCTGCCATCTCTCCCGACTGCTCTGCGGTCGCTAGCAGAACGTAATACTGATAGACGAGGCAAGATTCCGGATCCTTCGGCTCGTCGAGGCCTTTACTATCCGTAGTGATACCCATAACCTGGGACTTCCACTGTTTATCGGTAGCGAAGACAGACACGACATTATTATAGGATTTTGACATTTTGCGGCCGTCCGTGCCAGGCACGAGCCCAACATCATCCCTAATCAGAGGTTCTGGGACTTTAAACAGACCCTCAAAATGATGGTTCACTCGCACCGCAAGGTCACGAGCAATCTCCACATGTTGCTTTTGATCCTGCCCCACGGGCACCACATCCGCATCATAAAGCAAGATATCGGCCGCCATGAGGATGGGATAGGAAAAAACTCCCATATTAACATCTGCACCTTTCGCCTGAGCGTCTTTAAACGCCACCGAACGCTGCATGGAACCGTATCCCGCATAGCACGATAATAACCAGGCCAGTTCAGTGGACTCCGGCACCGCTGATTGTGAATAAAGGAGACAACACTGGGGATCTAATCCAACCGCCAACAATGTAGCGACCATATCGAGACTTTTTGCTCGCAGCTCTTCAGGCTTGGGCAATTCGTTATAAGCGTGAAAATCAGCGAGGAAAAAGTAGGTTTCATATTCGCGTTGATAGGACAAGAGTGGTTTAAAAGCCCCCAAGAAATTTCCGATATGTGGCGAGCCACTGGGTCGAGATCCAGTTAAGATGCGTTTCATAGATCTATCACCCTTATATCTTTATAACAGCGTCGAGCCGTTCCGAGGCAAATCGCTTTCGACGCCAATTTGGCAACAATGAAAAATTGTCTCACTATGGCCTTTAATTTAAACCGTAAAAGAGGGCCTAGGCCAGGTGGTAATTTTGACCACAAATCCTTTGCCACACTAACTTGTTGATTACACGTTCTTATTGTATCATCGGAGAGTAGCGGGATTTGTAACTTGTCGGTTTTTTTGGTCAAAGGAGTGAGCGATGACCCTAACGAAAGATACACTGATTGAGCTTATTCGCGATAAGGCAGGGTATCCAGTCAAAGAAGCTAAGGATATCTTGGAAATGATCCTTGAAGAGATCAAGCTCAAGCTCGAGGAGGGTCAAGAGGTTAAAATTTCCGGCTTTGGCAAATGGAACGTCAAAGAAAAGCGTTCTCGTCCCGGAAGAAACCCGCATACAGGAGACCGGATTGAAATCTCGGCAAGAAGAGTCGTGACGTTTCATCCCTCCGACAAATTGAGAGAAGCTGTTGATAACTCACCGGACATGCCAGATAACGATTGACCTTTAGACATGTCTCGAAGTTTGTTATTCAAGAACTTCGATTGCTTCGTGAGAGTATTCGCCCTCTGGGGCCCACGGTGCATGGCTCAACTCAATTAAGGTTGGCTATAAGTGACGATCTATACAAAATTCGGTGATGCCGGCCAAACACAACTGGTAACTGGAGATACGCTCGCCAAATCTGCCGCTAGAATTGAAGCCTACGGCAATATCGATGAGCTAGGCGCGTTTCTGGGGCTTCTTCGAGAGCAAGCTCTGGCCAAAGAAAATATGGGCGCTGAGCGATTTCAGCTTCTGGTCGAGGTCCAGCACTGCTTGTTCAATATCGGTAGTGAATTAGCCACCCCCCCTTCAAAGCTGCACGTCCTTAAAGGAATATTGCTAGAAGAAAGCAGCGCTACCAAATTGGAACAAGATATTGATGCTATGACCGCTGAACTTCCTGTCTTGCGGTCATTTATTCTTTCTGGGGGCAGCGCGCTAAGCGCCGCCGCTCATATTTGTCGAACGGTTTGCCGCCGCGCGGAGCGCAATATTGTATCCTTGCATCAAGCGGAGCCGGTGCGAAAAGAATTACTGATTTTTATAAATCGACTTTCGGATTGGTTTTTCGTCCTCGCTCGTTATTGCCTCCAAAAAGAAGGAAAAACCGAAATCCACTGGCAAAAGTCTTAACACCATGATTAGACAATTCTTATTTGCCACGTTTTTGCTAACCCCCTTCTTATTAGCATCTCTTTGGACAGCAGCGCCAGCCTTGCGAGCCCTTTATGCCGCTAAAAGCCTGCAATTGAGCCCCTCCGAGATTAGCTCCGGCAGCCAAAACCCCCAAAAAGCGCTGGAGTTACGCCGCAGAGTGCAAAAAGCATTTTTAGATCAGAACGTGTATATACCTTTTGAAGACATATTCTTTTTTGAACAATTGGCGCTCACTGAGCGCGACACTTTTGTGAACTACGTCCGACAGAATTGCAGCCGGGGCGAGTTTTTCGTATGGATTCCCATAAAATTTCGGCTTCCGATCATTGGGGACCGTATTATAGAATGGTGCTTCGTTCCTCCTTTGTTACCCTCTCAGGTAGAGTCTTATCTATGATTCACTCAAGTGATTACGCTCAGCGAAAGGTTGACTTGACCAAGACGCAATTCCCTATACATCACCTTTTTCACCCCTATGCTGCCAGCTTAGAATCTTCTCCTCCAGACTTCGCGGCTCTCGTTGAGTCGATCCTCAATTGGGTATGCCACACGCAGGGTGAGGACCTCACAAAATCTGAAATTGCGAGCTTAGGCGACGAACTTGGGAAGTTCTATCCCGAGGACCGGCTCTATGAAGACCGCACTAACTATCTTATCGCCCTTTACTTATTTTCACCGAGTCATGACGGGATCCACCTTCGCTCCTCTCCGTACGAGAATTTTTGTCGAGCTGCATTAACGGACAGATTTTCAACATTTGATGACCAGCAGATGTTTGTGGCCCCCCACCATTCCCTCTTCATGGTGAAGAAGTCCCATCAGCATCAGTTGATCTTAACCGACCTTTTCACTGATAAAGAGCATCTTGTGTGCCTACAAGCCCAAGCTAGCCCTGCCTTTCAAAAAGGTTCCCTGTTCCAGTCGCTCCTATTTCGCTGGCAAAGCAAGTGGCATTTGTCCAATGGCTTTGTTTTTCACCCCCCGGAATCCTTAAAATGCATCCGAAAATTTTTGCAGAGCCACCCGCTGCAGGGCAAAGAAGGCAATACCCGTTTGATAATTTTAAAAAAGCTCGCGGCTATCCATATGGCTCACTATCGACTGCAGCACGTTAGTCCCCTCAAAATCTATCAGCAGCGCCTAGTTTAATCGTTTAAGTCTCAAGTTAGAGTCTGACGGAATTCTTCAAAAACTAGCATCTCTACAATGCTAAAGCCAAAAAGTAGAATTTTTACGTGAAATGCGAACCCTGTGGGGCTTTAGCGAAAAGATCAGCGCCTGCAATTGTTTTGTCAGCCTTTTTAGCAAGTTAAAGCAGCAAACCAGCTGCGCTTCTACAACAATTGCGATTTTCACCGATACGATTAGCGTGTGGCAGTGCTTACTTCCATTCTTGACAGGGCAGATACATGGCCGCTAATCCTCTTGAGTCCTTGCTTATCCAAAACCTGGGGATACCTCCTCAGACGGTGCAGCAATTGCTAGCTAAAGCTAAAGACTCAAAAGATACGCTCATCGCCATTTTAGAGCAGGCCCAAGTCGCACCGATAGACTCGATCCTAAGAGAGTTTTCAAAGTTTCATAAGGTTCCAGTTATTCTCAAACTAAAAGAAAAAGATATTCCTAAGCAAATTATTGCGTTGATTCCCTCAGAAATGGCCCAGGAACTTTCTATTCTCCCCATTGACCGAGCGGGAAACAATGTCTTTATTGCCATGTCTGATCCCAGAGATTTGCAAGCCTTGGATAAAGTCCGTTTCAAAACTGGATACTTTCCCAAACCCATTCTAGCGAGCGATCAGCAGATCAAGGAAGCTATCCACACTTATTATGGTCAATCGCTCGACATTTCCAAATTGAAAATGGGTCCTGTAACAGATCGAGAAAAGAAACAGGAAACTGAGAAACAAAGGGCAGAAATCAGTTCCGCCTCTGGCGATGATGGACCCATTATCCAAATCGTCAACAAAACCCTGGTCGAATGTCTCCGACGTGGTGCTTCGGACATCCACTTCGAGCCCTACGAAGATTTTACCAGGATTCGCTTACGAATTGATGGTGAATTGCATGAAATCGCCCGTCCTCCCGGCACCATGAACAATGCGCTTATCTCACGGATCAAGATCATGGCAAAGCTGAACATTGCTGAAAAGCGCCTCCCGCAGGATGGGGCAATCAACATTAATATCGCGGGAAAACCGGTCGATTTTCGCGTCAATGCTTTACCCACCGTTTATGGCGAGAAAATCGTTTTGCGGATCTTGGATAAGTCCAATCTGCAAGTTGATATGACCAAGCTCGGATTCGAACCTGAACAACTGGCCCTGTTCAAAAAAGCTATTTACGCTCCCTTCGGCATTGTCCTCGTGACTGGCCCAACCGGATCTGGAAAAACCACGACCCTCTACTCAGGGTTGGCTGAATTGAACAAGGAAGCACACAATGTTATGACCGCCGAAGATCCGGTGGAGTTTAACTTGCCAGGTATCAATCAAGTCCATACCAAAGCCGACATCGGACTCACCTTCGCCGCAGCGTTGAAAGCCTTCTTAAGACAGGATCCCGACATCATCATGGTCGGAGAGATTCGCGACCTTGAAACCGCAGAAATTGCTATAAAAGCCTCCCTTACCGGTCATATGGTACTCTCGACTCTGCACACAAATAGTGCCACAGATACGATTTCGCGACTTTTGAACATGGGTGTCGAGCCTTTCAATCTAGCAGCTGCTCTCAACTGTATTACCGCTCAAAGACTCCTCAAATCCATCTGTGTTAAATGCAAGACCGAGGATAAAGACACCAAGCCGGAAACTTTGATCGCTCTTGGAATGCCGAAGGAATGGGTGGGTAAGTTCAAGCTGATGAAAGGCGCCGGATGCGGAACCTGCAATGACTCCGGAATGAAGGGGCGCGTGGCCGTCCATGAAGTACTAGCAGTTACGGAACCCATAAAAGAATCGATCCTCCGTGGCGATTCATCGATCGCCTTGAAAAGAGTCGCCATTCAGAACGGACTCAAGACCCTGCGGATGTCTGCCATAACAAAGATGGCTCAAGGATTTACCACCGCAACGGAAGTTGTAGCAAAGACCGGTGGGGATGTACTCGAAGAAGACAACAAACATAAACGAGTCTCTTAAAGGCCCTGACTATGGAATACAGTTTACCACAGCTATTAAAGGCACTTATTGATATGGGAGGAAGCGATCTACACATTTCTAGCGGATCTGCGCCACGATTTCGCATTCATGGAAGTCTCCAGCCGCTAGACGTTGGACCTATGAACCCAGAGCAGACCAAGTCACTGATCTATGCAATTTTGACCTCTGATCAAAAAAGCAAATTTGAAAGGCTAAAGGAGATCGACTTCGCTTTCTCTGTTAAGAACCTGGCAAGGTTTCGCGCCAATGTCTATATGCAAAAGGGCTTCGTCTCTGGTGCCTTTAGGGTAATACCCTTTCAGATTAAGACACTGGAAGAGCTGGGTCTACCACCAGTCGTGCATCAACTATGCAAATTGCCGCGCGGGCTAATTTTAGTCACAGGACCGACAGGAAGTGGAAAGTCGACCACACTGTCGGCCATGATCAATCACATCAATGTGACTGAAACAAATCATATCGTGACCATTGAAGATCCCATTGAATTTGTTCATGAGCACAAAAATTGTCTAATCAATCAGAGGGAAATCGGTCCCGACACCTTAGGGTTTGAAAATGCTCTTCGCAGCGCCCTGCGCCAGGACCCAGATGTTGTGCTGGTTGGTGAAATGAGAGATCTAGAGACGATCAGACTTGCTATATCAACGGCGGAAACAGGACATTTGGTCTTCGGCACCCTACATACCAACTCCGCCGTCACCTCCTTAAACAGGATGATCGACGTCTTTCCCGCTGATCAACAGGCACAAATCCGATCTCAGTTGTCCTTGAATCTCCAAGCGGTGATTTCACAGATTTTGTTACCGTCGACCCAAGGAGGTCGGGTCATGGCCATGGAGATCATGATACCCGACATCGCGATTCGCAACCTGATGAGGGAAAATAAACTCCATCAAGTCTATTCCTCTATGCAGGCGGGCCAGGCGAACTCGGGAATGCAAACGATGAATCAATCTCTCTTCAGCCTTCTTAAGCGCCGGCTCATTACCCAAGACCTTGCATTTTCGAAAAGCCCGGATGCCGATGAATTGGCAGAAATGGTCGATAAATTCCGAGCCCAAAGTCAGCGCGCGGGCACTAATCGTCCGAAGGCGGGGTAAAAGACATGGGACGTTGGCAGTACAAAGCTAAGAACCACAACGGTGTGATCGTCACGGGCACTCTGGAAGCGAATTCCAAGGAAGTAGCCCGAAATCGCCTGGGCAGCAGGAGAATGAAGATCCTAGCCCTCAAGAGTCTCGAAGCCGGAAAATCGAGTCAGGCTGACAGCGACCTTGACGATGGAGAGGTCGAGTACCTGGGTGGTATGTTCTTCAAGGACAAAAGTGGCACGATTCAAATTGGAATCGGCCAGGGCAATCCAACCGCTAAGGATCTCATTGTCTTTACCAAACAACTCGCGACGATGATAAACAGCGGTGTACCCCTGATTCAAGCTCTCGAACTACTTTCCAAGCAACAGCGCCTTCGAAGTTTTGGCAAACTGATTCGGCAGATTCGCCATACCGTGGAAAATGGCGCAAAGCTGAGTGATGCCTTCGCCGGTTATCCCAAGATTTTTGATAGCCTATTTGTGTCGATGGTCCGCGCTGGCGAAGCTTCTGGTAACCTTGACAAGATTTTGATGAAACTCGTCACCTACATTGAAAAGGCTGCAAAGATTAAAGGCCAAGTCAAATCTGCCATGATGTATCCCATGATTGTCATGGTTGTGGCTTTCGGCGTTATAGCCGCACTGTTAGTCTTCGTCGTCCCCATCTTTGCCAAACAATTTGACGGGACCGGCAAGGAATTGCCAGGGCTCACGCAATTTGTGATTTCCATGTCTGAAATATTGCAAAAAAACTGGTTAGAAATCATTGCCGCCATCGCGGTCATGATTACGGCAGTCAAGCTATCAAAAAAGACGGAACGAGGGGCTCTGTTTTGGGATGAATTCATGCTCAAAGTTCCGGGCATTGGCATGTTGCTCAAAAAGATTGCCGTTGGCCGCTTCTGTACAACTATGGCTACCATGCTAACGTCAGGCGTGAATCTCCTTGAAGCTTTGCAAATATGCGCCTCGTCGGCGGGAAATCGCGTGATTGAAAAATTTGTTATGGGGATGAGAGTCAAAATAGAGCAAGGAGTCAAATTTTCGGAACCGCTTGGTGAGGGGACTTTATTTCCCCCCATGGTGGTGTCCATGGTTTCTGTTGGAGAGCAGACAGGAGCCCTCGATGAAATGTTGCAAAAAGTAAGCGAGTTTTATGAAGAGGAAGTAGATTTAGCTGTGCAAACCGTCTTAGCCATGATCGAGCCCATTCTCATAGTCTTCATCGGTGGATTCGTCGGATTCATTGTGATCGCCATGTATCTACCGATTTTTGACATCGCCGGCACCATCAATTGACCCATGGTCCGTCCTGCTCCCCACTACGTAGATTTTTGCGCAAAAGCGGAGCTTTTTCGCAAAATCTACGTAGAGCCTGTTTCCCATATTGAAATTCAACCCATTTCTGGACCAGAATCTGTAAAAGCCTGGGCCTCAGGAGTCATTGATCGGGACCTGAACGCGCCTCGGCGGCAAAATACTGTATTCAGTAATATCATTAATATTAATATAATTAGATATATACAAATTTGCCTTAACTTTTGCCGAAAAATTCCGAATACTATACCTAGGGAGTATCTGCCCGCAACAGGCGATCCTCCCGGGGAGTGTCATCAACATGAAGTCATCTGACTTGTACAACTACGTAGACTACCGATCCTACTTGCGGGACTACTATGAATTTAAAAAGAGTGGCCCCCGTGGCTACAGCTTTCGGGCCTTCTCTAAAGCAGCAGGTTTCTCTTCTCCGAACCTACTCAAACTCGTGATGGACGGAGAGCGCAATCTAAGCCGAGACGCTGCGCAGAAATTTGCTAAGGGCCTCGGTCTCACAGGAACCGCCGCAGAATATTTTGTGACTTTGGTAGAGTTCAATCAGGCTAAACTTGACAACCTTAAAGAAGGTCTGCTGTTACAACTTAAGAAATTGATTCCCTACAAGAATCGCAGAAATTTGGGAGAAGAAACCTTTCAATACCTCAGCCATTGGATCTATCCAGTAGCGCGGGAAATGATTCTTCTCAAAGAATTTCGCGACGACCCATATTGGATTAGCCGCCAGCTCGTCATGGATGTGCAAGTTGAGGACATAAGCAGCGCGATTCGCTTCCTTTTAAAGGGTGGCTTTATCCGTAAGGATGAACAGGGGCACTATCAAGTTGTCGATAATATGATTTCTAGTCCGGATGAGATCGCAAATCTCGCCGTGCGAAATTTTCATCGACAGATGCTAGATCAAGCCAAGCAGTCTCTGGAAAAATTGGGGGTTCAGGAGAGAGAGTTTAACGCTTTGACTCTCGTTCTTCCCGAATCGGGATTACCCGAGTTGAAAAGTAAGATTAAAGCCTTTGTCAAAGAAGTCCACGAATGGGCTGTACATGCCTCAGAGGCACAATCCAATGACGCTATTGTTCAGGTCAATATTCAAATGTATCCTCATACGAGGGGGTATCGCAAATGAGCGCGATGAAGAGATTAGATTGGATGGTCATTCTCACATTCCTACCGGCTATCGGCTGCGGTACTCATGTGGGGAATGGTTTTTGGGGTGGTGAGCCCGACCGCAAGGACGATAAAGTAGCAAATGAAGAGGCCCAAGCTCCTGAAGAAGGACAATTTGAAGACAAGGTCAAAGACGGCGAAGCGCCCACCTCCGCAGGCGCCGAGACCGCAGCCCCTTCGGCCGAGTCTCCCTGGTTTGGCTTGAGCGCGCCCTTGGATCCCTTTTTTGCTGAAAACATTCCTTTTTCTGCCGACTTGATAGGATTTTTAGGTACCTCCGAAGGAATATGCTTCGAGCTTGATGAGACAGGCTCTTCGAAGAAAGAAGTCTTGGCCTTTTCTCGAGAAAATGGGCAAGTCCTGCTAAAAAATGGTGTTTTTGTGGTGGGGGAAATATCAGCAGATACGGGTGGTTTTTCCTACGCTGAGAATATTGAAAGCGAGACTTTTTCTGAGATTCAGATCAAAGAACGACCAAGCGAAGTCCTAACCCTTGGGGTCAAAAATCATTATTATCTAAAGACGAACACTCAGGAATACGACCTGACATGGACCTTAACGACAGAGGAGACGATTGAATTTCAAATGGATGTGGTGACCAAAGATATGCCCAATGTGCAAACCATCACTCGCTACGTGCTAGAAAAGCAAAGTGAGCCATTAGCAGTTCCTGATTTGTGAGAGCTGCCTAAAACTTGCTGAAGAAGCAACACTCTTGAAAAAACCTGCCTTGTCGCAAGCCTTAAAGAATCCGCAAGCCTTAAAGAATCCGCAAGCCTTAAAGAAACAGAGGGTCCAGCTCCCGGCGTTGCCGTCGACTCTCCTTCAATAGGGGAATCAATTGCGTCAATAGCCGCTCCGTCTGTTCGAAGTTCAGCTGGGAATCCTTATCGCTGCAAGCATTCTTTGGGTCTGGGTGACTCTCAAGAAAGAAACCTGTCAAACACCCTGTTGCCGCCGCCGCCCGGGCGAGTAAAGGGATAAAATTCCGTGTCGCTCGGGATACCATACTGCCTTCACCTAAGGGTGGCTTTTGCACGCTATGAGTCATGTCGTACAATACTGGTGTCCGCGGGGATTCCATCACCGCCAGCGACCGCATGTCAACGACAAGGTCACCGTAGCCAAAGCACGCGCCTCTCTCAGTCAAAAATACAGTGCCGCGTGCTCCGGCCTCAGCTTTACTCAGCCTAGCTTTTTCGGCGATGGCTTCCATACCCCCAGGGGCCATGAATTGCCCTTTCTTAATATTGATGTCGCAATGGGTGCGACCGGCCGCCATTACTAAATCCGATTGTCGACATAAAAATGCAGGAATTTGGAGCATGTCAACAACTGAGGAAGTGGGTGCCACTTGATAAGTTTCGTGGACATCCGTAAGAATCTTGACTCCCAGCTGCTGTTTCAAGTCTGCAAACCAAGTGAGGGTCGAATCCATTCCAGAGCCTCGAACAGAATGAGCCGAGCTGCGGTTCGCTTTGTCGAAGCTAGCTTTAAAGTAAAAGTCAAAATCGAGGCGCTGGGCAAGACCCTGCAAAAAGAGGGCACTCTCTTGCAGCATAGAATAGGACTCGGCCAGGCAGGGCCCCGCTAAAATAACCGGTCGATCTAACTCTTTCCTGGTGGGGTCCACTTTCATCATCATGTCTTGCCTCTCTCTAGCAAACCGGGACCGCCAATCCATGTCCTGACGGCTCCCCGCGCACGAATTCCTTGACTTCAATGTTTAATACTAATAATAGAATACTTCCATCTCTATCCCACCCTACTATAGTGTGCGGATTGAGCAGATCGTGTTTGCCAAAGGGCATCTGCGAGCCGCTTTAGCTCAGTCGGTAGAGCAGAGGATTGAAAATCCTCGTGTCCCCAGTTCGATTCTGGGAGGCGGCACCACTTTAATTTAATTTTAATTAATATTTTTATTTATTTATTGAATTTATTTTACTTTGAATCTGTTGAAGCCCTACACTGGGGTTGGCAAAACAGAGTGGGCATAGAGAAATAGGGAGTATCTGGAATGTTAGAGACTTTTCTAAGCGTCATTCACGTCATTGTGGCGCTTTTTATGATTTTTGTAGTTCTCGTTCAAGGGGGCAATCAAGGTGGTGTAAGTGCTGCTTTAGGGGGAGGGTCCAATGCAGGGAGTGCTTTCGGTGCATCGGGTGCGACTTCCTTACTTGGTAAGCTAACCTATAGCGCAGCCGTGGTCTTCATGTTCACCACCATTTCCCTCACGATTATCAGCGGCAACGCTGGGAAAAAAGGGATTGCTGATCAACTTTCTAACCAAAGCGCAACAGGCACCCCAGAGATGACGGCTCCCACCGGAGAGATCCCGACTCCAACAGGCGATGCTAAAGCAGAGCAGCCTGAGAATGGAACGACGAAGCCGGAGGTTAGTACCCCTGAAGGAGTTACAAGTCCAGATGCCAACTCACCGGCTAGCCCTAGTTCGACAGACGGCCAAGTGAGCCCGGGCGGTGAGACACAGGGTAGTGAAGCGCCTGTGGAACAAAAGCCTTAAAACAAATTCCGATACCCTCAAGTATCTTTACTTATGCGATCGTGGTGGAATTGGTAGACACGCTGGTTTGAGGGACCAGTGCCGCAAGGCGTGGAGGTTCAAGTCCTCTCGATCGCACCAAACTGAAGTTGTCTTTAGAAATCTTCCAGTCTAGCCTTCTAGCTTTAAACTCTGTCTCGCTTGCCAACACCTGGTCAGCTTAGCACTCCCAGCTCAGTGGTTAAGGCCTTCAAAAAGGCTCTGATCCCTATGGCTTCCTCAATCTGTACCACGGGCATCCCATATAAAATAAGCAGTGCCCTTTCTAAAGCCACCCGCTCCAATTTCTGCGTCGGTGCCATCCGGGCACCCACCCCCACCTGATCAATAGCAACGAGGGTATGCAGGTGGCCGCCATTCCACTGCACGCCCCAGTATTGGTCACCATCGCGAAAGGTCAACTGAACCGATGCTGAGTTCACAACCAAATCAATGGGTCCTTCCCCCCGAAAATACAGGCTACCGGCTTCGCGAGTGGCTTCCTTCATATGTTGAGCATCCACGAGTGACAAGGTAGCGCCCCGCCGCAGAAATTCTAGCAAGGGGCGCAGAAAAACTAAGGCTTCCGCTG
>JBIKVD010000364.1:0-4130 GCA_044357055.1 Oligoflexales bacterium | reverse complement strand
GCAGACAAGATCGTTTCGCTATTTCTCACTATTTCCAATAATTTTGATGATCTTACCCGCTTCATCATAGGTAATTGTAAAGTTTCCATTGGTATAGACTTTTCCATCAGTGGTGGTCATGGATTGGTCATTGAGATATAGCTCCTTAATCTTCATGTTGGGGTACAGAGACATGAGGCTGGTTTCACAAAAACTGTTTCCACAGCTCCAACCCAACGGCATGTTGATATCACTCCGGGAAATAGAAATGCCCTTAGGGAAGCTGATTCCCTGAGCGTCTTTTTTGATGGTATGATTGGTAGGCGTGGCATTGCTATTTTCGCGAAGAATTCCTAGGGATGTGAAGCAGGGTCCGAGGTCGAAGGTCGCCACTAGGGAAAACCAGTTTTGAGCCTCATCCAAAAAAATGATGTTCCAGGGAAAATTCTCGGTCTGCAACTCGCAGCCACCAAGGAAGATAGACAATTGTTCACCATAGGAGGCCATGGTTTTGATTTTTCCGCCCTTAAAGGAGACGGCAATGAATTCACGCCACGCCCCCTCATCACTTAAGAGCACGCTGCCTAGTTTGATTTGTGGCGGACTTTTGGTATGAATAAACCAACCCGAAATCATTCCCCCTTCATCCATTTTAATCTTCGTGGCATCTAGCCATAGTTCTCCGTAGGGGTAGAGATACTTGCCACCGATGGCATCGATGGTGCTCGCATATTCGACCCATTCTGTAATTTGGTAGGATTTTTCCTGCAGGTTTGAGAGGAAAGTTAGAAACGGTGCTGAAAGGCCTTCGTATCTGGTTTCACTAATGAGTCCCAAATCATCGATCATCCAGGTTAAGGCCCATTGCACTTTTTCAGGGGGCGTCAGCTGCCGCCAAAGCGGGTTCCATATATATCGCTCGAATCTGTTTCCCCCGACCATAATTGCATGATTGATCGCCCCTAGGGCAATGCGACAGTCTCTTTGATAGGGCTTTAAGATCAAGCTAGCGAGGTTCTGCTCAGTGATCAGATCCGTTAAGGGAAAATCTGAAAATAATGTTTGTTGGGAGAAATCTCTGATAAAAGTACCTATTCTCTGACTTAAAACCGGATCTAAGGCTCGCATATGTTCTGCTATGAGCGTGAGCTGCCGGAAGAATTCCTTATCTGAATCGCTGGTTTGCTCCCGCTCCGGCTTTTCAAGCTGGGGGACAATTTCAAGCGTAGCTTTTTCCCCTTGAAGGCAAATCACGCCTCGCATCACGGAAAGATTTGCTACCCAAGATTCTGAGTCCTCCGAGGAATATTCGCCCTTATACTCGGGCAAGCTTGCATACATCTGCTGCAGAGTCATCGCCGTCTTGTCTTTGTCGGCTGGCTGGATCATTTCTGGGAGGATGATAACTGACCCGTCTTCCTTGGGGGGCGTGGGCGTTTCTGCAGGGGCTCTTGGGGTCACGACCGGGACATCGCGTATCCGAGGTTGGCAACCTGCTAACAAGAGGCTAAATTTCAGGAGCCATAAGAGGATTTTTTGTGAAATCATGGTAGCAGCATCCCCTCTTCCGAAAGAGAGACCACTTGTTCAGCGCCTATTTGAATGATTTGCCCTTTGTCTGTTTCGATCGCAAGGGCTTCAGAAGGGACAAAGGATTTGAGTCGTCCGTTACTATAGAACTCGATCGTGGAAGCTATTTTGACGGCTACAAGAGGGGGCCATTTTTTGATCGAGGAGTGCCATAGGAACTTCGGTAGCGAAAGGTAGCTCTGAGATTGTGGTTCGTGGCTTTTTATCATCCCGTTGGCATAAAATTCGGTCGCTTTTGATTCCACAAGGCAACTGTCGGAGTAGTATGCAGCTTCAACCGCGGTGTCGGAGGAGGGGAATTCCTGCAAACATGCTTTGATTGGTGAGCCCACCAAGCATTGACCTTGGGTCAAAGTGCCCTTTTCGTCAAAAACGTACTTTTCGAAGATCCCATCCCCGTCGCATCGCCTAAATTTTGCAGTTTCCGGTAAACCATTTAAACTCCAATCGGCACGAACGCCTTGGCGATTCTCTACAGAAGCAAGCGATTCATCAGAGTGAAAGTAGATGAAGGTCTCTGCCGGTAGGTTATAAGTCAGATCGCCAATCTTCTGAGAGATCGCCTTAGCAAGCATGCCTTTGGCTATGTGCCCGTTGGGGTGATAGCTGACGCTGGCTCCCAGGAAAATCATTTCTTGGTGAATCAACTCAAATTTGCGAAATTGAATGATCTCGGAGAGGAAATATTGGTAGGTCGTCGGGTCCATGCCTCCGATTTTCCCGGCAGCTAGGTAAGCGACAAATAGACGAATCCGACGAGAATTTTGATGCCCAAAGTCGAGGCCTTCGCGGTACAGAATCTCGTGCAAAACGATCGCGGCCTTGTTGCTAGCGTCCATGGCATCCCAAAGAGATTTCTTAATCATATAGCGCTGGGTAGCATCGAGAATCGTTTGGCGATGATAAACCAGCTGTTCGATGATGCATCCGGCGGGCAAAGATACGGCCCCCTCGTCGGCCAACTGTGGAATATAGAGATTGTCAGAAATCAGCGCTTCCTTCTGAAAGTTTTGCACCCAAGATCGATACTTTTGGTAGCGCGCAGCGTCGACAGTTTTAAACTGTTCCAGGAGATTCAGAGCTATCTGGGTAAAGTCTTCGCTTTGACCAAAATCCCAAGTGAGTTTGCGCAGGTAAGCTTCGTAGAGGTCTAGGGATAGGACTTTGCGGTTGGCGAAGTTTGCCACGGGAGCTTGGCAATGGACCACATCTCCACCATTGCCATCACGGACGCCGCTGCCACTGACACTAAGATCCCCCAATTCTCCCGAGAGGCTCTGATCTAGGTCTCCTGGCCTAATCTCGTTTTCCTTTGCCTCGGCACTTTGTGGCAGCTGGGTGGCTGGTCCAGGATCATGAACGGTGGATCGGGCAGGCGCACAGGCGGCGACGAGGTAGTATATTAATAATAACGGCAGTATAGCATTGGATTTGAGGCATTTGCTCTCGTTCATTCTTTTGAGCTTTTGCAGAATGGCCAAAAACCGGTACTCCAATCCGTTTTGCTTGGGGGCTTATGTGTTAAGATCATTCTAAAGAATAAATGGTCATTAAAGAAGAATATCCGCTAGGTAATAATACGACTGTTGCCTGGGTGACGACGAATGGGCAGATGTGATGCAGCAGAGCAAACGAGGATGTGCAGCTTCAGCTTGGACGGGGTTTCTTTTGCTGATCCTATGCTGCCAAGGCTGCTTGAAAGCCGTGAGGAAAGAGGGTCCCTGTGAGGCATCACAGATTGCTAGTGTTACTGATGAAAGCCGTCCTCTCGCGCTTGGCGGCTTCCTGATTGGAACCGGTGGTGTATCAAAGGATGCTGAGCAGCGGGTGGCAACAGTTTTTAAGGTCTATGCCGCAGGCGATGGCGGTTTCTATCTTGATGCCTTTGTGCCGCTCAAAACATTCTTGCTAGAAGAGTATGAGCAGGTCACAGCTCAAATCATGACCGTTCCCGGAGAAGAAATCATCGTACCCTTGCAGCATCAGCGTTTAGGACTCTTGGTTAAGTTGCAACAAGAGATGGAAAAGGCCAACCAAAGCTTCCCTGAACCTGGCGCCCAGCAGGATTTGTTGATGTTAGAGACGCAGCTAAGTTCGCTCCTTAGGTATGAGAAAGAAAGCGTCGACTCGGAGATTCTCGAATCCGCTCTCGCTAAGATGAGGCTGCGCAGATTGCGATTTGGAGTGGATTTGACTTCTGCAAAATCTCAGCCAAGCGCTCAACAAATTGATATTCTGGCGAGATTGTCCTATTATGGGGCAATAACCAAAGAGCAAGAAGACGATTATAGAAGCGACGCAATAAGAGAATTATATGAAATTACAGAGCATTTATTGAGACTTCAGCAGATGGATGTGGCCCGCCGTATAATCGGGGAGCTGGCAAAAATTGAATCTCATCAATCCCAATTATCCACCTCAGATCTTTCAAATCTCAGTAAGCACCTGCTTAAAAGATATGGGAAAATTGTGCTAGAAAATTGCAATACGGATTCGTATGAGATATCTCTATCTGCAGTGTCGAGTACTGGTATTTTGCGGAAGTGTTTTCAGAACCCTGA
>JBIKVD010000363.1:0-4162 GCA_044357055.1 Oligoflexales bacterium | reverse complement strand
AGTGACCAAAGAAAATGTCCCCACGCCCCGAGTCAAACCTGCATTCGTCGCCATGGGTCATCGCGCCTTTATCTGGGGTGGGGCGGCAATGACAGCAAGCAAGAGCCTGCCGGAGGTATTTCATTACCCTAAAATTTATGGAGACGGGAAAAGCTATGATCCTCGGACTGATCGCTGGTTTGAGATCACAGACCGCGGAGCACCGTCTCCGCGATATGCAGCCTCGGCAATATGGACAGGTAAGGAGGTCATCGTCTGGGGTGGGGCTTGGACTAAAGCTGAAAACAGCAACGAAACCCAAAAGGTTTATGCAGATGGCGCGATTTATGACCCCGAACAAGGAACTTGGCGCCCCCTCTCAGGCAAAGGCGCTCCCAGCGCCAGATATTTGCATGCCGCTGTGTGGACTGGGCAGGAGATGATTATCTGGGGCGGGGCGTCGGTCACAGTTACCGACACGGGCGAACAGGATGAGTTTCTGATGTTAACCGATGGCGCCATTTACAATCCACAAATGGACACTTGGCGACCTATGCCCGCACCGCCCCATAGGAAAGGACGCATAGATTTTTCTGCGGTTTGGTCTGGCAGCGAGCTCATCATTTATGGAGGCCTCCGTGATTCGCAGGATATGACCGTAGATCCGATCACTGATGAAAGGCATTATTGCCATGGTGATGGCTTTGCTTTTCAACCAAAGACTAACCAGTGGCGGAATTTGAGTGCTGGAGGATCACCAGGACCGCTTTGCGCGCACGCGGGAGTCTGGACGGGAGAAAGCATGCTGATATGGGGCGGCTATCGCAAACATGCAAGAGCCAAAGAAAGAAGCGGCTATAACTACGATCCCGCCACGGATCGATGGAACCAGCTTGGGTTGCAGAACTCACCTGAGGGTGACTACGTATTTGCCTCACCCTCCTATGACGGCAAAGTGCATTTTTGGGGCGGTTCCTGGCAAAAGTTTGCATTTGCCAACATCGATGGAGTGGAGTCCAGAGTATTGGCCCCAGGAGCGGGCTATGTCCTGAATCCGTAATGCGTGAACAACGACTTCTCAAGGGACGGTGTGCATGAAGAAGACAATGCAAGATCCAACTCCCATCTCCATTAGTAGCTACGATGACTACCGTCTCTTCTTGCAAGATCTCTTCTCCAGTCGAAAAGCAAAAAATCCGCGTTACTCTTTGCGCTCCTTCGCCAAGAGCTTGGAGATGGCGCCATCTACCATCTCCGTATTGCTAAAGCACCGCCAGGAATTGACCATTCAATCCGGAACTCTGATGAGCAGAAAACTTGGTTTTTCTGTGTTAGAACGGCAGCTATTCCTCGATCTCATTCGCTTAAGAAAATCATTGGACCTTGCTGATGCCGCTCATATCCGGGCTCGCATTGGCAAAGCCAAACTTGAGATTGAAGCAAAAACAGTGCAGGACGAGTGGTTGTTCATCATCAAGGAGTGGTATCATATTGCCCTCATCGAGTTGACTCGTCTCGAAGACTTTTGCCAAAGGGACGAATGGATCGCGCCGCGGCTGGGGATAAACTTGTTAGAAGTCGCTCCTGCCATCGCCAGGCTAAAAAAAATTGGAATGCTAGAAGAACGAAACGGACGTTTGCAAGCTTCAAACAATTTTATGACAACCTCACACGGGGTCCCCTCGAAGGTGATTCGGTCCTTACACCGTCAGATCTTGAGCCTAGCGCAAAGATCTCTGCAGAAACATTCCGTAAGCGTCCGTGATAATTCTTTTATCGTGTTTGCCACCAGCAAGGAGAAAGTCGCAAGCTGTCGAGATCGCCTGCAGGCCTTTCGCAGGGAAATGATGCAAGAAATGGAAAACTGCCCTCAAAAGGACACCGTATATTGCTTGTCGCTAAACCTGTTTCCCGTTGATCAATAACTCAGAGGTGACTTAGGCCATTGCCCTCAGCCTTTACCAGATTCAAAAGCCCAGCAATCAGGACCTATCACCTAAAAGACCCCATAACCGCCCTAAGAAACTAGAATATTCTCCGCAGCTAAAGTTTTTCCTTATTTTCCCGATTCAGCCTCTAGAAACAATTGAGGTATCAGACGTGCCCTTGGCAAAAAGAAAAAATTGGACTTCGCAGCGTGGAGCGACGCTTGTCTCCACCCTAGTGGCTGTGGGCATCGGGGGCATCGTCACTGGTACCACGATGAAGGTTATGAGCGACAACATTCGCGTCGCTGCCGGAATTGAGGACCGCAATGAAATTCAGGCCATCCGCTTGCGCCTTGGCTCTGAGATTGACTGTCCTTCAACCTTGAATATGACGAGCGCCACAGCGCTTAGTGCCTGCCCCGCAACTTTTTTGCAACCGCAGGGGCGCAGTGGCAAGGGCGTCTATCCTCTGACCACCGGCGCGGTCGGTACCGGCAGCTTTGCAAACTCCTATCAAGTTTTCGGTGATTGGTGGCTACGGACCGAGTGCGTCGCTAATTTGGGCCTTAGAGTCTCTGTGGCCAAAAGAACAGGCAATACTTTCGTGGTCGATAAGATTACAAATCGCAATCTAGATTTCTCTAACGTCATTTTTGGGGGAGCAGATAATCTACCCTTGTGTCGAGACTTTATCAATGGGGCGGTCACCAAAGCCGTTTCAACTTGCAGTCCCGGAAAAGACTCTGCGGGAAACAATATCTTCGGCTTTATCAAGACCTTCTTTTCCGAGGATGCGACTGGTTGTGAAGAAGCGCAGTCTAGTAACATGGAGACGGCGGCCTTGGCTCCAATCCTTGGACCTAAAATCATGGACAATGCGATCACACCCGCAAAAATTGCCGATGGGAGCATTCAGGGAATTGATATTGGTGCGGGACAGATTACAGCAGGAAAGATCGGCTCCTCACAAATCACCAGCGGCAAACTTCAGCCCTCGTCGGTAACAAACCCTGACTTCGCCTTAAATACTTTAGCCGGAGGTGATTTCGCCGACGGAGCCGTCGCAGCCGTGGATCTGGCTGTTGGAGCCTTAAATACGAACCATATCGCCCCCGATGCTGTAGACACGATCGATTTTTCACCCGGAGCTGTGGCTCTCGCCGACGTAGCCGATGGCGCTGTAAATAACGCGGTCTTGGTGGAAGATGGCAAGGTGCAGGGCGTTGATTTTGCGGAAGACTCGATCACGAATCCACTCATTGTCGGTATGACCTTTACCACCAACCGATTAGCTCCTGGCGGAACCCTTGGAACAGGTGTAACCGGGGCCGATATCTTTGATTTTAGTCTCGACCATAGCCATTTTGATGCGAGTCCAGCACAGACGCCGGCCTTTCAGGGCTATCACATAGCTTGGTTCGGCCTAGATGAAGGCCGAATATTTAAAAACGCCAGCGTGGGGAACGTGGATTTATCCCCTCAATCCTTTACCCCTGATAAGCTTAATTTAACCTGTCAAGATGGGGAAATACTTCGATGGAGCGACGCCGTCAGCAACTGGATCTGCGGAGGGCAACCTGAGGTTCAAATTGCTATCGCAAAAATCCGCGCGATGGGAAGTGCCGGCAGCTATTTACCCACGACCAGAACTGTCGTGGCGGGGCCAACAGATATCTGGACAAATTATCGCTTCATTCAAGGAGGGAATACTCTCGACGGCATTGGGTGCAATGCCAAGCCAGGTTGGAAAGTAGTAAACTGCTTTGTTTACTCAACAGATTATTTCAACAGCTATATGCTGCAAAAACATAAAAACAATCCCATGTCTGGGCCTGGTGCCGCTGATCCCACGGCTACCAACTACGTGACCTGGTTTGATCGCGACTCGAGCCTTTATATAGCCACGAACCGCTGCGCTACCAATGACATGTCACAAGGATTTGAGGGTTTGTCTGGAATTCCTGATTTCAGGATAAATTATACGAATTATTGGTATGACCTCTACGCCGTTTGTGTGAAAGAGGACTAAACTATGGCAACGCGCATTAAAGATAGCATCTCCAACATGCAAGCATTTTCCCTGCTAGAAATGCTTATAGCTGTGGGCATCATGGGTGCCATTGTCACGCAAATCAATTACACCATGACAGAACAAATCAAAGTATCGAAAAAGGTCGAGACTGACATTGATATAGAAATCATTCGCAGCACCCTACTCAAGGACATCAATTGTCTCAATACGCGAAATGCCGCTG
>JBIKVD010000491.1:0-4164 GCA_044357055.1 Oligoflexales bacterium | reverse complement strand
GTTCGGCGCTAGGACCCCACCCCAGCGCACCAAATGGGCTTTCGGGGGTGGAATTAGGGCTACGAGTTTTTCGATGAACTCCGAGAAGCTTAACAGAATATGTGTCGTGCCATCCGTATATGGAGTCTTTAGGCGAAGTTTGACTTTCTTATCCGCTAAGATTTCCAGTCGATCGTTGGCAAGCGGGCCTCTTGCTATATATTCAATCAACCCACCAAGCTTTTTTCGTTGCAAGGTATTGGTGGAGGTATTGGCGTGCAGCGAAAAGCCGCCCACGTTATAACAACGTTTGCCCTTGGCTAATGGGATTTCCTCCAAATAACCAAAGCCGGAACCAATCTTGGTCACTCGACTTCCTGCATTCGGACCGAAAGCAATGCGGCCAAGGATTGAATTTTGTGTCGCTAGTGCTAAGCTACTTTGATCTTCGAATAAAGGGTCAGCCTCTGGGTTTTGTGTAATCTCGCCATCTTTATCTAGGTATTCATGCTTTTTAAGATAACGCAGCACGGCCTTGGCAATACGGTCTATTAGATTTGCCACCTCACCATTGCTGATAGCATCCACGTTTTTAAACTTCACTTCGTCACGCACTTGCATGTAAACCCCATCTAGACAGAGGATATGGGCATGAATATTCAAGTTTAGAGCGCTGCCAAAGCGCTGCGTGAAGCTCACGGAGCCGGGCCTCGGATCCTTGATGCCTAGGATTTTAGCTTTATTTATGTAGTAGCGATGGATCTCGCGTATCATGAGCTTATGCACTCGGGCATGAAGTTTGCGATTTGACTGCAGCCAGTAGCGCAAGGGAATGGGAAATGTGACGACAAATTGACGATGGGGAACTAACGGCAGCACATTCTCGAGTAGGTGAGCTGCTGCCTCGACCTTGCGTTTGGCGCAACAGCTAGGACAAAAGCCCCGTTTCTTGCAAGAAAACGCCACGACCTTTTCATCATCGCAGTCCTGGCATTTTAGAAGAAGAAAGCCATGGGCTAAGATCCCACACTTCATATAGGCCTCGAACTCGTCGAGCGCATAATCAGGCAGAGGGAGACCCTCGGCTGCACGATCAGCAATAAACGTCGCAAGCTCTTCTTGCAAAATGCGGTAGCAAGCGCTTAATTCGGGACGACGACGGGTGTATAGGAACTGCTTATTTAGACATGCTGGATCCATAATCCAGCAGCAAGCCATTCAGCCGCTAAACGTGGAAGTGAACAGTGCAGTAGTCCGGAACACTAAAAGCTAAACGACTAAAATCTAATCTTATTTCGTCTATGGCTAGGGCACAGCGCAGCGCCCGCCGAAGGACGTGTCCACGTACGACGGCGCAACGGCCGCGTACAGGGACCAGCGGCCAGCGTCCGCGGCAGTGCTCCAGCGGCCGCCCCGGAACACACCGCGAAGCGTGGTATTATACCAATAATTATCGCCATTTAAAGCGCTGGCGATTTCGGCACCTGCCGTTTTATCCGCCGGCACGCTGCCGCGCAGCAAATCAAAGCCTGCCGGAGCGGAGTTTTGTCCATTTGAGGTTTTCGTTGCGTGATCCAGCCACAAACCAGCCAGGCCGTTATCAAGACCCGCGCCGCTGTAATGGCGATCAGAGACCCATTCCCAGATATTACCCACATGATCGGCCATGCCGTAGCGAGAGCGGCAGGTGGTTGTTTCGGCACTATTGCTGTTGTAAGGTGAACCCGGATTATTATCACTATGGCAACGCACGGTCACGGCATCGGCTCCAGCACCACTGTATTCCACACCACCATGAATGGTTTCACCCACTCTGGCGGCTACCACATGCTGATCGATAGTGCCGTCCAGATCCACGTCACCCCAGTCGGCGGCTTTGTTCCATTCGGCGCTGGACGGTAAGATGAGTCGGTAGTTATTGCCATCACCATCCGCGTAACTGGTTTTGCGGCAGGCACGCCAGTAGGCGCCTTGATCAATGCTGACAAGTGGAGCGAATGCCTGGGCAGATTTAACGGTGGCGATGGTGGAATTCGTACCGCATAGGGTCGCATCAATGGTGCCGCCAGTTTGCAAAAACTTATCATGACACTTGGCAGCATCAGCAAGCCAGCTATAGCCGTTACCGCTATCAAAGGATAGGGGGTTATTGGCATTGGTGGCGTTATTGTTGACGCCGCCTGTGGCCAAGGTTCCTTCATATTTTTGTATAAAAAAATCATGGTCGAGCCCTGATTTGTCCATCGGTACATGCACCATGATTTGTGGTGCGGCCTTTGCCTGCTGATGTTCTTCATCGACAAGAAACACGGCTGCCTTGCGGTAACGAGGTTCAAGTCTAAAGCTCTGAGCTCCTGCCAGCGCGGGATCACCGGCAAAAAACGGTGAGTGAAAACGCTGCACCTGAGCTGGCATGGCGTTGCCTCCAGCGTCAAGCGCAACGAGAAGATAACGATAATAATGGGTCGGGGAAAAACTTGTACCTGCCGTGGTATTGTCAGTAAAAGTGCAATTTCCTGCGGTGGCAGTAGTACAATTGCTGATGGCGGCAATAAGATCATTGTTTGCTGATGCAAGTAAAGGATCCAAGTTCTCATCGGTAAGGTAAGGACCACCGCTTAATGCCCAAGGTGTTGCCAGGCGAATCGATTGATGGGTGGGTTCGCGAAAGCGGTAGAGCCTATAGGTGAAATTATCCAGGGTTTGCGGAGCTGAACAGGTGGCATCGTTGCAGACCTCTTTGCTCCAGGGTCTCCAGGTGATGGTCACTTCGCCTTCAGCAGCGCTATCGCTGGTATTGCCATTGACAACAATGCTCAGTTCCTCATAACGCGTATCATTCTCATAGAGATTCTCTGGGATTTTCCAATTAGCAGTGTTGCCTGCTGGTAGATCTGCCGCTGTATAGAGCGGTTCAGATGGTAGACTCAGTTCGGCCAGAGTTGGCGAATTACTTTTGCTAAAGGCCACGCAACGAAAACCCGCCGAGCTTGGGGAGGAGGTCGGATCCAACCATGCATGCACATCATCGCCATATTGTTTTCTATCAGCTAGCGTAGGGGTGGCAAAGTTCGCACCCATAGCTAGAGCAAGACCTGCGGCCCCTGGGTCAATCAAATGAAAGCGTCTAGTAAATCCATCAATGCCGTTATCAATGAGATTTCCGATCACTGGTCCGTAAAAAAAGCGCTCCTCTCCGTTGGCGGCAATGTCATACTGCAGCATGCGCATATCCACCCATTCGGCGACATTTCCCGCGACATCAAATAGATTAAGGCCATTCTTACAGTTTGCGCTGTTGCCAGTTGTGTCTGCGGTGCCGCCGCTGACCTTGCAATCCGCGGTGTAAGTATTCCACATGGCGGTGTAATCGCTACCCGTCCACTTAGCGGCTCGCAGCCACTCTTCTCTGGTGGCTAGACGCACTAAGTATGCGCTGCTGGATAGATTGCGACAGGTGGCAAAAGCTTGATGCCAGGTGACCCCAGCAATAGGAGCTTGACCACTGACACTCTGCGGAACTGCTGTTGAAGCTTTGGTTCCGCAGCTAGCGTGAAAGCTATCGAGGTTAACATGGAATTCATAGTTGCAGCGCTTTAGATCCGCGCCATCGTTACTGATGCTATCAGCTCCAAAGCTGCCACTTTCTAACGAAGCTTCGTACTGCATGATAAAATATTCATAGGCAAGGCCAGAGACAGCCTTTTCGATTTTTACAAATCCTGCTGGGGTACCTTTGGTCCATGAGTAATTAGTAGGAGTAGATTGAATATTGCCAGCAAGATCTCTGCCTTCGATGCACAAAAGTTTTAGTCCGTCACTGCCGGTGGATTCGGTAATGGCAGTCGCGACTGCTTGCCAAGCCGAGTAAGTAGCCGAGCTGCAGTTTATAACCCCACTCAGTAAGTCGTAGCGGTATTCACTAACCCCAGCCCCCGCGACAGTTACATTAAGACTCGCGGCGACTGATCCCTCTGCCGGCTCACCGCTGTATGTGGCAAGAGGCGCTACAGTGTCTTGGGTCCATGCGTAACTTGTCGGGGTAGTTTGCTCATTGCCATATTTATCGCGACCCTTCACACAGAGAATTTTGCTGCCATCGACGCCGGCGCTAATGGTTATGTTGAAGCCCGCAAAGGTGGAAAGGGGATAATTGGCGGTCCCGCAATCCGCTTGCCCGGTCAG
>JBIKVD010000361.1:0-4200 GCA_044357055.1 Oligoflexales bacterium | reverse complement strand
TGCTCTTTCACGAAATCAACCACGGTCTGACGCAACAATTCGGGTTGGCAAAGATGAGCTTCGTGCCCGGCACCGGGGATACAAATGAGGGAAGATCCAGGAATTTTTTCATGAAGCTTCAGACTATTGTAATAGGGCACGAAGAAATCATGATCACCATAAACAATGGCGGTGGGGACCGAAATTTGGCTTAGGCGGTCTGAAACTTTAAACTTCATCGCGGCCATGATTTGTTTGGCACAATTTTCAGCGTTAGGCATTCCTGATCGTTCGATAATGTCTTGCCAAATTTGCACAATTTGATTCCGGCGATCTTGGCTCATGTCCTTGCTGACGAGCAATTTTTTCCAGTCCGCGGTCGCATTCTCGCCTTTAAAATAGGTCTTCGCCATCATCATGATTCCTTTGGGAGTCATACGGATGGAATTGTGCCCAGCGACACTACTGTTGACGACCATTGAGCTATAGATGCGCTCAGGGTATTTCAAGGTTAAGGCGAGGCTCACCATTCCCCCTAAAGAGAGGCCGAAAACGTGGGCTTTCTCTATTTTCAGAGCATCTAGGACTGCAATAACGTCGTCCGCGTAGTCAAAGATGGTCAAATTCCAGGGTAGTTTGGTTGAAGATAGGCCAATACCTCTGGTGTCGATGAGAATGACCTGGAATTCCTTTTGCAATTCCTTTTCAAAACCAAGCCAGTAGTCCTTAGAGCGTCCCAGCCCTTGGTGCATGACTAAAGGTATTTTTCCACGCCCTAAAACTTCGTAGTGAACGGGACCATGTAGAGTGGTGGCAATTGGCATAAATAGCTCCTCAGGCGACTTGCGCATTGGGACCATTGATAACTCAATTTGGCCCGTTGGTCAACGTGTCGGGGTTTTGCTCCTGCCGGGCCATTCAAGCAGCAATATGGAACATGAGATGCATTTTGCCATCAAAATCGGTGTAATAGAGTCGCCGAAGGGTCTGTCTATCCTGCCAGTTAAGGGCCTGGCGGTTATGAAGATCAAAGCGCCCGAGAGTTCGTAGAGCCAGACTTGCCGCGGTTCCGTAGTGGGACTCTTCGGATGTTAGGATCCCTTGTTGGGAGAGTCGTAAGAGACTTTTGTAATAGGGATCACCGAGGCTCGATTCTAGCAGCTGGGCGGTCACTAAAACTTTGTCTAGCTCCGCCTGATACTCCAATTCGATAGGTCGGGTACTTAGCTTGCGATGGACGCGGTTCAGGATCAAATGAAAGTGACTGATTTCCTCAACGAGTACCATCCATGCATCCAGTAAGGGAGGGTTGATCATTGAGGGTTGGCTTATGGCATGGATGACGTCATCACGGAGGCAGACACCGATATAACAGGTAGCTTCCTCATGGTGCGAATGTTGAATCAAAACCTGGCCACGCAAATTGGTGTCAATCTCTAAGGAGGAGTCCTGGCGCATCTCTTCTGAGCTTACCAAATGATCCACAGCAGAAATTTGCGGCAGAAAACCATACAACTCTGACAGGATACCTTCGATAGATTGGATCAGTGTGGTAAGTTTATCGGTCATGGGATGCCCCTTACACCATTGCTCGATCGAGGAGATTGTAGACGAGGATGAAGGATCCCACCTTTCTACTGCGCTTTGCGGACATTGTTAGGAATAGGCGTAATGCCAAGATCTACCAAAGTTTGTCTTAGTCGACCAGACCCAGTGCGGGCCCAGCGATCATAGATGGCTAGGACATTGGTTGGCTTGACGTTTCCTGGTTGCTCTGAGACCTCCGCGAGCACATCGACTAACTGCGGAAGTTTTGTGGATAAGGAATCGTAGATTTCAGACAAATGAGCTTCGTTATTTCTTTCGTGGACTAGGTAAGCCAGACGGCTATAGGCGCTGGATCCGAGCGTGATAAAATAAGTACTATCGAAGCACTTGCGGTTAAAGAAATCCTGAAAAAATCCAGCCATAAAAAGGCTTGTGTCCCCGACGCGCTTATAAATCTTGATGCTTTTGGAGGGTGGGGCTTCGGTTGCTTGCTTCCAGATAAATGCCAGGGGCTCATCAAGAACGGTGGTACTCATCTGGTCATCGATGGTCAAACTGGGCAGGGAGATGAACTCGCAGAGCAAGTTTCCCATGTAGTAGCAGAGATCCTCAGAAACCAGGATTTGCTGATTGCTCACGGCATTTCTGATTTGTTGGTGAAAGAACTCCGCCGGATTCACCATGAGAGAATTCTGGTTTGGTTGCATGGATTTCTGTACTCCCCATGACAGTCCAAGGTTTGTCGGTAGGCCTTATCTTTATTGTCTTGCTAATTGGCTAGCCAGTCAACATTAGTGGCGTACCATTACTGTCCTGTTCACTTTATCGGCAAGTGATAAGAAAGCTTAAGAGAAGAACGAAATATAGTTTTTACGACGTAAAATTATATGGTTATGACTCATGAATCGACCCCATAGGGGCGAGCCGGGTTAGGATATTTGCTTTCCGCGGCACAGACATAGCCATTTTCTTACAACATCCCCTGACCCGACTCGAACTTTACCTTGATGGCGTCTTGAGCTCTTCGAATAACAGTCTGACCGCAACGGGGACTCTGACCTCAAATTCGGCCAAATTGATTTTTGGTATCGATTCGTCAACCAGTTCGGGCTTTTACGATGGGCTCCTGGACGACTTTAGGGTCTATCCGTACGCCAGGACACCTGCGCAAATCCTCCAAGATATGAATGGTATCCAGCCTTAGCCACCTGCTGTTTGACGCGCGGTGTTTCGGCAATTCCAGTTGCTTGCAAGACTGAGATGATCCTTGGGCAATAGAAAGAGCTCAATGTAACGACAAGATTGCCATCGAGGCTGGTCTTGATTCAAAGAGCAAGAAACGAGTTTGCTCATGTTCAAAGGTGCCCGCTTTTTGTCAGAATTTGACTGATAGGCGGTTAATCCCGCAATATGAGTGCCAACGAGTTGATATGTGTTCGCAGATCATACGGTAAACCAAAAAGCTTGCATAAAATTCGTTAAAGGAGCCAGCTTTGTTCGCTGACGACTTCCTCCATTGTAGATACCAAGCTAAATCTCAATCTTATGATTCTTCAAATCTGGGACAGCGTACAAATCTGATGTATCGGGATCGTCTTTAATCTGAGGAAGATACTCTTCACCTCCCCAGCATTATACCCCCTGAAACTCATCGAAAACACATATATGATTTGGTCCGCCAGTGATAACTCTTGGAAAGGCCAAATTTTTTGGTATAGAGGGCGCAATGAAAGAATCCGATTTATAATAGTAATCACAGCGAATTCTACCATTTGAATTTTTCTGTAGTTGCACAGTCACTCTGCAAACCCTCGAGGCATGCAGCGAAAAAGGATATTCTTCAATCATTAACGGCCCACCCTTCTTCACTTTTGGTATCTTTAAAACAGTAATTGGTTGATAGTTAATGAAATGGTCATCCGGCGAAACATGACCACGACAAATCAACCTTCCAGATTTCTTTTCAAGAATGCATATATTGTGACGCCCGGCCGGATCTTCATATTCGACGCGATCGATAATGCCAGCCAAATTTATACCGTTGGGCACGCATCCCATTTCTGTCTCTGACACCACACAGATGGCGCGTCCCGCCCTAATCTTTTTAACCATTTTGATCTTTATTTGTTGAACCTTACTGAACAAGATCTCAAATTCCATTTTTTCATGATTATGGACAGATTAAAGGCCCCAACAAATGAACTGGATTCAAAACCGATTTCCCTCAACTGGGCGGTGACTCGACGAATGTCGACTGCGATGATGCGTTCGGAGTAGGCTTATAGCTGCCGATGCCAGGATCTTAAGATGACGGATCCTGTGCAGTTGATATTTGTCCTACAGCGGACCCCCAAAAAATGGTCCAAAACCGACGGGTGAGTGTAGCCCGATCAGAAGTTAACACGCGTCTCCCAACCCAGAGTGGAAGGATGACTTACATAATATAATAATATTGTTAAATTTGTTTCCTTTCCGAAAATACCCCATCAAGAGTCCGTAAGTTTTTCCGATAAATTAAATGTGCACTTTAAAAACTGCAATTCGTAAAGGGTTATAGGATGAGAAAGCTACTTATATGCGGAATTGTATTAAATGTTTTAGGTTGCCAGCCTCCCTCTGGCGAGGGTGCTAAGGTCAAAAACATTGAAACGAATGCTTCTCATCTAACAAACC
>JBIKVD010000079.1:0-13874 GCA_044357055.1 Oligoflexales bacterium | reverse complement strand
GGCCGCTCATTTTCCCATGCATTACTTGACCGACAGTGGGGTAGAGGGGGGCGGAGCGCTCTATAAAGTATCCGAAGTCTCCGTTGGGCAATTGGTGGATAGTGAGCTTGTGCTTTCCGGTTTCACGACTCCGGGCGGCCTTGCCCAAGATAGCGCAGGAGATATCTACCTTGCAGAAACGAGGCCGGCCCCTGAAGGGCGAGTCCTGAAGCTCAAACCCAGTAAAGACACGGCTATGGAATTTGTCACTAATCTGGACTATCCCACCGGGGTTGCCATCGACTCCTTCAATCAGGTCTACATCATAGAAAATGGTCAACACCAAGTCAGCAAGTTTGATGCTACAGGTGTCTATTCCCTATTTAAGGATACAGAGATTGAATCGCCAGAAGTTGGAGTCATGGATGCCAACGACAATCTCTTCCTTGTGGAAAGCGGGACGCAAGTGGTATCCAAAATCAACCCTACCGGTGAGCGCCAGGTGGTGACGCCACCTCTAGAGGGAATCCTGGGGGTCGCGGTAGACGCAGCCGGCTATGTTAATGTACTCACCGTCAATGCCTCGGAAGGCTATGGAAAGATAGTTAGAATACTAGATCAGAATACCACGGAAGATCTCGTAGACGAACTCGTAAACCCCCTAGCTTTTGCCTTTGATAGCTCCAACGCTATCTACATCGCGGAAGGCGCACCGGTAAATCGTATCACTAGGTTTGCCGCTGGGGAGTCCTCCCGTCGAATTATTGTGGAAACCGTGGATGAGCCACTGGCCATCATCTTCACGCCCTTCTAAGAAAGAACTGGGCTAAAAGATCGGGTACGGAGACAGCTTCGTCCCCGGAAATGCTGAATCTACTGGAGTTTTATCGCTCACTTGCGCACGACCTTAAATAGGGCCGCGGCCTGTACTTGACCATCAAAATCCTTGGCGAAACAGCTCAATTCTTGCTGCTCTGGTGACAAAATGGGGGAAAGACCTGAGAAAAGTAGGTTGCCACTCTTTGGATTGCGCCCCATGGGGACAAATTCGACTTCAGCCTCTGCCTCTTCACAGCTTAAATTTCGCCCGAGGCAGCAGTAAGCCCGACTAACTGGCACCGCTGAACTGAGATAAAGATCAAAATTTCCGGTAGAGTTTTTCTGTATCGCGAAGCGCAAACTCTTTTCGAGCCACTGCTCTTCTGGACTAGTTTCGTCAACGCAGTTGACTTCCCGAACAGCGAGGCCGCGCTCAGAGAAAATGGAGTTAATGAGACAATAGTTGCGAGATCGGCTCGCTGGATTGCCATCTTCATCATCGCAAGCCAATACCCCTTGATACGAATCGACAAAAGCATTCGTCGTCTGCAAATGGCAAAAGAACAGCTGTTCCGCAAGCTGAGGACCATTATCAGCAGAGTACCTAGCTATCAAAGCCTGACGCAAATCCCAAAAGGCGCCACCAATAATCTGACCATCGCTGTGAAACTCTCCGACAAGATCCTCAGGATATGTCAAATTGTTGCTGACCGAGCGTATCGGATTCGCGTTGTCAGCATAAAAACCCTCACCGATCCTGGGATTTACATTGTAATAGGATGCCACGATATCCCCGATTCCCTCTGAAAAGGCTCCGTCGAGTATGCCGTAGCCATCTTGCTTTAGTCCGAGCGCGTCATCCAGCGCGTGCCCGTATTCGTGATGAAGGACATCGTGAATGAGTGCCGTATCCGCGCAATTTGTGGTGTTGACAGACCCAGCTGGGAAAAGGGCAATCATTTTTTCCCCAGGACTATAAAAGGCATTGCATGCTCCCGGCGCATAGCCAACTCCTACTTGGATATCAGTATCGAGAATGGATGCTTGATCACCCCGCAGATGTCGCCTCGCAAAGCGATTTATTTCTTGTAGAGCCGCAAACGCGTTCAAATACGGCTCCGTTCCTTGAACATCTATCGCCTGCTTTGCGTCCTGAATCGATATCGGCACGGAGAAAGGAATGGTTTGGTTACCTTGCATAATCGACCCCCGGAGTCCCGTCAACCGAAGGGTGTATTCACCCATCGCTGGCAGATCCACCATACCCTCCGCATCGGTGCTATAGACATTGCCATTCCCATCTAGCAAAGTCGCAAAGGCTAGAGGCGAGGTTTTTGATCTGTTCGTCAAATAGCTACGATCGAGCACGGTCAACGATAGCTGATGACTTGAAAAGTGGCGATCGCCGAAGATCTCGATGATTTCTTGGGAGCCATTGACGATAGTAGCGGTGTATTTTGCACCGTCTTTAACATCTTGATAGGTCCATTCTGTGCACAAATGCAAACCCTCTAGCTGCAAGAGATCCCGCGCAAAGAGGATTTCCTCTGAGCGGACTTCTACGATGTCATCTCTTGCCAGAGCGTCCATTAGTTGAATAAAGGTAACCTTGGGTTGCCTCTGGTTGACCACCTCATCGAAACCACTTGTTCGATTGATGATTTCTCTTAAAGAAAAAGTGCCTTCCTTATGAGACGCATAAACGAATTGCACAAATTCATCGCGAACCCGATAGGAATGCCTTTTTCGTAGGAAGAAGACGCTTAATAGGTTCCCTGCCTCAACGATTTGAGAATTTTCTATCGTAAAGTCATCAACACTGAGCATAAGATCGGCATTCATTTCCCTAATTCGCTCAAGCCCATCCATCCTTACAGCCAGCTCACTGATCCTAGGTCCCCGAGTTGTATCAAACTGCACCCAGGTCAGACGACCGGAGGCATCGGTGTGAACTTTGAACATTTTGTTTGTCGTGAGATCGAACCCTTCATCTTGAAGCAAATAGGACTGTTCATAAAGGAGACCGTAAGTAGGCTTGCGGCCAGACGCTTTTAGCTTTGAGGTATCCTGATGGCGTTGGACCTCGCAACTTGTAAACCCAAGCCAAAGAAGAGCGATGCCATATATTTGCGTCAGACCTAGCATAGAACTGTTCCCAATCCTTTTGTGAAACGCTCCATCGGTTGCGATCTATCTCATACCTAAGACGTCAAATTCCGCAGTGGCAGAGTTGTTTGCTCCCGACCAAGGCATCTTGGAAGTCCGTAAATAAGGAGATGCCTCTGAGTCTGCCCGCATTGCCGGATCTAGGGCTTCCAGGTTTTTTAAGAATTCTAGATTGGTAGTCGCGTCATTTTTTGCTGCAACTTTGCCTTGCTGAGCCAATGCAAGCACGCTTACGCCGTACTCTTGAGCGGCAGAAGAGGCATAAATCACGGCGCTGCCTATATGGGCTGGCATTTGACTTTGGATATCGCTGAGATCACTGTCGCCAAGACTACTTGCCACAATGTGCTTTATTCTTGCATAGTATTGACTATATTGAAGCGTCAATTGCAGGTTCACGATATTGGTAAGGGTCGCGGGGGATTGATCGCTCACATACTGAACGAGGAGGATATCTCCCATGGAAAAAGCTTGGCACCAATTTGCGAGGCTTGTGTTTGACAAGTCAAGACTCGTCAAAACTTTAAGAGTCAATTCATCGCTAAAGCCCGACAGATCACATTCTTCGCCTTCTAAGACAGCTGTCGCATTCTGCGTTTGAACCTGTTTCGCGTCCTTTTCGCCAGGGTCCCGATGCTCCACTGCAGTGATGGATCGTCGATTTAGCACCGTCGACTTCTGTCCACAAGAGGCAAGCAAAAGACAAGGCAGCAAAAATAGGACATATCGGTTAGCCACGAACGAGTTCCTCCATGTTCACCTTTCGGCAGGAGGCATTCGTGTCTTAAGAGATATCCTTCGTCAGTCAAATTCAATAGGGATATTGTGAAGTTGGGATTTTCTTTCTATGTCCATCAACGAGTCGGCCATAGGTTTTTCCTGGTTGGTGAAGAAAGGGCCGCGATGCTACACTACTCAAAATAGAAACCCAGCAAATGTCCCAGGTGGCTCAATATATTGGAGGATTGTTATGAGGTCTCTTCGTTTTGTATTGATTTTTGCTGTGCTACTGGGATGCAAGACCAGGAGCTCGGAGTCTGCGCAAAAACATATTTTTAATGATACTGGGCGGCCGGAGGAGTCGATACCTCTCACTTGTGACAGGGAAGCCAATGAATCACTTGCTACAGCATATTTGAATCACCTAGCAGCCCATATTATAGAAAGCGGAGGCCCTCAATTCAAGGCGAGTTTTGAGGGGAAAACTGTTTGCGCCATCGCGACTGCACAACCGCCAGGCTTTGTCCTGGGCTCTGAGGAAGAGAAGAAAAGATCTGCTTTTGCTGACGCATCTTTGGGGATTATTACAGTATCTCCATTTTGGTTCAAATATTTGAACTCGGAAGATGTCATAGCAGCACTTTTAGCTCATGAACTGGCCCACCTTTCTATGGCTCACTATATGCGGATTCACCCAAATGCATCTGTAAAACTCGAGCCGCTGATCGCAAGGTATCGTCAAGAAGTTATAAATTTTCTTAAAAAAACAGATCGATCCAACGAGGAACTGGCAGGAGAGCTTCTCCTGGCACTGAACCGGCTCGTAGCAGCTTTGAAGAAGCACGATTTTGAATCCTTAGCGGAAGAGAATAAGAACATTGATTATATTAGTAGTATAGATACTTGGGATGAGGATGAGGGATTAGGTATTGCCAATGCAATATATGCGCGGCAGGACGAGTCCCTTATTTCAGATTTTTCTGAGTTCTTGGAAAAAAGAGCGATCCTTTCCTACAAGTTCATGCAGAGATTTCCAAGTAAAATCGTCAGGCTCGAGAAAGAGATTTTAGCTTTGCAGGAGCTCGAATTAGGCAGATCTGTCGTCGCAAATTGGTCAGAGCAGGAAGCCGATGAAGTAGGATTAGAAGCATATATTCGGGCAGGTTTCGACCCTCAACTATTTACGAAACACCTTCGATACATTCTGCAATGGCGAACTGATCAGGAGGACCAGTCCTTGTCGGAATCGCAAAATTTTGCGGATTGCGAAAAGACGCTGTCTTCCATACCTAGCCCAGAGCCAGTGCGAGGCAATGATACGCATCCCGAACTTTGCTGGCGGATCTGGAATCTGGAGAAAAAGGAATGGGCGGCACATCAAGGCGAATATGAGAAATTTCCAGTTAGAAGATATGCGGGCGAAATTAAATGGGAGGAAGTCATCGAGTACCTGGAAACGAGTGGCGAGATCGACGAACTACCGACCACTGCCCTGACAACTGATGCAGCTACCCAGGCCGATACTTCAGATGAAACTCCGGTGGAGAGCAAGGAGAGTCCCTAAAGTAGGGGCGTGAACTCGGGTGAACAGTAATCAATAACCAATTTGATCTTGCACCACTTTTACGAATGCCAGTAGATCCAGCTTTCGCTAAGCAATTTTGTCGAATGATATCATGGGTCAGGGCGGCAATATCGCAAGTAATGCCGCCAGCAAATTAGGGTTGGCCCCAGTTTTGGAGATCAGGAGCCATGTTTAGTCACACTCCGATGAAAGCCACCCTTTGGCAAACTCGTCGTGCAGACCCAGAGCCTTCTAACAGCTAAGGTGCTGGCTAGCTTTCGGATCGTTTGAAAAATGGCCGACTGATGGTTGGAAACATCAAAAGAAGACACCTGCGGCAACTTGCATCATTTTGAATTCATCACCGATGGCCGTCATATAGGTGGTTTCCAGAGCCAATCCCCAGGAAGATCCCACCATGAATCCTAGCGTACCTCCCAACAAAGAGAGACCGCTTGAGTCACTTTCCTCCGTCTTTAGTTCCCCCTCGCCTACCGTTGAGCTGGTGCTGATATTGCGATAGACATACTTCGGAGATGTATATAGTGCAAACATTTCCGACACACGGTAGCTCGCATATAAGGGCAGCATGACATCGATGATGCGGCTTTTGGCCTTGGACTCTGTTTCTCCCGAGCCGGCACTCGATTCTATATCCACATAACCAAGCCCAAGGCCGGCAGCCAGAGACACGGCTCCACTTTCATAGAAGCGATACTTCCCATCGGCGGCAATCGTACCAATCAAGGTGAGTTTGGCACCCACTTCCAAATCTTCCATCAGACCATAGCGAGCACCGACTTCCAGATAGGGGACTTTCAACTCTTCAAACTCAGAATCGAGAGTTTCTGCCTCTTCATCCTCGTTTGTCTCAAGTCCCGCTAGGACGGCGGGACTTTGGTAGTATCCGCCTCCGATAATCACTCGGGATGTGTTGGGTTTAAGGGTTTCTGCAGTCTGCAAACTCGACATATTGATACAGGCAGAGTTCATCATAAGTCCGCAAATCAGCGTCATCCATCTGTTCCTACGATTCATTTGCCAGATCTCCTCGGTTCTCAAGGGTTATCACGGAGGAATTTATAGTGGCGATGTTTCGAGTGCGACAGGGCAAACCAGGAAAGGAGGGTTTTTAATGTTCGGAGCTGTTCGGGCAGACCCGGTCGAGAAATTCAGAGGCTTGATGGACTCTTATCTCATTCCCAGCCTTCTACCACTGGCAAGAGAATGGGAATCGTTGGCCAGTCTAGGATCCGATTCGTGCTCTCCGCCATCACCCACTCAAGGACTTTTAGTTGATCGCCACTCTTTTCCAGCAGCAAATGTGCAGCAGCACCATTCTCCGGGGTAAGAGAAAAACCAGGCCCATCTTCGGGAAAACTGCAATCTCTGCCAGTGACGTCCTTAGGCACACCTACCGACCAATCTGAAAAGCCGCATATATTATTGTCATTTTGTCCGTCGACGCTGCCTTGCCCATAGAATGTATCCAAAACCTGGTCCACCTGAAGATCAACACGGAGGCGACCATCGCCAAAATCGGCGAACTTGGATTCGCTAAAGAAATAGTCCTCTTGGATAATCTCCTCGTCGCCGAATACAAAGACATAAATAAGAACCGTGAGATGTAAACCAGCTCGTTCTTCATCCCACTCGAAACGCATCTTGGCTTTGGTCAAAAAGGGTGCAGGGTTTACTGTGATATATTCCGACTGCCAAATCTCTTGTCCAACGAAGAGTGCCTCGGATCTAAGAGGTGGGGCAGCTCCCATAAGGGCCCAGGCGAGCAAGAAACAGGTAAGACTTCGACCCATCATATTCCTATTCTCCTTACAGTCATCTTAACGTCAGGTATCTATAGCTTCGGCACTTGGGTAAGTCAATAAATCATAGGGCCAAGTTGAGCAGGTCTGCGGGCCATATTTTCCTCTGGAGGAACAGTGGGTTTCGTTCAGGATCCGCCTCCGGCTAGGGTCTTAAGCCGTTTTGACAGATGACAAGGAACCAAGTGCATGGTAGTTCCTTGAAGGAAGTGGACTCGATCAGAGCCCCCATCGTAAGCGAGTTCCTTTCCTTTTTTTGTAGGAAGTATGAAACATCCAATCCTTATCCTTGTTTTAACCTATTTTTCTATTTCCCTACACCATCCAGCTTGGGGCGCGAGCGAGCTTACGTGGGATATGCAAGTCACCGTTAAGTGGGACCAAGTGCCCCTCTTGGAACAAATTGAGGTAATCGAGCTCCAGAAATCTAGCATTTATGATTTAGAATTTATTTCTCAGTCGGGGAATATCGCCCTGGTCGCTGCGAGCAGCAGTCAAGAACTACTCTTGTGGACATTGACAGAGAAAAGTCCAGCACAGTCGTTTACGTTAAAGAGCATGCCCGTTCGCTTGAAAACGCTACGAATTGGAAATGATCAAACCATTCTATTTGTCGCGCTGGATTCTGGTGAAGTAGCCATTTCTTACTCGGGGCTGTCCCAATCCTCTCTCAATTATTATCCCGTAGCGGGTTCCGCTCTCACCGCGATCGCCGCCCATCAGGATCCTGTATCCGGGGAAATCTCCCTAGCTTTTGGCAGCATTAACGGCGATGTGATCGCCTGTGAACTTGCCTATATGGAGCACTGCAAAACGAAAAAGTCCGTCCATTTGCTGCCGATCACAAATATTGCCATTGATTTCGATAACCAAGCCATCGTTACATCCGACGCTGGAGCCCTAAAACAGACCTCATTAAATAGCGGGAAAACGAAAACCCTCAGCCACGCAGGAATGTTTCCCGTCGCGCAGGGCCATATTCGCTTTGAGCGTTTTCAGTTAGTCAAAGAATTAAATTCCGTGCTTTTACCTGTCGGAAAAAGGCTGGTTGCCATTGAGCGCTCCTCTGGTCAAATTCAGTTCATCTTTCCCCAGGCCCATCAAAACGAAATTACCCACTTCCGTTACTTTGAGGAACAACAACGCTTCATCACGATTGGCTTGGCCCAAGAAGTGCTGGAATGGGATTTCGCCGGGGGGGAGGCAAAACTTGCCGCTGCTGCCTCGATTCTTGGCACGTTCGCTGATATGTTTTCCCTTACGTTTGGCGTGTCTTTCGAGTTGGATAACCAGGGCGAATACTTAGCCGCCCATGCTCTATCTTTGGGACAGGTGATCGCAGGGGGGGGCAACAAAAATGATTTCCCCTCCAAAATCAAAATCTATCGCTTAAATCGCGATTCTTGGTGGGTGCAACAATGAAACGAAAACCCTGTCCGGCCCTACGGGCTGTCCCTAGTAAAAGAACCTGGATGATCTCCTGCACTGGCCTGATCCTGGCTACTTGCTTCGCAACCAGCTCCCTGGCCCAGATCACTGAGGCTCAAGCCTATTTGCTCGCTCATGGTAATGATGAGACCGTAGCCATGTCTGGGGGCCAATGGGTAGGCAATGGAGGTGATCCCTTAACCCAAATATTCGAGCAAGCTCGACGCGATAGCATCGAAATGGTGTCGATGTTAGATTTGCTCCTCGTCTTTCCGGTGAGCGGGTCCGCGCAGAACTTTTTGCACGACGTGAGAACGAGATTTTTGCAATCCTTGCGAGAAAGTCCCCATCACTGGGTGCAGCCGCCAAAGGATAGCATGATTAAAATCCAACCAACCTGCGCGCGGACCAACATTGACTTTCCAGGAATTAACCCCAAATCCATTTGGCTTGCCCTGCATCTGTGTCGTTCGTCTCTTGCCGGATTAAATGCGGGAAACCTGGCGATAAAGCTATTACTGCACGAAACGGTTCACCATTTTGCCTCAGACGCCCAGTGGGGTAGCGCAGCCGCGTCCGAAGATTTTGCCGATGAAGTAGCGGAATTCTTGCTCCTCGCCTGGAATTATCAACGTTCCCTCGCAGGCCCTAGTTACCAAAAACTCTCGGTTCCTCAGCAAAGCCCCCGATTTGGGCACAGCGCCTTAGTTAAAAGAGACGTCAAAGGCATGCAGGACCGAATTTATATCTGGGGCGGCTGTGCGGATGAAGACGCCCTAAAGGAGAATCATTGTTTACAAGCTCTCGGGAATGGGTTTGCGATTCAACCCGCTGCTTTAGGCAACGAGTGGCTTAGCTCCCCAATTGCGGCCCAGGGAGCCCCCTCCCCAAGATTCCATCATGTGGCCTTTTGGGCTGAGGTAAGGGATGCTACCGGGCAATTGCGAGAGGCCATGGTGATTCACGGGGGCTGCGCGCTGCAAACAGAGCAAATCAACAGCGGTCTTTGCCCCACCGTTTTAGGGGATACCTTCGCCTATTTTCCTGAAACAAACTCTTGGTTGGAACTGAAAGCCCAGGGTGAAAGGATTGAGCCGAGAAGCGAGTTTGCCTCCGTGCCTATTGAAAATGGCCTGGCGATTCATGGAGGTCTCAACGACGAAAATGGATCCTATCGCAATGACGGATACCTTCTGGAATTTATCCAAGGGAAACTTATGACTCGCCGCATCCTACCACAGGGTAAAGCGAAAGACAGTGTGGGACGAAAAGAGCACTCCTTGGTATGGACCGGCGAAGAATTCATCATATGGGGGGGCTGCGAAAAGCAAGTTCTAGGATGCCGCTATGTCAACCATGGTTTTGCCTACAATCTAAGGTTAGACACGTGGCGTGTCATCGCCGCCATCGGAGCCCCGAGCCCACGTAAATTGCATGGAGCGATCCGCATCGGACCCCTCATGCTCATTTGGGGAGGCATCCACTCTAGCGGGAACCTTTTCGACGGAGCCCTATTCGATCCCATAACCATGACCTGGCGGCTGATTCCTAAGATCCCCTTTGCCGTTGACTCGCCAAGTGAACGGCCCCTCTTAGCTTGGGATGATAGCCAATCCAGGCTGACCGTCTTTTTAACGGGCAGCTCAAAGATCCATTCTCCCTCCATGTCGCCCCAATTCCTCCGATGGAGTGGACTGGAAAAAGACGAGTCCCATTGGCAGTCTGAGCTATTAGACTTTGCACCTACGACTATACAGCCTGGTGCAAGAGCCTTGCATTCAATAGACAACTATTATCTTCTGGGGGGAAAGTGGCCCCCAGAGGAATTCGCCATCCAGTCGATCCATCTCCCTTAAGGCTAGCAGAAGGGTTCCGTAAGTTCCGATGGAAAGATCCACAAAAAACTCCACGATTCCCAGCGCGGCCTCGACTCAACACGTCGAGATTGGAATGTATGCTGATGTACGACCTTTCCTGCGCGAGGAGCTCTCCCGTCGTCAACTCCGCGTGGCTGGCTATTCCCTGCGTGCTTTTGCCCGCGATTTAAACATCTCGCCCTCGCGTCTGTCAGAGATCTTGGGAGGAGCCCGTCTTTCTCTGGGCAAAGCAAAGACCATCTGTGAAAAGCTGGGGCTAAATGATGACGAAGCCCGTTATTTTTGCGCGCTCTTAGTGGTCGAAGATGAGGCCGCAAGCCCAAAGCAAAGAAACCAAGCCCAAAAAGAAATCCACACCTATCTATCGCAAAAAGCCTTTCAAGACATTTCCTTGGAGACTTTCCGCGTCATCGCAGATTGGTACCACCTGGCGATCATAGAATACATTCGCACACATCACGAGTGCAGCGCGGAAGAACTCGTTTCTTATTTTGGGCTCACCCCCGGAACCGTTCAAGCAGCTTTGTTACGATTACAGAAACTACATTTGCTAGCCATCAAGGAGGGGCGTTTTGTCCTCACCTCAGGCAACCACCAGATCTTTGCCCAGGCCCCTTCGAAGGCCATTCAAGAATTCCACCGCCAGGTTTTACAAAAGGGCATCAAGGCTCTAGAAATAGATAAAGAAAAACGGGAGTTTAATTCGATCTATTTTACGATTCCCCCTAGCTCGTTGCCGACCCTAAGGGAAAAAATTCGCGGCTTTCTGCGGGAAACCCTTGATGAGACCCATCCCTCAGAGGAGCCTGCAGAAATCTATACCCTTGCCATGCAACTATTCCCCCTGCGCAAGTGAGATTTCAATCGCCGCAATCCACCAATTTGAAAGTGCCGACTACCATATCTTCCTCACCAAATTCTGCCGCCACGCTACCCTCAATTTGCCCGTCGCTTATAGACGAAACCCGCAAAAGCCCTGAGGCGGTATTCTTGTTGCCTGGTTGGAACACAAACAGGCGTTCCACTGAAGACGGACTGTATTCTCCAATTTCTTTTTTCCCATAGGCAGTCAAAGAGGGTTCTTGAAAGGCAAAAAAGGAATCACAATCAGCCTTGGTCGCCGCTTTCTCTGCAAAAATGAAGCGGTATAGGTCCTTTGCCTCGCCAAGTGTTTCCTTAATGACGATCCCGCCCAAATGAACCCACTCTTCGCCATTAACGAGGCCGGCCAAGGGTCCATCGTTTTCTGCTAAAACGGCATCCATATTGGCTTCCTCCCCAGATTGGTCCTGGGGCGCGATCGGTGCTTTGCTAGATTTGCTGCCGCAACCCACGCTCAAAACGGCGCTTATGGCTATCAAGATGGTCTGTTTCATGTTGGTCTCCGAAATTGAAAATTTAAGCCTTAGACTCGCGGAATATCTACCCGGGCTGCACATATCACAAATCTCGATTCTCTTTTAAAGAGCTAATTGTTCGGGGCTGTTCGGGCGGTGGTAATAATCCCAGATAGGATAAGAAACGCCGAGAGAGGTTCCATCGGAGAATCTGGTTCCTTCCTATCTGAGTGACACTTCGTTCGCGTTGCCATCCTATGCCAAATGCTGGATAATCTAGCTTCCCCTTAAATCCCAGCCCCATAGGAAGGATAGCTCATGCCTTTGCCACTCCTGATCTTGCTTTGCGGCCTTATGCTTTTAAGCCCTATAGCACAGGCTAAAGGTCCCGGCCCTGATTGTCATCAGATACGTGATCCCGTGCCCTTCAGCTACTGTATAGCCCCAGGTACGGATACGGTTCTTTATCAGTTTCATGGTCGAGGGCAATCGGAACAAACCTGGTTTGGTCAGCACACTTATGCGCGCTTGCTGCGGGAGGCGTTGGACCAAAATCCCCGTATGAGACCCACCGTCATCACCGTATCGTTTGGTAGCTTAGCTCTGATGGTTCCGCAAAGCGACAGCCCGCGCAGCGGGCTGTTAGAGCATTTTATCGAGCAGCTCCTTCCAGAAATGGAGGATGCTCTGGGCTTTGTGCCAAAACACCGACTGCTCTTGGGCGAATCCTTGGGTGGGTTTAATGCTCTCCAAGTCGCCCTGTTCCACGGGCCTCTTTTTGCGAAGCTTGCTTTACTTTGTCCCGCTGTCTCCACCACCTCACCTCATGCTCCACTAAGAGAGGTCTTCGATTATATTCAGAGAACAGGAGCCAATCCCATCCGAGCCATGTCTGCTTTTGCCCATGCCCGAGCCTACATTCCCGATCACGCTACTTGGCAGCAAATCAGCCCTTTTGCCTTAATGGACCGCGTTCAAGCTCTGCATTTCCCAAAGATCTACCTCTCGGCGGCTAGTCAAGACGGATTTGGATTCTTTGAAGGAGCCCAAATTCTCGCCTCCACTGCAGAAAAACAGAATCTAGATCTGACTTGGCATCCACTCTTTGGTGAGCATTGCAGTGTGGATATCGCGTCGCTCAGTCAATTTCTAAGCCAGCCCATCCCTTAAGGCTAGCCCTTGTGTATAGGTAGTGTACAATTGCCAAAAGTCTCAGTCCAATTGGAGATAACACATGGTGAACGTGAAAATTTCCCTGCTGCTGTTGGTGGCGATCGCCACTATGGCTTGTGAAGAAGACGACAACAAATCCAGCGACCAGGAAGCCGGCAGGAAAAAAATCGCCGGTGTTACCACGCTCGCTCTGGGAACGCCTATCAATGAGCAGCCTTTTGATCCCGATTGCAAGGCAGGCGACTCGGACGAAAAAATTGATTCCTATTCCTTTAGCTACTTTAAGCAAGACGAAATCGCAACAGGTCAATCGGACGAGCCTTTGAGTAACGGTGCCCATGGCATGAATAGTAGCCTTATCGAAGGCACCTATAAAGATGAATCGCTAGGGATTTGGGCGGAAATTCTTGCTGAAAATGGTATGGCTAAGGCAAATTTTGGTATCGAATTCAGCTATGCCAAAAACTATCTTGGTCTTTGCAATCCTCAAGACGTGCCGCGGGGCTTCGTTGAGTCATCAGCTCTGACCACCATCGGGCTGCTGTCAAAAGCCAAGCAATATTATGACAGCCTGGCTTCTAATGTTAGTCTTCCGAAGGTAAAGATAAACCTCTTTCCTAATTATCATTTCAACATTGTGATCAAGGTGGATGAAGAAGCGGTATCTAGTGATCAATCCGGAACCTTCGACTCGATTACGGACGAATCCAATAATAAGGAGCTTATTTACTCTATCACCGATAATGCCGCCTGGAGTCCGCCCCAAGAAGCCGATGTTCAAGAGGGCACTGAAGCTGAATCTGCTCAATTTATCATCTTTCCGCAGAGCAAAGAGGCAGCGACGGAGGGCTGGTTCAGTGGTCAAAAGCTTTGGGAACTGCCGTTTGTCCTGAGCCACGAATTTGGTCACCATGTCTTTTACATGCACTATCCAAAATTATTTGGTAGCTCGTATGGCTTGCGAAATTATGGGCGCCAGACGGGTGGG
>JBIKVD010000360.1:0-4207 GCA_044357055.1 Oligoflexales bacterium | reverse complement strand
ACATAAATTTAGTTATTTCTTGCATGGTATCCTCGCGAGCCCAAAAAATTTATTGCAGCCCATTACCAAAGCGATTCCAACGAAAGACGGGCCAATTGCTGTCTCTTGGGTGGTACATACTCCAAAAGACGAACATAGCTTTTCCACGTACGTAGCTGAGCGGTACATGGTTCCAGCTTCGGGAATCCAGAGAGTTATCGCGGTTATCCCCCATGCAAAAGACCGCATTTTCGGGCACGACGTAGGGTTCATTGCCTATAGCGGGCCAGTTTTTTGAGGGAAAATTCCGGAATTCATCGCGGTTTTGCAATACCCAATGGTTCACACCAGATAGGTTTTCCTTGTAAAGCAATTTCTGCTCTTTCGGATCATAGATATCTTCTAAGATATCTCGATCAAAATTGTGATCTTCTTTGGCCTGTGCTTCGCCATTAATATACAAAATATCATCCTTGATTTGGACGGTATCCCCGGCGATGGCGGCAACTCTCTTGACGTAATCGATCTCGGGATCTTGGGGGTACTGGAAGACAATAATGTCGCCACGCTTTGGCGTGCCCCATTCGGATACCACAAAGTCGGTGAAAGGGACTTTGAATTGATAAGCGAGCTTATTGGCGATCAGGCGATCTCCAACCTTAATCGTAGGCTCCATAGAAGCCGTAGGCACAAAATACGGCGAAGCTACAGAAGAGCGGATGGCCATAATAATAAGCAGCATAAAACCCAAAGAACGGAGATTTTCTATACTCCAAAAATCGACTTGTTTTCTTCTGGCCACGAGAACCTCTTACATGAATAAGGGAAGTACAAAATTCAGCGATCCTATGGGCCTTAAACTCGTCGCAAGGCCCTGATAAGTTGTTCGGTATTCATCTGAGCACCAATTCTAGTGATAATATCAGCAGCCAGGGAGGCACCAATGCGCCCGCAGGTTTCTAGCGGCTCATGGCTAGTGTAGCCGTAAAGAAAGCCCGCAGCAAACAGGTCACCTGCAGCGGTGGTATCGATGACACTTGTCGAATAGGGCGCAATGGCTCTCACTTCAGGGGCTTCAGGGCTAGCCAGGAGAGCGCCTTTAGAGCCAATTTTCACATTGCTAATACACCCCATCTTTGCCAGCTCTCGGCAGTGGTCCGCGGGCTCACCTCCCTGGAATAATAAATGGGCCTCGGCTTGATTGGCAAAAACGATGTCAGCATCCTGTTCGATAAGTTTCAAGAACTCAGAGCGATATCGTTCCACGACAAAGGGGTCGGCAAGATCGAAGGAGATTTTGACTCCTGCTTTCTTTGCCACGGCAATCGCTTCCCGAATGGTTCTCTTCTGCCCTTCGGTATCCCATTGATAACCGCAGAAGTGAAAAACCTTGGCATCCTCAAGATCGTCTTTGGGGATAATGTGAGAATCGTATTGAGACGAAGAACCCAGGCATGTGTTCATAGTGCGCTCGCCGTCGGGCGTGATGAGCACAACGCAGCTGCCTGTAGCGGCTCCCGGAGACGCATCAAAGGAGAGGTGGCTCGCGATGCGCAACTCATCTAAGCGCGTTTGAATGAGTGCACCAAATTCATCATCGGAAATCATTCCCGCAAAAGAGGTGCGTTTACCGAGGAGCGCCAGGGCGCGAATGCAGTTGAGGGATGAACCACCGAGCTCCGTAGTAAAGGACTTATCAGAGCATTGTCTAATCAAGGCCTGCTGGGATTTTCCATCGGTTAAGTGCATGATTCCCTTGGTCAGTTGATTCTTTTGAATCACGGCGTCATCCACATGCACGAGGATGTCTACCAAAGCATTGCAGATTGTAACGACGTCGGTTGTTTTCATGGCGGTTCCTTGCCTCCTGAAGAGGTATAGTCAATTTGGCTGACAAAGGGCCAGCGTTTGCTGAAGGACATGAATAAAGCACAAAAGGAGGTTGAGGAAAACCAGCAATCTATCAGAGGCTTATGAGGAGCGCTGCTTTTGCCACCAAGCCTCATCCAGCCTTGGGAAAATAAGGGCTTTGGTTCACACCCAGGTTCTTGGGCTTGATAGGGTTCGAGGGGTTGAAAGCTTTAAGATTTGCGGCGAGTGCAGCAACTTCTCGCATTTGCAGCTCTGCCTGCTGGCTGAGTACCTTCTTTTCCAGGGCCTGCCGCAGGTTTAAGGCTTCCATGGATGTCGATATGACCTTATCTATATCTAAGGCCATGAGCAGCAAGCAAAGAGCTAGATGCAGCGACAGCTCGGTGAATTGCCAGGCAAAGATCAAAAGGACGAATCCTAGGAAGGGAATCGTAAGGAGGCCACTACGGCCGCGAAAATATCGCTCCCAGCGGTGGCGCGCCCACACCATATAACCTAGAACGATCAAACATTCTAAGGTTCCAAGACTCGCAGCTATGCCTCTCACTGTCTGTGGCTCAAGTGAGGCTTGGATTGTATTTAGCTGAAATAGCCAAAGGAGAAGAGTAAAGCCACTTACAAAGGCCGTGGCAAAGCTGCGGAGCGCGCCTACCTTGGATCTCTTGACATGGGCTAAAAGCCCAGCTCGCACGACAAGAAAAATGGCTAGCGCTGGTGTGATCGACCACAGCAAGAGGTTTGACTGATCCGACATCCTCTCTCCTAAGATGCTTTACGCCGAAAGCCTTGGTTCGCAGGCTCGACCAAATAGTCGGGACCCTCTTTGGCGAAATCCAAAAGCATAGCTCCGCTTCCCTGATTAAGACCCTGCAATCGCTGCAGATGGAAATCGATTTGTTTGTCATTGCGGTGGGGGGCATGGTGGGTAATCAGCAGTTGCTTCGCCCGCATTTGGAGGGCGTTATTTAACGCTTGGTCCATAGTCGAGTGGCCCCATCCGTGATTTTTTTTATACTCTCTCTCGGTGTATTGCCCATCATGGACCAAAATATCCACATCCTTTGCAAATTCGATAAGACTCTCGTTGGTCGCAGAGGGGCGCCCTTCATGGTCGGTAACGATAGCTAAACTTTGGCCGTCGCTTCGGTCAATGCGATAGGCGTAACATGGGCTTTGAGCCAAAGTAGTGATGTTGCGACCATGGTCGACAGGAGCATAGTCAATGCGCAGGGATCCTAAGGTGTGAACATCCCGTAGCTGCACAAATTCAATTTTGCTGGGCATGCTTTTGATGCCAGCAAAAGGAGAATAGCTACCGTCGAATAAGATATCTAAACTTGAAAACATCACATCAGGGGCTACCGGCGAGTATAATACCAGTTTTGTGCCCGGAAAATAGATGGGATGAAAGAACGGTAAGCCTTGAATATGATCCCAATGAAAATGGGTGAAAAAGAGATGGATTTCCAGTTGTTCCTGATTCTGTAGGATTCGTGACATGAGCAGTTCGCCCCAATTCGCGATGCCAAATCCGCTATCAATCGCCAGAAGCTGATGACCATCAAGCACCTGAATGCAGGTCGTGCTACCGCCATACTTAGCGGTATTTTTTCTGGGACTTGAAATGAGGCCTCTGGTCCCCCAGAATTTTAGGCCGAGCGTAGAACCCATGTGTCACCTTCCTTGGCACACGCGATCTTGATTCGGCTGTCGCGCTGTTTTGCAAATTGACGGGCTTTGATGAGCTTGCCCTTTACATCTTGATCAGAGTCCTCGGGTGCGTGATGAAAAAGAATGAGCTGGCTGACGCCAGCCGCCGCGCAAATATTTGTCGCATAGCTTGGGGTGGAGTGGCCCCAATCTGGTTTTAGTGTTTCCTCGGTAAAGTGTGTATCGAACACTACGGTGTGACAACCGCGGAGAAATTCGGTGAATCGATGGTTAAAATCCTTTTCGAATTTTTGTGGATCCAGCTTTGCCTTTTCGCGCATGGTTTCTCCCAGATAGTTGCCATTTTCTATCGGAGCGTGATCCGTCACGATGCAAAAGGAATCGGGCCCGTATTCTAACCGGTAGGCCAGGGTAATACCTTGGTGATTAATTTGAAAGGTTCGAACAAGCAGTTTTTCGCCAATCAGGAAATCTTTGCCAGGCTCAATAGTCCGAAAGTGAATCTTTGCTTTGAGATGGGCAATGGAAATCGGCAGATTGTCGGCTCTTTGCATGCCAAAGAAGAGATCTTGAAAGGTGGCCTTTGTGGTCGCTGAGGAATAAAAATAAACGTGGCTATCGGCATCATAAAGGGGGCTAAAGAAAGGTAAGCCCAAAATGTGATCCCAGTGGGTGTGGGTGATAA
>JBIKVD010000078.1:0-13907 GCA_044357055.1 Oligoflexales bacterium | reverse complement strand
TCCAAGATTCATCAGATAAGGTCGTTCCTCTACTTTGTCAAAACGCTGACTCTCATGGTCTCTATGGTGGCGCGAACCCTACGACTTGCGCAAACGGAGGTGTTGACAGCAGTGATTATGCGGATATGTTCTGCGGTGGAGATTGTTCCCTCGCTCCCTATCAAAGCGATCTCAATTCGGCTGCTCTATTTGGAGCGCACAATAGCACAACCAATCCGGCAGGTTTCCTCTTTAGCTACGACAACTTCTTCTACTCAGGGCCCAATGGCTATCCTTATACGAATGTTGACACGATCACCTTCTTGGATGCTCCCAGTCGCCGCTCGGATGAATACTACGACCAAGAGATATACCGTCAGTTTTTTTCTTATAAATATGATATCGAAGCGAAACCCTACCTATACTATGTTCTCAGTGTTGATAAAGATGCCGAAACAGATCCTGACACCACTTTACTTTCTGAGGATCTCATTCGCAGCCTAGTCTCCATCCACAGCCGTCTTTATCAAAACCCCGCTTTCACCCCTGATGACGCTTTTAAGGAACATTGTTCAGCACTTGGGCTGCTAGAAACTCTATGCGAGTCAGCACTTAATTTGGCCGCCAGTAACGCCTTGCAATTGGAAATCGAAGACTGGATCAGTGCATCAGGCAACTTTGGTAGCGAATTACCAAAGCGCATCGTCTGCCTCAACTCCTGCCCCAACTCGGCCCACACATTGCTAACAGCTGACTCGGTAGAAGCTACAGGTACGATTAGAGCTTGGTTCAACCTCCCGGCAGCGACAAAACTTAACCTTGTCGTGATGTCCAGCGATGCGCAAATTACAGACAATAGCACCAACTCCTACCGAACCTTCTACCACGTCAACGAGCCAACTGCTAAATCCGGCCTCTGCGTTGGCGAAGCCGATGCGGGCGGACCATTTAGCTACGGAACGACCTGTCAAACAGAGGCCGAAGGCACGATGCCTGCGGATGACATTCGCCGCCAGTTTAATTCGAGTACGTCCCGAATCACCACGATTGGCTACGGCGAAAAATACCATGACTACAATTTCATCGGGGATTACTACGCATGGTTGAGCTACTTTAATAAGAATGTTGGAGCCATGGGCTTCCTTTTCCAGGACTATCCCGACGCCATTGACCGAGCCAGAGTTTTGACGATGCCTATCGAAGGCCGCCGCGGAGAAGTGATTGGCAAACCCCTAAAACTGCATCCTCTTGTCGTCGAAATCCCCGCCGCAACGGCTTCAACCATCCATGTCATGATTGGGGGAAAAGAAGGTTCTTCTGGTAAATATTTGCTACGAGCTCGCGTTCTCATTCCCTAAGGCCTTCGCCTGCGAAAAATCGGCAAACTCTACCGAGCGATGCGCTCTCATACCCATGTTATGATCTTTAAAGTCTGATACAGGGGGTAGTGAAAATGGCCGTTCTTGCTCAGGAAATCCTCCTATCAAGAATCAAAGCCGAATTTATCGCCGTGCATAACCCGCTTTTGCTGGCACAAGGCTCAACCCTTGAGGTGTTGGTCGCACTTAAGCCCCAGGGTCTAGCACTGACCAAACAAATGGCAGTTTCCGATGTGGAAAATCTCCCGATAAGTGCTGTATTACCTCTCATCGAACAGATCAAGCTGCTGATCTATTCAGAAAGCCCCCTTCCCTACAGCCTGCAGGAAAACTATCTCAGGTATTTGCAGGAAAAGCACACCATGGGATCACTCGTATCCTCGGGAAATATCGAGGTAGAATTCCTGATCGGCAAGGCGGGATCAGTCCAATCCGGTGAAGATATCTCGAAAAATGGCAACCAAATTGTAAGCGTGGTTCCCCCGCCAGCGCCTAGCGTGGCGCAAGAGCCGCAGACGACTTCCAGCCGCGAAAGTATTCTTATTCAGCTGGAAAAACCGGACCCTATCAATGCAGAAACAGCACTGATCTTGGGTTTTACCTTGCTCGGCCTTTTCTATGGCAAAAGGCACGCAGCTAGCTGGTATGGAAAATATTTAGCTCAAAGAAATCATAACAAGTATAGAAAACTATGCACGCAAACGGTGAAGCGTTCACTGCGCGGGATTCTACCGGAGAAAAGACGGGAAATCATGGCCGTTAGCAAGACACCTCTATTTGCCAGATATCTTAGCGAAAGATTACAAATCATCAGCAGGACCGGATTTGCATCGGGCAGCAGTCTTGGACTGCAGCAAGAACTAACCTTTCTCATCGGTTTGAATCCTCGTCTCTTAGACGAGCCCATGATGGCAGGTTCAAAGGCAGCAATTGCTATCTTAGCTAAGTCCCTGCTCCTACAAAGCGCAGCAAGAAAAAATGCTAGCCCGCCAGAATTGGAGAATGTTTTAAGCAAAATTTTTGAACTTGGGCGTTACCATCAAGAGGCCAAGACGATGACTGGCAGTTTCAAGGCTCGCAAATCATTTGGCCGTCACTTGCATAAAATGATCCCAAATGAAGCTATAGCATTGACGACCTGGCTGTTGCCTACCGCCGAGGCTAAGCGCATGATCAAGCATTTCCCTCGCCAACGACGCCAAGCTATCGAAAAGCAATTGCTGCGAGTGCAGCAAATATCAACTGACAATTTTACCAATTCGTGGTCTAGTGCAACTCAACAGTATCTGCACCTAAGTCGACAATTGATTTCAGAATCTAGCAGAAGCGAACCCATCCCCGTGGGGACAAAGGCGCATAATGACACGAAGATTCCTACCCTCGAACTTTGACTCTTAGCCTGATGGCAAAAGATAAAGAAAAAGTCATGCCTGTTAGTCCCTGGGCTCGAACCAGCCGGATCTTGGGCATGGGCATGCGCTTAGCTGCTTCAGAGGCGAAGGACAAGATATTCCGCCCAAAAGACAAGGCTAATGAGCCAAAATCTGAAGGGTCCGTGGCCAAGTTGCGCCTAAGACAAGTTCAGCAATTCGTTGATACATTAAGCCAGCTCAAAGGCGGCGCCATGAAAATGGGACAGCTGCTTAGTCTCGAACTAAGTGATATCTTACCTCCAGAAATTTGTGAGATTTTAAGTCAGCTGCATGCCGACGCCAGTCCAATGCCCTTTCGACAAGTGGATAGAATCCTCCTTAAGGCCTGGGGCCAAGAGAGATATGAGAAAGTTGGCCGAATCACTCAAGTGCCTATTGCCGCAGCAAGTATTGGTCAGGTGCACAAGGCCATTCTTGAGGACCGCGAGCTAGCTATTAAAATCCAATACCCTGGGGTTAGCCGTAGTTTAGATTCCGATATTGGCATGCTGAAGAAGTTACTTAGCACGATGTTCACGCTCGCGGGGAAGAAAATCCCGCTTGATGACCTAGCCGACGAAATTCGCAAAACCCTCAAGTCAGAAGCAGACTATAAATTGGAGGCCCAGAGCCTCCAAGAATTTGCTAAACTGCTCGAAGGTGATTCACGATTCCAACTGCCGCAAGTTTTAAGTGATTACAGCACTCGTAATATTCTAACCATGACTTTCATGCAAGGAATACCGGTACGAAAGTGGTTGCAGCAAAAGCCCAAAAAAGCAGAAATCTTGTGGCTAACAGAGTGTCTCATTGAGCTCGTGCTAGCGGAGTTCTTTACTTTTGGACTGGTACAAACAGATCCTAACTATGGTAATTTTCTGATTAACCAAGCTGACGGAGGGCAACTTCAGCTCATTCTTCTCGATTTTGGTTCGATTCGTCGCTACCCAAAGTCCTTTCGCAAACTTATCCGGCACATCTTAAGTCTGATTGTCGACAAGACAGACCAAGACCTGCTGCTTGAAGAATGCATAAAGGCTAAACTCATCGATCCCCGAGAGAGTCCGCAAACGATGAATCTGTTCCTCGCCATGTTAGAGAACATAGGTTGCATTTTCCGTAATGAAAATCAGCCCTTTCATTTCAACAATCCAACCTACTTGCAAACCATGCGTGAAAGCGCCTGGAATTTCATGCAGACGGTTCAGTATTCTGCTCCCGCCAAGCAACTCATTTTCCTCAATCGAAAACTCGGAGGAATCTTTCACATCTTGAAGGAAGCAAATGGTAGCTGTGACTTGAACTTCTACTGGCAAAAAATCATGGAGAAGGATATTTAAGTTATAATGGGTAAGGCTCCTGTCGGGCACCCTACCATAAGGCGCAAGCGAGCCAACGACTGAGCCGTCATAAATTTCTCCCACTTCCCTTGCTTCAATGCCTCCACGCGCTGACTCACCGTAGCTCTTGAGTTCAAGGGCATGTGTTTTTCTGCGGAGGAGAAATTGAGCCAGAAGGGCAAGGAGCTTTGGTAAAGGTAAGACACCAAGAGATCAAATTGCAGCTGCTGATCCGGCAGCCAGAGCTTTCCTATATGGTCAACAACAATCAATTTTGCATCACTTTGAAACGGCGAGCCATCAGACCAAGACTTGTTGTCCATGAAGTCTAGGTAGCGGGTGTTGACTCCAAGTTGCCACTGCGCGATGAGCCCCAAGTCCGCCAAACGATGAGACTGATTGAGAGATAAGGCGCTCAGAAAGCCTTGCACCACCCCAACGGGTTTGCCAGATCCGGCGGACCCTTCCGAAGTTTGTAAGATAAGCTTCTGTACGGCGGGTCTTAGCCATATTTTATCGAATTCTGTGTTGGCAAAGGGAATTTCGTATCGTTGAGCAACCGAGAGAATTTCCCAGTACAATTTCAGGGTTCGAGCCGTTCTTTGCCTTAAATCACATTGTACGACCAGATCTTTGGCACCTAAATAGAGGCCTTTTCCTGCGCAGCAGAGAAAAACTCCCGGATCTGGTGACATATCAGAATCCTGCAAATGCAATCCATAGAGGCGCCCGCCGCGAATGGGGTCCTGCCCTATATTTCTCAAGGCACAGCGTGTATTCTCAGACGAATGAGTCATAGAGATCGATCAGATCGTTAAGAAAAAATCGGACGATAGTCAATGGCCCGCAATTCAAGGAATTCTGTCATCTCCCGTAAACGCGAGTAAATGCGCTGCCCCACTTTTTGCTCAAGCAACTCAAACTGATCTGGTGAAAAAGATCCGGGGGCTTTGCTCAAAGGGGATTGGTCAAGAGGCTCTAAACGAGCATGGCTGGAGGCCGACTTGTTTAAGCGATAATTTGTCGCCGCTATCAGCGCCTTGCCCGAGTTATAACGAGCCATGACCAATTGGTCTAAAACCGTCAATTCCCAGTCACTTCCTCTCGACTTTGCAAACTCGTCTAATATCAGCACATCCACTTTGGCAAAGGGCTCGAGAATCTGTCCTTCATCTTTGTCATTAGCTTGGCTATAACTTGCCCGCAGGGAATGAAGAAGTTGAAAATAATCAGCATATTTGACACTAAATCCAGCTTCCATAAGTTTGCGGGCGATCCCTATCAGAAGATACGTTTTCCCCACTCCCACCGGCCCTCCCAGCAGCAGACCCTTTTGTCCTGAATCTTGAAACCTATCAATGTAATCCAAGATTTTCTGTAGCACGGGCCCGCCATTGCCACTGAAATTACTGTATTGCTCAATCGTGGCGTGAACAAAGCGAGCCGGAACATCGGCCTGATTAAAAAGGTTCACCAGTCGAGAAGGCATAGGTTGAACACAGGCTTCGCGAGTCCGTTCTGAGCCACCAACCGCTTTTGGTCTTAAACAGGTTCCCAGGCACGTCGGGCATTCTCTCACGCAGGAGCAAAGAGCCGCTCTAGCAAACATACCCTCTTTGCTGAATTTAACACCGTTGCAATTGCCGCAGCTTGCCGTCTTTGTCTGCAAGGCACATGAAAAGCTCATTTCTTGAGCTTTGAAGCCTGGATCACTAAATTTGTCCAAAAGAGAGCCCATGGTTCCACCTGCGACTTGCCATTTTTTTCGAGGTTAGCACTCCCCACAGCTCCTGTCATCGCTATATAATCATTTAGAATCATTATATAATACTATCAATCTTTAATATTAATTTAAAATATCGTTAAAATATGATATAGATTGCTCCGCATCGCCAATTTGACACAACCCCGACACCCAAGAGTGGAGTTTGCTGATGGCCAGCTTTTACAATTTACCAGCCATGATTTTTGCCATCGCCGTGGCTACTGTCTCTACATCCGGCGCAGCCTGGACGCAAAGAGAGGACCATGGTTCTGAAGCCTTTGCCACCGCCCTTTCGGCTAATATCTATGACTTAAGGTGGACAAAAAGCGAATGGAGTCTGGATGGTGGAAGCTCGTTTTATCGAGATGCGCCTATTTGGCTGGTTCAGCTTCGTGAGCATTTCCCACAAGCCAAAATCGATTATTTAATCTCAGAAAGGCTTGCAGTCAAAGCCTATGAGAGCGCCCGCGAGCGTAATTCGAGAGGACTTTGCATGGCTGGGTTTGCCGATGCCTTGGTTAGCACCTTTGGAGCCATTGTTAATTTCTATAAGCTCCCTACGGATCGTGATCTCTTACAGCAACATCATCAACATACCCTGATTGCAGAGCAGCTTCTAGGGCACAAGCGGATGAAGACTTTTAATGGAGCCCAATCTGCTGCCGCCTTTTGGCAGTGGACCGAAGAGAATCCTCGACAGCTCTGTGAAACCTTCGGGATGATGAGAGTGCAGAATATCCACCACGGTTTTGTCGCTATCTACGCTCCGGGAGAATGCGGATTTCACGACCAATTTGGACATATTGAGGTGATTGTCGGCAACCAAGGCTGCTCCGACCATTGCCGCCCGCTTAGGCCCTCGTGCCAACCCTCAACGATCTTGGCGCCAGTCGCATCTTGCAGTTCCTTTGCAGACAGTGAGCCCGCATAACGCTACCAAGCTTTGCTTTAGATCAGTCATAATGAGGTAGTAGTCGTGCTGCCAAAATCCACGCTCGGCTTGCTCGCTCCCCGCCCTATGATGAGCAGAACTTATTTGCCAATGTCGCACTCCTTCCCTAAGATAAGGCCTTTAGAAAACTCGAGGTAGCCTGGTGCGCGCTTACATTCGCTCGTTCTTTTGGACGGCAGCCATCGTCATCACCCTAGGCTTTCAATTTTCCGCGCAAAGCGCCTTCGCCGCACCCTGGGAAAAACTAAAAGATCATCAAGCGCCCCTAACGGAAGCAGAGACAAAACTGGCAAATCTCTTTTCTGAAAAGAAGTTCTCCCAACTCATACAAAGTGCCCGCTTGCAACTGCGGAAAAATCCTGACCACCCTTTTGTCTGGTATTTGCTCGCTGTCAGTTATTTCCATGTTGGTGACTTCAAACAGTCTGTCACGATTCTCAGATCTATGAGGAAATTGACCAAGGACACGAGCTATGCGGATTTGTATCTCGGGCTCAATTACAAGTATTTAGATTCCATCGATCAGTCTCGACAATTCTTCCGCCGCGGAGCTGAAAACCGGGGAGAATTCGCGCGCCATTGTCTTTTGGAATCCGCAATTTTGGAATGGGAACAAGAACAGCCCGCTCAAGCCCTAAGCAAACTGCAGGATTACCTCCGGCAGTACCCTCGTTCAAGGGATCGTCGAGGGGTGCAGGAGCTGGCCAAAAAAATCGAAATGACCAAAACATCTAACCCTGAAGATCTGGCGAAATTATGGAAGCGTCTTGCCATCAAGCCTTTGCAAGATGGTGAGGAGATGTATCGCAATCATCCCTTCTCGATGATTGCGAAGCCACATATGTGGTATGCAAGAACAGGCACAAAATACGGTACCTTAGAAACCAAATACCCCATCTTCGACGGATTGACCCCTGGCAAGCTTGCCAATCTTAAAACCACACAACAGGCCCTATACGGAGACTTAGGTTTCGCCCTTGGACCAATCAGAGTTCAAAATTCCCAAGTGACCGCTGGCTATACCTATCAGACCGAGTGGTACACAACGGAAGAGAGGATTAACGCCTATAGCGATGATTACTCGGATCTTGACTATTTCCCTTTCAGACCCGACCTCATGGAACGCCGACACGTCCTTTATGCAGACCTGCAGCGGGTCTTGTTAAAACCGCTCCATTTCGGTCTCTTTGGGAGGATGGAATTTGCAAAGATTGGATCTCGACTGTTTCCCGGGCCAGAAGACACACAGATCAATCGCGCTCTCAATGTTGAAGATACCTTCCTCCTTGTCCCTTATTTACAGTGGAGTTTGAACAAAGACTGGACCCTAGTGCCATATCTATACTTTTTTAAATTGGTCAATCAGGACGAACCGGATTTTTCGCAAAAATCTTATAGTTTTGAAGAAACACCCAGCTTTAGTTTTGGCTCAACCTTACATTGGCAATATAAGCCGCTGAGCTATCGCAGTAGCCTTAGGCTTTATCAAAACGAGGCCGTGTTCAATGACTATTGGCTCGATTACAAACAAATCGGGCTGCAATGGCAGCAGGCTGCAGATCTTAAATATGGTTTTTCTTGGCAAACCGGTCTGGAGTATTCGCAAAGGAACTATATTCTGGACCGTCCCCAAGTCACCGGCTGCGGCGCTAGCGCTGGCACCACTGCCGATGGTTCACCGATTCCTAAGAATTGTGGACGCAAACAAAATGGCTTGGCTATCAACCTTGCCCTCTATTGGCATCTTAGCCAACAAATGCGATTCGAAGGGCTTTACCGCAGTCAGCAGCGGGATAATCCAGGACAAAAAGAGAATGACTGGAATTATAAGGAATACTCATTCGGCATCGCGATTGGATTCCCTGATATCGATGATAACCTTAATCCCGTCACGTTTCTTGGCCGCTCCCGGGAAGATTTGCAATTGGATTGATCAGGTTTTGTTAGATTTTCCGAATGTCGTCTGCCCCAAGTTTACGAACAAGGCGTAGGTGCGTCCGGTAAAAAGGTAAAATGTAGTACCATGCCGGCGATTTTGTAGCTGACAGTGATATCATTAGCAACTTTTGCCGTATTGCTGGCACTGGTGCCAAATAACCAATCGCCATCCGGAAATTCGCCATGGCTATATATGTTCCCAGTCGATGGCGCGGTCCAGCTCAGGCGCTCTTCAATGCGAGGAGTCATGCAACCATTATTGACGCCATTACCGTCGTAAATCGTCAACGATAATTCAGAAATGGTATTCTGCAGAACGCTCAGATCTGTGACTTCCTGATAGCTGGAACTATTGCGATCCCAATAGTGAAACTTCATTTCCATATTGGTAATGGTGTCACTGCCATCGGTTGAGACCTTTAAAGTCGGAACATAGACGAGAGGCTTACCGTCCGTACTAACAGGTTTGTAGGCCTCCAAATCAAAGACGGCCACTTCCACAGTATCGATAGCCATGCGCCATTTTCCAGGCAGAATGTTACCTTCGTATCCGCCGCCACCGAAATTAAAACTGTAATCCTGTTGTCCAGCCGAACCCTGCATAAAAAATTCTCCAACACCGCAGCTGACCATACCGTTAGGTTGCACGTTTGGTGAAGAACCAGCCGAGGTAATGGGATTTGCCGTATTATAGGTTGTAGCATTCTTTACTAAATCGCTTGGAGGAGCCAGAGTAACGACTTTAGTACCACTGCAAACTTCATCAAAAGTCGCACGGGTTGGATCTTTGGCCTTGAAATAGAAGCCGTATTTAAAGTCAGAACTGTCGCCAGATGTATAAGTTAAAGCGCTAGGAGATGAAAAAGCGTCCTTCGCACCATCAACACTCGCTTTGTAAATAAAGAAAGGATCGACTCGGTAGTAGGTCTGCCCATCAGCGCTGGTATTGGCATAAACATTTTTTAAAGCCTTGGTCACATTGTCCGTACTGGCCATTTCTCCCAACATCGCCAATTCGACACCAAATTTACTGGCCTCATCACTAAGGCTAGTCGAAGAAACGGCAGATCCATCGGTTTCACGGGCAATATTACCAAACTCCAAGGAACCTCCGGTGACTTCAGCAATCGGCAGCTTCATCAAACTGTCTGCCCCCGCATCAAGACCAAGAAATCCGACGATTTGATCAATTTTTTCGTCCTGCTCGGAATCGATCAGCACCACAGCCCACTCAGCTGGGGTATCCTGACCTTGGCCTTGATGCCCATTTAATTGCATCGGCGCTTCGGTAGGAATAGAAATCGAGATCTGACCTGCAGTGACAGGGGCTGAAACTGTGCTGCTCATTTGCTCAGCGGACAAAGCGCCATTCACCAGGGGCACAGCCATCGATGAATCGACATTGACGGCATCGAATCCCACGGCCAATTGCCCGTTGATCGCCACGCTATCGGTGGTTGTCGTGGTGTTCCCCCCGGTACTGCCACCGCTGCCATTACCACTGCCATTTCCATTACCGTTGCCACCGTCATCAGCGTCATTATTCCCATCGCCCCCGTCATCGTCAGCATCGCTTGCAGTCGAAGACGCCGTGGCAGGAGACTGATTTTTTTCAACCTTGCAGGCCATCATCCCAATCAGAACTGTAAAGATCGCAAACTTGCATCGGGCGTCACGCATCATATAAAAATCCCTTCCTTATAAACCCTGTTTGAATAGCCTATCGCAAGGGCTCTGAGTATCTTGAGGAACCTCTATCGGCAAGATTTGCTTGGGAATCTTTAAGGCCTGGGGGTAGCCCATCCCCTGGCCTGGCGTCAAGATTAATGGGCTCCTATGGCCTATGGACCATGGACCAAAGCCACGCGGATTGCCTAAAATGTCAAAGAAGAGGTGAGCGCTGATGACATTCCATGTATAAACAGCCTCATGAATGGGGACTCGTGGAGTTAAGTCGTCCTTTCACCCTATTAAACTCACCATTTCTTTGACGAGATTGGTTAGCTCCCTGCATTAGCAGTTGGCGAGACAATCAATGCGAACTGCTCCCAAGAGATATTACCACCCGTGACGATGCAAGCGATGTTACGGTAGACTCCAGGCTTTTCCCTCGCTAGACGAATGCCAGCAGCCAGGGCGGCTGCGCCGGCGGGCTCTGCCACTTGTTTATGATCTTGAAAGAGCAAAGACATGGCGGCGCTGATTTCCGCTAATGAGACCACAATACTGCCACTCAGTAGGTCCGACAAAGCCGACAAAACACACTCCAAGACTTCTGGCGTGCCAATCGCATCTACAAAACTTAACTGACGCGAGACCGCAACCGACTTTCGCGCGAGCAAAGCTGCCTGCATGGGCGCCGCAGTTTCTGGCTCGCAGACGTATAAATCTATGTGCGGAGCCAGCAATTGTAGATATTGAGCTATCCCCAAACTTAGGCCTCCGACTCCAAATGGTACAATGATCGCGTCACAATCGTTGAGATCTGCTAAGATTTCAGCGGCTATCGCTTGGTATCCTTGCACCAGATAGGGAGTCACAATTGGATGAATGAAATATTCACTCCTTTCTAAAGAAGAAGGGGTCATAATTATTTTCCATAAATCCTCGAAGGAAACCTCTTCAATCGCCGCTCCCAGTCGCCTAATGGCCTCTTTTTTAAAGGCCGGCGCTCTCGATGGCACCAAGGCGGTGCAAGAAATACCATTTTCCCTAGCCGCATAAGCGACCGCCCGAGCCATATTCCCTGCACTTGCAACCACGAGCCCCTTTTGTAAAGATAGCGGACTCGTCTGTTCAAACACGGACAACACGCCTCGTATTTTGTAGGATCCAAGAGCCTGCAGGTTCTCGGCTTTGAAATATAGACAGGTTTCAGGCGTTAGAGAATGTTTAACAAGAGGCGTTCTTACCAAGAGACTACGCAGGTGGTGCATTTCTTGGCGAGTGGTAGATGACGTTTTCATGGGAACTCCACCTTTGTCCCGAGACCATATTGACACGCCTTTCCATAGAAATATGCACCGGCATAAAGATCCTCGATACCAAGACCTACGGATTTGAAAACGGTAATGTCTGAGGGCTGTCGCGCTAGGAAAGAAGGAACATTTAAGATATGCCCAAGCTCTCCCTTGAGGCACGAGTGGGACAAGCGACGGGAAGATAATCCCAAACCGATTTCAGATGATTCGGCACCACAAGCAAGGCTGGAATCCATAAATAGCTTTAATTCTGGCCTATCGGCGAAGACAATCTCCTGCATGCCAGGGCGGCAAGCACCTATGGCGTTAACATGGGCTCCTAATGGCAAGTCCAAGCTTGAGAAGAAGGAATGGTGGCTAGCGGTCGCAGTTACGAGAATTTGGGCTCCTCGCGCCACTTGCTCAGCGCTATCTAGCAGCTGCACACGGAAGGGAAAATGCTGTCCTATTTTCTCTGCAAAAGCGAGCACCGCAGGTGCTGAGCGACCCCATAGGAGAACTTCTTCAATAGGTCGAATTTTGGCTATCGCCTGCAGATGCTCCCAGCATTGCCTTCCAGCTCCAATAAGACCTAGAATCCGGCTATGGGGAAGACTAAGCTCCTCGGTCGCCGCGGCACTGACAGCAGCGGTCCGATAAGCCGTGACCGTCGAGGCGTCCAAGATCGCTGCAGGCAGGCCTTGTTGCGGATCCATCATAACCACAAATCCATGATGGGACGCGGAATCGTGGGGTGCGGACGAGCCGCTGTCCCGCCTCGCAGATACTGCGACAATTTTATAGCCGAGTTGTTCCCGCGCCAGGTTCCTCGCCGTCATCAAACCTAGGTCCAATGATTCGCTCAATTTTTGCACAAAGCGAGGAAAATGATCCTCAGGATGGGTGGCATGATCAATCAGCGCTTGACGCATGCAAGCGCGAAGCTCGTCGTAGTCCAAACAACGTGAAAGATCATGTGCATTTAAGACCAAGAGACTCATAGTGCTCCTTTGTTCGTGGGGCGATCACTGCCGACTCAATACCCTTGGTGCCCATCACCAGCTCAAGCGCATATCTTGCCATGGGGACACCGCTAAGATGTGCTTGTCGCGCCATTTCCTTTATCCGCATAAGATTTGCTGGGGTCCTAAGATCGCGGTATTTGTCAGTCATCGCCGCGTAGCGGGATCCTGCTGCTGGACTAGCGAAATCCCCATATTTGCCAGTCAGCAGACCACCCGCCAAGGGGCTATAGGCCATATAGCAAATCGAAGTCTGGGCTAAAAATGGGATCAACTTTTCGCTGTCAACCGTATGGAGGCAATGAAACTCGTTTTGCACAGCGACCAAGGATTGAGAGAGGATTGGTCCAGCTATCTCTAAGACATTGGTCACATCCTCAACTGTCACGTTGGAGAGACCAAAGCTTCTAATCTTTCCTTGTCTTAAACCCACTTCAAGCGCCTCTAACGTTTCACTGATCGATGTCGTCGCGTCAGGCTCATGGAGAAAATAGATGTCGATGGCATCGACTGACAAGCGCCGCAAGGAACGATCCAACTGCCTAACGATTTCCCTTCGGCTAAGGGGAGCGTTATCCGCATAGGAGCCAAAAGGGTTACCAACTTTGGTATACACTTTCGCCTGCTGACGAAAGAAACGATCCTGAGATTTTAGCCACTGACCTAGGATTTCCTCGCTGAGGCCACCACCGTAACTGTTGGCGGTATCAAAGCGTTTGATGCCCACGGACCTAGCTTGGTCAAGCAGCAGGCAAGCGTGTTCTGGGGTATCTCCCTGCTTGCGATGGCGAGGATTGCTGCCAATCCCGCCGAAATTACCGCAACCCATGATCAATCTTGTAACTAGAGGAGTCATGCCACCCGGCCTTTCCACACGCCATCAAATCAACGTTGGCGTTTGAAAGCGACGAATGAAGCGACAAATTCCGGACGCCCTTGGATGCGCACATACCCAATCATTTGCTCCTTGGAGTCATCAAAGTACTGCGCCTCATAATCGAATACTAGATCGACTGGTCGGGCAGTATTCTTGGGTACGAGAACTGAGAAAGTTAGCTTTTGCCCATCAGATTGGATGTTCAAAAGCGGGCCTGAAAAATCGTTGGGCACGATCATTTCGCCGGTCAGCTCTCCGATGTCTGATTCCGTCAAAGTCATAA
>JBIKVD010000502.1:0-4269 GCA_044357055.1 Oligoflexales bacterium | reverse complement strand
AAAAGATACAATGAACTAGTAGATAGTCAATTATCATCAATGAATGCTAGGACAAGACAAGCACAAGCCCAAACAGACCAAACGTTAACAAGGACTGAGCAATTAAAAATGATATTTACCCCTACCCTACAAAAAGCAGTTCAAGACGTTTTGCAATCAAGACTAACACAAGCAAAAACAATTGCAGAGACTAATTTGATTAAAAAGCAAATCGAAAATGTCGGAAAAGATGTAGATCTCAAACAATTGGATACAGATTTAAAAAAACTTGGAATTCAGCCCGGCGATAACATGTTTATGCGAATAGGTGCAAGAATTCTTAACGGAATATTGGGTGATATAAAAAACCCCAAATCGCAAACATGGCAAAAAAGCAACAGTCCAAATAAAGTAATGGATAGGTAAAAACCAGCATTTTTTACTAAAAAATGCCATAAATTCACATATGTTAATAAATGATTTTGGACAGTTTGAAAATGATTTTTATCATGCATTTTCATAATATAAATTATAGGAAAAACACCCCTTGTTTAAACACTAAAAACTAGTTAAAAAATGAGAAAAAAACGTCGGTCACGCCTTTATTCGAAAAAGAATCGTATTAGAAGGTCAAGAACCAAAAAGTTGAGAACATATTATGTTTCTCGTGGTGGTATTCGTCTTTAATTATAAACCAATAAAAACTTAAAAATGGCAAAGCCAAACATTTTTAATTCAGTACAAGTATCTAAACCAAAGAAAAACGTATTCGACCTTACTCATGATGTAAAAATGAGTGGTAAAATGGGTCGACTCACACCAGTATTAGTCCAGGAATGTGTTCCTGGCGATAGTTGGCAAATTGGATGCGATAGTCTTATCAGATTTGCCCCAATGATTGCACCAGTCATGCACCGAATTGATGTTTCAGTTCACTATTTTTTTGTTCCAAATAGAATTCTTTGGGAAAACTGGGAAAAATTTATAGTAGATGCTAATACACAGTTAGTTGCTCCATATTTTGATGCCAACGCTTTAGAACCGCAATTTGCTAATAATTCACAAGCTGGTACTGCTAGAATTACAGCAGATTATTTAGGTCTTCCTTTACCAGCAAACAACACTGGTAGTCCTACTCATATAAGTGCATTACCTTTTGCAGCATATCAATCTATTTATAACGAATATTACAGAGACCAAAATTTATGTCCTCCAATTGATTATAAATTAGTAGATGGTGGTATTACTGATTGGGCTATATTAAGACAAATAACTAATATTCGTAATCGTGCATGGGAGCACGACTATTTTACAAGTTCACTACCATTTGCACAAAAAGGAGCCGCTGTTGATATCCCATTGGGGTCTATTAACGGAGATGCTGAAGTATATATAAACAATTTGGTTGGACCTACAACATTAACAGGCGCTCCTACAAGCCCAGTTGTTCAAAATCAACTTTCAACAGTTGTCGGTAATAATGAATTATTTGCACATTTAGATGATTTGCAAGTAGGTGCTACAACTATTAATGATTTGCGTAGAGCATTTCGTTTACAAGAATGGTTAGAGAAAAACGCACGTGGTGGTACAAGATATATCGAAAATATTTTGATGCATTTTGGAGTAAAATCATCAGACGCTAGATTACAAAGACCAGAATATATAACCGGAGTTAAAACACCAGTTATTATTAGTGAAGTATTAAACACTGCTGGAACATTTAGCGGTCAAACAGCCACATCACCCGTACAAGGTAATATGGCGGGCCATGGTGTTGCAGTAACCACTGGAAAATATGGTAATTATTTTTGTGAAGAGCATGGATATATTATCGGAATTATGTCCGTTATGCCTAAAACTGCTTACCAGCAAGGAATACCAAAAACATTCCTCAAAAATGACCCACTTGATTTCTTTTGGCCTTCATTTGCACATATTGGAGAGCAACCAGTACAAAATCAAGAAATAATGGCTTATGTTGGAGCAATGAATCAAGAAACATTTGGATATGTACCTAGATATGCAGAATATAAATACAATCCAAGTCGTGTCGCTGGAGAATTTAAAACAACACTCGACTATTGGCATTTAGGAAGAAAGTTTGCTAACTTACCAGCACTTAATCAAACATTTATTGAGTGTACCCCAGAACAATGCGCAAGGATATTCGCAGTTAATAGTGAACAAGATAATTTGTATATGCAAATATTGCACAAGATTAGAGCAGTAAGACCAATGCCCAAGTTTGGAACACCAATGTTCTAATATGTCAACAAGATGTATCACTCCTTTTTACAAAAAACTGGATATAGTCAACGGAGTAACGACCGGATATGTACCATTTCCATGTGGCAAATGTCCACCTTGTTTAAGGAGAAGAGTATCAGGATGGAGTTTTAGATTAGTAAAACATGGAGAGCGGTGTAAGTCCGCTCTCTTTGTTACTCTTACTTATAATGATGAAAAGATTCCTAAAACTCATTCAGGATTACAGACATTAAAAAAGTCCGATTTGCAAAAGTTTTTCAAACGTTTAAGAAAAAAGACGCATGAGAAAATTAGTTATTACGCAGTTGGGGAGTATGGGGATAACACTCAAAGGCCCCACTATCATATTATTCTTTTTAATGCTATTCCTAGAATTGTTGAGGCTAGCTGGTCAATTGATAATGATATTAATGGCCATTGCCATTTTGGCGATGTTAGTGATGCCAGTATAGGATATACACTAAAGTATGTAAGTAAGGAAAAAAGAATACCAATGTTTCATGGCGATGATAGAGAAAAAGAATTTTCAGTTATGAGTAAAGGATTAGGAAAAGACTATTTAAATGAAAGAACAATTAAATGGCATAAAGATAAATTAGAAGAAAGATGTTATTTACCATTAAAAGATGGAAAAAAGGCATGTATGCCGAGATATTATAAAGACAAACTTTACAATAAAGGTGAAAAATTTCGTATTTCAGTATTTCAAGAATATTTACAAGAAATGGAAGAACCAGTACCCGAAAGAATAAAAGTTGAACAAGATATTAACGCATTTAGACGAGCGCACAAAAAAGCTAAACAAAGACAAAAAATATAAACATGGAAAACCAAGTAAAACACCCGTTTAACGCAACAGAATTTATCTACGAGGGCGAAGTAAATAACGAGCCTAGTCAAACAGTACCAGACCAAAGTATGGGTCTTCGTGAATTACTTATAAGATATGCTAAAGGTTTACCCTTAGAAGGTGCAAAAACACCAATATTTGAGGGAGAAGATGGAAGTGAAATAGATATTGAAAGATTAGATCTCGCAGAACGTGAAGAACTGGCGGACCAAGCCAGAGAGGAGTTAAAAAATCTTACAGAGAAGATAAAAACCGATGTAGCGAAAGCGAAATTGAAAAGAAAATCAGTAATTACTGATGTTGAGGAAAACTCCGATACAGATGAAAATCAATAAAAAATACCTTTTTTATTTTAAAAAAAGCATAGCCCTGAAAGGGCTAAGCTACGCAATTAGCACTAATACACTCTTGATATATTAGTGCTAATTGACACTAAGCCCTAAAAAGGCGATAAAAAAGTGAGGAGGCCAAGGAGGTACGACGCGAACGATAAACGAATTAAAAGCCTAAAAATGGGCTTAAAAGTCAAAAAACAATAAAATATGCCAGCAGAAGTATTGGCGGCAGGTATAACAGCCGCAGGACAACTAGCAAACGCAGGATTACAAGGTAGTATGAACCAAGCTACCAGAAAGTGGAATGAAAGAATGTATAATACCCAAAGGGCAGACGCATTAGCTGACTGGATGCGTCAAAACGAGTATAATCACCCAATGGCACAAATGCAAAGGCTTAAAGATGCTGGATTAAACCCAAATTTAGTATATGGAAAAGGCGCAGACGCAATGTCCAGCCAAAGTGTTAGAGGGACAGATGTAAAAAGTTGGAACCCACAAGCACCCAGTTTTGATACTGGGAGTATAGTAAGAAATGCACTATTTGCTGGAGTAGACTTAAAGGCAAAAGATGCAAACCTTAGAAATACAGAACAAGTAATTGCTAACAATAAAGCAAAAGAAGAAGAAACAAAGGCAAGAACTATCAATATTTTAGGAAACACAGAAAAAACAACATTGCAGAATAAAAGATACAATGAACTAGTAGATAGTCAATTATCATCAATGAATGCTAGGACAAGACAAGCACAAGCCCAAACAGACCAAACGTTAACAAGGACTGAGCAATTAAAAATGATATTTACCCCTACCTTACAAAAAGCAGTTCAAGAC
>JBIKVD010000358.1:0-4279 GCA_044357055.1 Oligoflexales bacterium | reverse complement strand
ACCCTGATTTTGCTAATATCGATGACCTTTTAAACGACGAACAAAAAATGATTCGCAATACCGTTCGGGAATTTGCTCGAGCAAAATTGCAACCCCTGATTCGGGACTGTTATCGCCATGAGACTTTTCCCACCAAGCTCATTCCGGAATTCGGAGCCATGGGCCTTCTGGGTTCCAATCTAAAAAGCTACGGTTTACCAGGCCTGGATGCTATTTCATATGGCCTCATTATGCAGGAACTGGAACGGATTGATTCAGGGGTTCGTAGCTTTGCAAGTGTGCAAGGTGCACTGGTTATGTACCCGATCCATGCCTATGGTTCTGAGGAACAAAAATCCACCTTGCTGCCAAAACTAGGAAGTGGTGAATGGGTGGGCTGTTTTGGATTGACGGAAGAATATGGAGGTTCTGATCCAGGTGCCATGAGGACCAAAGCCGAAAAAACAGCCTCGGGATGGGTTTTAAATGGTTCCAAAATGTGGATCACGAACGGCAACTTAGCCAAAATCGCGATTGTCTGGGCCAACACGGAACACGGGATCCGCGGTTTTGTAGTTCCCACTGATGCCAAAGGGTTCACGGCCAAGAAAATGGAAGGCAAACTATCCCTCCGAGCCTCGGTCACTTCGGAACTGTATTTCGATCAAGTAAGTCTGCCGGAATCAAGTCTTTTACCAAAAGCAGAAGGACTAAAAGCACCCCTTAGCTGTTTAACCCAAGCAAGATATGGGATCGCCTGGGGGGCCATCGGTGCGGCCACGGCCTGTTTTGATGAAGCGGTGGCGTATGTGAAAGAGCGCAAGGTGTTCGGCACCACACTTGCTACCAAGCAATTGATCCAACACAAGCTCGCCGAGATGATGGTGAAGATTACCAATGCCCAGCTACTGGCACTAAGGCTAGGACAACTTAAAGTGGATGACAAATTGCATTTTTCCCAGGTAAGCATGGGTAAACAACATAACGTTAAGATTGCCTTAGAAGTCGCTCGTATGGCTCGAGATATCCTCGGGGGGAACGGCATTATGGATGAGTATTGCACGATGAGACATATGTGCAATCTGGAAACCGTTTTTACCTACGAGGGTACCAACGATATTCATATGCTGATCATGGGTCAGCAAATCACGGGAGAGGCCGCCTACTGATCGCCCCAGTATCTGAGGGCCCACCGGGCCCGAACCTAAGAATTCCATGAAGACCACCAGCGAAAGCCTCCTAAGACCATTTTTTCAACATGCCGTTATCCATCCTAAAATTTAAACTTTCGCAATAAAGACAAGGCCGCCCTAGGCAGGTCCTACTCAGCAATTTCTACCCGCTGCCGATCAAAACGAAGTTCGTCTGAGATTTCTATTAAAGAGGTTGGGGTGGAACAGTTGCAGGGAATCGGGAAAGAGGCATTTGAAGCGGTCAACAAGCTGATCTTCGTTAAGGCCTATAAGCGAGCCGATGCACACTTGCAATCTATGCTCGATGGTTTCGATATCAGCGATGACAATTTGCTGATGCATTTGCGCCGCATTGAGCTTGGACCAAAATTAGGATTAAGCCATGAATTGGTGCGTCAATATCAAATCATGGATTCTAAGCAGAGCACGACTAGCAGTCGGGTCTGTGTTCTCTTCGCTAAGCATTTTGCCGAATCCATTTCGCCACTAGAACTCGTGAATGAGTGCCAGGACTACCTTAATACGCTCGGACCCCACTTTGCTCTCTACTACGGCCTAGGTATGGCCTACGAACTCTTAGGTGTCAGTCGCCGCGCCATAATTAATTATGAGCAAAGCATCAAGCTCAATTCCTATTGGTATCCAAGTTACTTCGGTTTGTCGCAAATATACTACGCTCTCAATAAAATGTCTGATGGGGATCAATATTTCTTCTCCTTTGAGAAAATGGCTCCTTACAATGTCTACGGGAACTTTGAGACCCACCGTGATCTCTATCGAGAATTCATGGCTAGCAAAATGCATGAGGAAGCCATTGCCGCCATTGAAACTTTGTCAGAGTGGTGGCATGAGAACAAGGGGCGCTGCCCAGATGAGATACAGATTTACGAATATCTATCCGTTGGTCACGCGAAAAAATCTGCGGGCAATGAAGTTCAGGGTCAAGAGCTGATCGTGCTAGCGCACAAAACTGCAGAATTCATCCTTTATAACGACGACACAGAAATAAGCCTTCTTTATTTTCTTGCCCGAGTCTTTGAAGAGTTTCAGGAAGCCGATTTTGCCTTACGATTCTATCAGCAGGTCCTGGAATCTCATAAAGTCACCGTGGAAATGGTTCAACGTATCGGCGCCCTTCTTATTAGCCGCAAGGATCCCGCACAAGCCGCATCCATCTTTGAAGAATCCCACAGGAAAAATCCGGAAAACCATGAAATCCGCTTCTGCTATCTAGTTGCTAAACTTAAGAAAGCTAAGGTTGACATAGAATCCTATCTCGGAGGAAAAGAGCGCCTGAAAGCCTTAATGGAGGCAGACCAAGATAGTGTGGAAGCCCTGGCATTACTTCATAGTTTGGTCGCTCAATTCGAGGACGATCCTGATTTGCATGGATCTATGGGCGAACTACACGCCCGACTCGGTAACTTTGAAAGAGCGAAAAAGCACTATGAGCGCATGTATGCTCTTGATCCCTATTCCAGCGATACCATTTTGCGTCTAGCGCAGTTCTATGTGGAAACCATGCACCCTGACAGGGCCTTGGATATCCTACAAAGGTGTGACCTTTCTTCACTCAAAGATCAAAATCGCAAAAACGAGATGCTGTGGATTCAAGCTAACATTGCTCAACAGAACAGCGACTTTCGCGGCGCTGTGCAAATCATAAGCGGACTCCAAAAAAATGACCCTTGGAATGTTTCTTACTTGATCCAACGCATCAGAGCTCAAGAAAAAATCGCCGTCATCGATGGCCAACTAGCTCCGGAGCTGTTAGAAGCCGCAACAGTCTATGATGCCATTCTTAATGACGAGAAAGAGAACATCCAATGGAAGAATTTTTGGCTGCGTAGTGATCAGTACGAGCAAGCCGGAGCTCATGAGCTCGTTTATTTACGAGCCAAAATCGGCTTGATGTATGAGGCTTCAGGATTCGGGCGCGTAAAAAGAATCATTCGGGCTGCCATTCGCTACCAGCTGGATGAGGCCCTTCGCGATTTATTAGGGTTGGTCAACACCAATTTTGATGCCCCCGAAGTTTACTGGGGCTTAGGCTTTCTGCACAAAGAGCTGTGGCAGCTAGAAGTTTCTACCATGTGGCTCCAGCAAGGTTTGGAGCGCTGCACCCAGAAAGAAGAATTGTATGTCGAGTTGATGGCCGAACTTTCGGATAATTACCTCTGGCAGGGGCAATCCAAGAAGGCGATTGAGTATGCTCAAATGGCAATGGATTCCCAACGGGGAAATACCCACCACTTAACCGCTGCTACCACTTTGTCACATGCTTATCTGCGCAATGGAGATTTACAAAGAGCTCGGTATTATTTGGAAATGATTGAGGGCGAGCAGAGTTTTGACTCTCTATACCTTAAGGGACTCTTGCATTATCGGGACGGTCATGAAGATCGTGCTAAAAAGATCTGGAAGCCCCTCATCAAACAAGCAAGCTTGACTCCCCGGTCCCATTACATGAAAAAGCAGCTGATGGGGTTCTATTTTGATGCGACCCCTTACTTAAAAGCCAACTAGGTTTTGGCGCAATGGCGCCAAAACCGTGTCCTGAGAAGCACTTCGACGAAGGATTCCCCTACACCTAACCTACCAAGCACATCAAGTGCAAAAGCATCAATATTTTTCACAAGCAATGTTTTGCTGCAGGTACTCAGCTCGACCCCACTTTTTCGGGGTTAGAATCTTGAATCGTGATCCCTTCCTTTACCAAAGTCGCGCGGTGTCTTTGCACGAACCCAAGCATTTGCGCCATGTCTGCGGCAGTCCCCAAATCACTGCTGTTGAGTAAATCATAGTAATCGGGATAATAGGTAAAAGGCAGTCCCACGGCAATGCGAGTCCCTGCTTGGATCATCGGACCACCACTATTGCCGCCATAAGTGGTGCAATTGTGTTTGGAGCTCATATCACCGAATTCACCTATTCCCCATGGGCTAGGTGATTTTTTCTTGAGAATCCAGCAATTCTCTGTCACAGACAATTTCCCCTGTCGGTATTTGTCCGCGGGGTAACCTATCATCAGAAGTTTCGTCCCAACTTCTGGTTGATACGCAGCCAGCTGCAAGGTTCTCATTTTTTCCAAAGTTTTCGGCATTAGA
>JBIKVD010000357.1:0-4287 GCA_044357055.1 Oligoflexales bacterium | reverse complement strand
ATCTGCGCCACCGCCTGTATCTGCGCCACCGCCTGTATCTGCGCCACCGCCTGTATCTGCGCCACCGCCTGTATCTGCGCCACCGCCTGTATCTGCGCCTCCCGTATCAGGAGAAATGGTTTCAGCTTGGGTTTGCTCAGGCTGGGCATTTGCATTTTTATCTGGATCGATAGACACAGATTCAGAAATTTCCTCTCGACTTTCTTGAGGCGGCGGTTCCTCGCAGCTCAAAGAAAACAGCGCAGCATCAAGAGCAAGTGCAAGATGCAGCAGGCGCCTTGGTACTTCCTGTCCTCCTCTCTTTTGAACCATGGCGTGAACCCCAAAATATTCAGAAAATGCCAAAATTTTGCCGGTCACGGCGCATGGGCGCCGATATCCCATGGTGCAGTCCTGGCTTGTCCAAGAATATCTGTCGAGAAGGGATAGATAGCATCCTCTGTTAAATTGAAACCTTCGTCCTTAGCCGCAGTATCACCTGAGTCCAGTAAATAATTGTCGGAACCTAAATTCACAAAACTTACCGTCGCAATTCTCACATGATCTGTCCCTGGAGCGCTGGCATCATGACTTAGATTATTGCTGGATCCGGTCGTCGAGCTAGCTCCTGCAACGTCATAAGCTGTTCCGACAATTTGCACGAGGTTGTTAACAAGCATAGCGTTGTTTACATCGTAGATTGCCATTCCCTTATTTTTGCAGCCGGCCAATGTATTGTTATAGGCGTATAGATTGAGCTGGCCAGCCTCGATAATCAGACAATTGGCCTCGGGCCCTGTGCTGCTAGTGAAGCCATAGAGAATATTATTGGCGATGATAAGCTCACCTGACTCTGAATCATCTGTATCTAAATAGTCAATGCCTGCATGATAGTCGTTGACACCGGCATTTGCTCCAACAATGATATTATTGCTGATGATATGCCTATGTCCATCAGCCAAAGTATTCAAATTAATATTGACTTGACTGCCCGAGTTAACTGAAGAACGCTGGATTTGTATCCCATCGAGCACCACATGATTGTCTTGTATTTGCACGATGGGAGGACTGCTTCCCCCAGGACCTGGAAGCACTAATCGATAGGATGAATTGCTCCACACTCCCGCATGCCGCTGACTGGCGCCAACCTCCCAGCTTGCCACTGGCGTGTATATTTTTAGGAAATGGTCAACGGAAGTCGTCCAGCCGTCAATGGTCATATGTGTGGTATCAGCTGCCGAGCCAGCATAGCAAGCGAAGTTCCAAATTTCTGCCTGGCTAGCAATATCACGATTACCTGCATCGAAAGTATTCAAGGATGGGATCCCTGAGTTTTCAGTCCCGGCCTCGGCATTGGCCAGTGAAGTATAGGCACGATAGAGATTCCAAGTGACGGTACTCGCTGCCGCCGTGGGCGCGTTACCGTCAGTCATCCGTACAAGATATTCCGTGCTGGAGTTGCGTCGGACAATCATGGCTCTGGCATCAACTGCGGCATTGGCATCTGTGTCATAGAGCAAAATATCGCCCACTCCAATTTCATTTGCTAGGCCAGCGCTAAAGCTTGCAAGACTACCTGATAGGGTGAGACTGATGGGGCCGCCAGACGCGATGGCGGCGCTTTGCCCTGGTCCTACGGATCGATAGATATGCTTGGTAATGAGCTGGTTGGCGATGGTAGAGCTGGAATAGTCTTCTTGGCTATTGACCGCAAAAACTGCGTAGTGATAGGTATCTCCCATTTCTAAATTCAGATCGGTAAACGCCGTCCCGGAGCCTGCATAAGCTACCCTGTGGTTGGCATCGATGACCTCCCCGGTGCTATAGCTAGTTCCTTGCGTTGGGGTAACGCTTACCGAAGTTCCTTTGCGCCTTAGGACCACAAATCCTGCCGTGCTGCCACCTCCACTGGTGATTTGGCCCGCGATAGTGTGACCGTAACTGTCCGTAAGGTTAAGTGAGGTTGGAGCATCAGGTGGGAGTTCCGCGTCCAGATCCCAGCTGTAACTGGTCGCATCTGCAAGGGCCTGCCAATTGTTAGCTTCATCTTTGCCGATGAGACAGAGTTTAAGCGTCTGTCCAATCTGAGCAGCGAGATCTTGTGCAATAGGGGTTGCGATTGCGGTCTCGGCACTATAGCTCCCATCGACGGTGCAATTTGTGGATCCTGCCACGCCGATTTTGTAACGGTAATGGGTCACACCGACTCCGCCAACGCTGAAATTGCTTGCAAGCTCCACGCTTGGATCAGACGGCTCGTCGCTATAGCTTGCCGTCGGTGGGATAGTGTCTATGGTAATACTGTCAGTTTCTGTTTCACTTTCTGTATTGTCCGCGGCTTTGACCTGGAGACATACCGTTCTTGCTCCCTCTCCTGCCGCAAGGGTAAAGGCAATTTGGCTACCTCCGCCGTAGGATTGATAAGTTGCGGCGCTGCAGTTTGAGCCAATAGCAACGCGGTATGTAGAAATATGGCTATCGTCATCTAGGTCTAAAGTAATATCAAGGCTATTTGCTAGGGCAGCGGCTGCATTGATTTGAAAAGCTGCGGTGACTGTGGTCCCAGTTCCACTCGTGCCAGTTCCACTCGTGCCAGTTCCACTCGTGCCAGTTCCACTCGTGCCAGTACCTATCGTTGAAACTCCACCGCTTGTCGCTTGCTCGCCTGTTTGAATATCGGTAGAAGGGCTCTGAATTTCTTCTTCAGTAACAGTGCCATCGACTTCAATCGGATCCTGTTTCTCAGACTTGACTTTTCCAGTACATGAGTTGACGAAGGTGATGCCTAGACTTATCAAAACGAATGCGATAATGTTTTGGCTCATTTCCACTTCCCACATGACCTGTGAATATCATGAATTCTCATGATCGTAGGATCGGCTATCATGCTTAAATCTTTAAGGGCTAAGAGATAAATCTTTTCTTTCAGAGTGTTATGAATCAAGGTTCGGGCGTGATTTTTAAATCACCACCATTTAGCAACCTTGCGAATGAGTTGACTTTGACTTTCCACAATATAGAGATTTCCATCGACATCAAAGACCATGTTCACAGGTGCGTACAATGATGCGCTGCTTGCGGGGATATTCTCCTGGCCATTATTGACAGGACGGCCAGCTTTTGCAACACCCGTAAACTGAGAGTTGACATATAGGGAGGAGCTATTTGCTGTGCTGCGATCAAAGCATAGAACGCCATGATAATTGCCGGGACTCACAAAGTATTCTCCCGCTCCTACACACACTTGTTGCGCGTAGGCAGCTACAGCACCGAGACGAGAGGTTGGAAAAGAGCGGATGGTTTTGATATGGCCTGCCGCGACTTCGGTGCCATTGATGGTAACAGCTGTTGCACCAAAATTTGCATATTTTAGCTTACCGGTGCCCAGATAATAGCCGTCTGCAAGAAACAAGTTATCAGGATTGGCTGGATCGGCTGTCATGCTTGTCACGGAATGTAGACGGGTGGCAGCATTGCTTATAGGACCGTCGAAATCACCGGGAGCTCCACACTGTCCAATAGCTCGCTCAATGGTACCACTCTCGCTAAGGCGCAGGATACAGTTGTTTGTCAGCGTGCTTAAATAGAGGTAGTTATTGGTGCGGGCCAATCCCTTAAGGATTGTAGGTAAGGGGGCCTCGACGGCGGCCAGCCCCTCATAGGTGCCACCGAGCCATGACTGACAACCGGCGGTAAAGTTACCGGCAATATCCCCCACGTTTGCCGGATAAATCAGGTTGTCAAATACCGTTTGAGCATTGAGTGAAAGATTGTATGCTCGAATTTTGCAGGTACGATCGGAGGCAAAAGAAGTTGGCACCTCATCTACAAAATATAAGGTGTTCTGATCAGCAACCATAGCCCCTGCATTACGCAGTAAGGTCGTTAATGCAGGGCCATCACTTCCGTCCCCCAAGCCAGCTCCAATAGCGGTTTTAATAAGACCGGTTCGTAGATTGAGTGAGCGGATGCGAAAGTTGGACATGTCACTAAAAAAAAGCTCTTGTTCGACGATCGCTAGGCCTACCGGGAAGTTGATATAAGCTGAATCTGCCGCTTGGGGTAGATCACCGCTGAAGCCCCGGATACCCTTGCCACTACCTAAAACGGTTGTTACCTCTCCATTGTCTGCCGTTAAGTCTAGGGAACGCAGGCGTTTATTATTGCTATCGACAATATAGAGCCTTGTCGCATCGATACTGATACCTAAGGGGAAGTATATGCGCGTCGACGCCCCTGGGAGCGTATCGCCATTAAAACCCCCAGAACCATTTCCTAGAATCGAGTCACCGTTGTAAGCGGTAATGG
>JBIKVD010000077.1:0-14053 GCA_044357055.1 Oligoflexales bacterium | reverse complement strand
TAAAGTCAAATTCAACTTGTCCTTGACCAGATTTTATTGAGCACAGAATGCAGTCCACGCGGCCTCTGAAGAGCAAGATATTAAGTCTGTGGTTAGGCGTGGTGGCCGCACATGCCTCGTCTCTGGCCATGGCCCCATTTCTCGTTATGGCCCCTTCTCACGCTTTGGCGCAAGCGCCGGACGCAGGGGTACAGGCCAAAGCGAGTGCCGGCACCATTCACGAAGCACCAGTCATTATTAAGGCACAACAACTGCGCCAGCTGTCCAATTTCCCAGTCCAATCTTACCGCTTATTCAAAACCGACCCAAGTGGACTGGCGATACCCATCCCCTTTCAAATCGATGAGATGAACGAATGGGGTGATTTCGTTTTAGACAAAGGATCTGGCGCTAGCTATGCAGTGGGCAACGGGATTTTTGATCAGTTGGACGAGCTTTCGCTGATGGGCAATGACATTGGCTCGTTGACATCTCCTAGCCGCTGGGGCACCAATAAGCCGAACCAACTCTATAAGATAGAATTCTCTTTTTCAGGCAATAAACTAGAGTTGAAAGAAATTGACAAAAATGCGGCGTCTCCCGTGCAGGGTGCGGTCTTCCTAGGCGTCTATTTTGCTAACCCGCCAGAATTATCAAAAAAATGGTATGTGAAGTTTGATTTGCCCGAAGCTCAGGTCACGACCGATCGTTATCGTTATCGTTTTAATAAGGACAACTATTTAATTGTGCGCGGGGTGGAGGTTGCCCACAAGACAGAGGGTGGCGAGTACGAATTCGCGCCGCTCCTGGATGCATCGGCTTTCTATCTGAACGTGGACATGAAGTTTTTTCTCAGCATGGAGATAGGCGCTTATGACGTCAAATCCAAACTTGAAGCCTATAAAATGGGACCCATCCGCAGCATTGTGCGGGTTTCCTTTAATTACGAATTGTTGCGCCTCAAATTTGATTTGGGAATGTATACCGAGGTGTCTTTCTTTGCCAATGCGGTATTTTTGCCAGCGGTATTTTTTAACCCTTTAAATGGTCCCACTCGCTTGAACAAAGGGAGCGGCTTTTATTATGGGTTCTCACTCGTGGATAGCCCGCGCACCCTGAATATTGACACTAATTTGGGCCAGTATGTCACTCCAGAGAAGCAAAATTCTGGCAAGGATTCCGGAGCGAGCGCGCATTATTGGATTGCCGCCAAGGGTGAAAACGAATTTTTTTATCTACGCTTGATACCCTCAGCGCAAATGCGTAAGGTCAAATACACACCAGCTTTTTATTATGAAGACAAAACGAGTGTGGAATTGCAGTCTCGTTCAAAAAGTAAGGCACAACCATTGGGCAAGAGTCCGGTGAATCTCGCAATGTATTTCGATTTGAGTAAGTTTGATGAAGGTGAACACCTCATGACTTTTCAACTCTATTTTGAAAATAAGCAGTCAGACCGTATGATTCACAGCATTAAAACCCTACATCAGTGGATGTTCAACGCAAGTCGTCTTGAGGCGTATTGATGGATCAGGGGCATGGCGAAGAAAATCCGCAAGACCATAAACCGAACCTAGGTAGGGAAGCCTTACCTTTGACCCTTTGGGTTCGAGGTGACGAGGATTTTGCGACGGATTTCTTCTTGGAAGCCGATGACGTGATGCAGATTCTCGGTATTAAGAGATCTCGTCTGACTCAGATTTCTGGTCGGGAACTGAGGGTAGCGCGCCGGAAGATGGGGCGGTATGTCAAGCCATTCTATCGAGAAGCAGATGTGCTTCAATACAAATCATGGACACGCGCAACGGCTGCCCATGCCAAGTCGAAGAACTTGGTAGACCAGGCCATAGGTGAGCTAAAGCAGGTAGCCCAATCCGTTCAAGAAGGGTTTGCCGATCAGCGGACGGCTGCGGATTCTGATCTGCTCATGGGACAGGTGATGGCCTTGAGCAAGCAGCTGCAGCTTCTTATGCGCCGTTCAAAGGGACAGGATCAACTGACCCAAGTTCAGGTTTCTCAAGTAAAGGGGATGTTGGCTGGACTTTACCCCAAGCAGCAGCAAAGTGTCGAACAGATGGAAGATCTTAAATCTGTTTTCAAACAACTTTCTCGCCAAATAGAATTGACATCGGCCAGCGCAGCGATCCAGCAACAGAACATTCATGAACTGCAGCTAAAGGTGAGCGAACTAAGTCTTCAGCTGCAAGAGACATCTTCGTTCGTGGAGAGTCGAGTAGCCGCAATGACAGAAGCTATTGCCAAGGATGCTGCTAGGGCAAATGCTTGGGACCTGCCAAAGACTGATAAGGGCGTACTGGCATCGCTAGGTTTTTATAAAGAGAGGACTCAAAGTCGGCTAAATGTCCCTAAGGCCGCTCATAAGGCATGGCTAAGATTTTCTATCTAGGTGCAAAGCCCTGTTCCGTGCATCCCCTTTCTTCCAGCATCAACTGAAAACAACGAGCCGATTTGATACAGCCAAATCGGCTCATCGCGAGGTGGCTTTCATCGCGCAAATATTTGAGATTCAGATTTTTTTTGTGTCATTTCGCCTACCAAAGAGATTTCCTTTGCGGCCTCAGGACGTATGTATTATGAACTTTGCATAAGTGAATCTGAGAAGAAACAAAATCAAGGAGCCATAACTTATGGTATTAGGTATCGCAAAACGTGCATTATTATGCGCCGCGTTTCTGCAACTGAGCAACTGCGGCAGGGTTGACTCTTCGGCAACGAAGGATTTGAATCCGGGGCCAGATTCCAACATCGCCGTCCCAGGCTTGGCAAAAGTGGTGCAGGTTTCTGATATTGAATCCTTAAAAGTGCTTCCAAATACTCATATTCCTAAAGGAATGGTTGTTTATTTGGTTGGCAACCAAAATGACCGGTTTAACAACTGGCAGTTTGTGGTCGATTTGTATCGCGAAGTTCATACGATCAATACTGTCAACGCTTTGGAGCCAACCGTTGGCAAAGCCAACCCTTCCGAAGCTGATTTGCGTAATCAAGAAGTAACGCTTGTCGTTATGGTCGAAAAAGGTGCTGCTGCGAAATATAAGAAGTTGGTGGACATCATTGATGTGACCATGTCTTTAGAATTGGGCGCTCAGTATGACGGCAAATTGTTTTTGAGCGTCATGGAAACCACCACGACCACTGGTGCCGACCTTTGGATTCAGGACTTCGGCGAATTTGCTAGCGCCAAGCTAAAAGGGCAAGCAGAGCCAGTCTATATGGTGCTCGACACGAATCGTAACAAGAACCGCAAAGTCTATGATCCCATTTCTTTTACCAATGCCTTTGGCATTCCACTCGTCTATATGGGCGAAAATGTTGACAACTCTGCTCAGTACGGTGGCAATATTGAAGCGACTCCAGATGGAGTCTTATACATGGGTGATTCTGTAGATTCAGGTGATTATTCTGGCTCTGGCCAGCCCACCAAGATTCTCGAGGATCTTAGAGCCCTCGGCAACACGAATGCCGTAAAAATCGAATCTGATTGGCTGGCAGTTGGTCACGTTGATGAGTATTTGACCTTTGTTCCTTCCAAAGGCTCTTGCGATTCAACCATGGTCTATGGTTCTCCCCTCCTAGCCCTACAAACCATGTTGGAAGTTGCTTCCAAAGCAGAATATGACCTTTTTGCTGAAGAACTTGCTACTTTGCCAATCGGTTATGACAAAAATGACAAGCCCTTGACTTTGAATCTGACCGTGACTCCTGACAAGTTGAGAGCGGCTCTAGCTAAGTTTCTAAAAGTTCCTGGGACCGGAAATGTTTCCACCAACATTCAGGACTATGATCTCTCTAAAGTGAATCGCGCTGTTGCCACCATTGGCTCTGGTTCCATGTTGACCTATGATGTCATGATGCGCTTCTTGGGTGATGTAGATCTCTTCACGGAACTTTATGTTTGGCGTAACCTTTTAGCGGAAGTTTCCATTCTTGACTCTAAGGACAAGTTGCTGGCCGTTGAATCTTGTAAGCAAGCGGAAGTGATTCCCCAGGCTTTCTTGCCAAACATGTACGTCGATGGTGTTTACAATCAAGGTCTGTGGACCAAAGACTCTGTTCATCTACCAGGGATGACGAATGCGATTGTTCTTCGCGATCATGTTATTTTCCCAGATCCATGGGTTCAATCCATGCGCGATGCAGTAAAATCTACTTTGGATAAGCACATTGGTGCCGATAAGGTTCACTTTGTCGATGATGCCATCTATCACTTTGCCTTGGGCGAAGTGCATTGCGCTACTAACGTGATTCGTGAGCCTAAGTTGGATTTCCAATACTAATGGAATTCAATTAAGCGACTGAAGCACCTAATTATTGCAGTCAGTAGAATAGCCAGTCAGCATCGCCTGACTGGCTATTCTTTTTTTTGGCTCCCCCGCGTTGGAAGGGATTGGCGAAGCTCTGCAAATATGCGAAGAATTTCAGAACTGAAAAGTCACATGCTTCGCAAGACCGGAGTCAACATAGAGCAGGCTCGTGCGAATCTGTTTTAGATTGAGCTTAGAGGCTCGCAGGATCTTCGCATACAAAGCGAGTTGTACAAGGTGATCCTTCTCTGGAGCCTCGCCCAACTTTGCTTGCCCTGTCTTGAAATCAAAGACATGCCCGACCTGACTCGGTAAATGTTGCAGGAATAAATCGATTTTCCCTCTGATAAGGCAATCACCAAAAATCCAAGAGACGCCCTTTTCCAGATAAATCTCATTCCCGTCCTTGTGTAAAAGCCCTTGAAAATAGGAACATTGAAAGAGCTGTAATGAACATTGAACCGCGGCATGAATGGCGGCTTCTTGCAGCGACTCCTCCAAACCTTTGTTGGACAAAAGCATCTTTAGCTCGTGGGTCATGGAGGGAGGGTCCATATCCCTGCACTGGCATTCTATAGCTTTGTGTACGAGGGTCCCCTGCAAGCTTGGACCCAGCGAGGTTTTCTCGAGAGCCAAGCCCGCAGGCGGCTCGACAGAGAAAATCTGTTCGGAGTGGATCTCATAGTCGCTGATTCCGAGTTCCTTCCAGGAAAGGGTTTTTAGAGCCTCGCTTACGGACAAGAGCCGCAACCCAGCGCCTGAATCGATGTTGGGCCGACTCTTAAGAACTCCCCCAGCACAGAGGGTTTCTGAGTCCCCTTGCTGGGCGGCAGAGCTTGTCGACCCTACCCGCTCCTCCTCCCAACACTCCGGTTGAGGGAGAGGGCCGGATGGATGCACGGTGACCACACCACTCGCGAGGACGATCTCTCTGCGGTAATCCTTTGTTTGGCTTTCTAGATAGGTTTCAAAGAGTCTGCCTACCTCCAGACTGTTTCTCTGAGTCTTTCCACCAGCCAGGCTCACGCCGAGAATGTATTGGCTTGCTCGTGTAAGTGCCACATACAAAAGGCGATAGGCTTCTTGTTCGAGTTCCCCATGGGATGTTGCGATGATTTCCTGAAACTCTGGGTCCTCTTTGGGAAAGTCAGCCTTTTTTCCTATAAAGCTAAGTTTGAGACGTCCGTTCTGGTTCTGTTTGGTCCATTGGCTCTCATCCTTAAACCATTCACTGTCGCTTTGTACCAAGATAACGAGTGGGAACTCGAGGCCCTTGGCTTTGTGAATGGTCATCAATGAGACGGCTTGACCCGCGGCGCGGGCAGGTGCTGTGGTATTTTCCTGTGCAGCGGATTTAAGGAAATCTAACCAGTGGCGCGGATCGCGAAAATCGGTGGCGAGACTTTGTTGCGCTAATAGTTCATATAATTTTTGAATATTAGCCTCCGCCTGTAGGGAGCGATGCAGGCTCCAACGGCGCCTATAACTGGATGAAAATCCGCTCTTAAACAGCAATTGCCACAGGCCGGAGCAAACGGTATCTGCCTCAAAGGACTTTCCAAGCCATGCATATTGCGCTGGATAGGATTGTGCCAAGAAATTCCTTAAGAGCTCCGCCCTTGGCTTCGTGCCGAATTCTCGACATTCCCCCAAGACTTTAGCGATCTTGTCATTATCGCAATCCAACCATGGGCTGCGAAGAATGGTAGCCATAGCCAACACATCGTCGGTTCTAAGGGCCGATTTTAGCAAGGCCCAAGCATCCATCACCTCCGGAAGAGTAAAGAAACCTTCACCCTCCTCTCTACGAGCTGGAATTTGTCGTGCCCGCAGGGATTCTTCAAAAAAGGGCGCGTAGGATGTTTTGCGATAGAGGATGCAAATATCGGCAGCCTCAATGGGACGGTATTTCCCGCCCTGGGCGGCAACGGGATAGTCTCCCGGATGGTTTAAGACGTAGCTGACAAACTCGGACAGGGCTGCGGCTTCCTTGCGGAGGCGTTCACTCAAAGGGTCGTCGTCACGGAGGCTCATGGGTAAATGCATGATGGCTGAATACGATGGTGTCCCTAAGGTGCCATCTTCTGCTCGCGCGGCTTCATGGATGACGTAATCCTGCAGTTGGCATTGCGTAAAACAGTGATTGACGAAATCTAAGACGCCCGGGCTCGAGCGATAGCTGCTTGAAAGATGGAGTGCCTTTACACCCATGGGCTTCATGGCCGTGGTGGCAAAACTCATCACCAGTGGCTCTGCCTCACGAAAACCATAAACGCTTTGTTTGATATCTCCGACTAGAAAAATGCTAGGACGCAGAAGGCCGGGGCGCGGGCTCCCAGCCAAGAGTTCCAAGGCAATTTTGGAAAAGATCTGCCACTGGAGCATGCTGGTGTCTTGAAATTCGTCAATGAGTAAATGTTCGATGCCGCTCTGCACCAAGTAACGGACTGATTCTGCGTTCTCGTCGTGGAATAGGTTCCAAACCCCTTGGCCTAAGTCGGCAAATTCGATGCTATGGCCTCGCATTTTTAAGCGATCGTAAAGGGCCCGATAGGAAAAATAGTATTCGAGGTAGCTGTATCCTTGAACATTCAGTTTGCGCTTTCTTTCCATATTATGTCGCGAACAAGTCAGTTCGTTTAGCGAATGAATCGTACTTGCAATCTCTTCAGCCTTTTTGCCTTTAAAGCGATTGCCATGAAGTTTCATACTTGAAGCGCTCAATAGACCTGCTTTTAGCATACCCTCTAAGGAAGGATCCTGCAGAATTTGGGAATCCGCATATTTCGGAAAAGCTAGAAATAGCTCTGATAATAGCGGACTGAGAGACTGTTGCCAGGATTGTTCCTCAAAATCTTTTTGATAGGATAAAGGCAGGAAACCAAAAGAACCTGGAACCTGTTTTTGTCCCAGCCAGAGCAGAGATTGAAATTTTTCCAGTTTTTTACATTGAGTCTCTATACTTTCCGGTTCGATATATCCGTTACGGACCAGGGGGTTAAGGCGATCAAGAGTGAGATGCTCCTGAGAGAATTGCCACCAGGCTAGCTGCCCTAAGTCCGCCAGCTGCGCTGCGGATCTTAAGTCAAAATATTCTGTGCTTTCCGACACAAACCAGGGAAACCGCCGAAGCCAACTGTAGAAGATACTGTCGATGGTCGTGATTCTTAACGACTGAGACTGCTCAAGGATGCTTTGAGCTGTTTGCTGAGCCGTCAGGAAACTCTTTCTATCTATCGGCTCTGGACTTTGGTCGGCAAAGGAACTGAGGCCTTGCTCGAAGTTTTGTTGCTGCGTTTTAGAGTGTAGCAATTGCGCAGCCCTTGAGAGGATCCGGACGCGCATTTCCATCGCCGCTTTTTGCGTGAAGGTAATGGTCAAAACCTTCTTGGGATCGGCTCCAGCGCCGACGAGATAAAGAAAGCGCTGACTTAGCTGGTAGGTTTTTCCCGACCCCGCTGAAGCGCTGACGAGGCAGCTATGCAGTGGATTATAAGGAACCGTCATTCCGCGGGCTCCTCGGTTTCTAGAGAAGCCGACAGCAAGCCAGCTTCGATTAACTCAGCCTTGCGGCAGATTCCAGAAAAATCACATAAACCACAGTGAGAGACATCTGGCATGATGCCATCGGGATGTTGCCAAGCCTCAAGGCGCTCTCGCACTTTCTCTGTCGCCGCCAGCATTGCCAACTCTTGCGTCGCTTTGCGACTTTGGCTTACGAAGGGAGATGCCTCCTGAGCCAATTTCAAGCCTTCTTCGTTGGCGGTAGCGATAATCCACTCGCCTTTGATGAGACTAAAGTAGACGGTCAGGACCGGTAGATCTGAACTCGCACCGGCGTAAAGAGGCAGTTGGGGTTTAAGCCCTTTTATGGCTTGGCTGGCGCTTGGCATCGAGCGACGCTTAAAGTCCAGGATAATCCTAAGCCCATTGGGAAATTCTATGATTTGGTCCATTTTGCCATAGACCTGCAATTGCCACTCCTCGGTAATTTGCCAGGGGTATTGAAAGGCCTGTTCTGCCGAGATTTTTAGTTCCCCCTTCACGTTCTTGAGTAAGAGCGGACTGAAAATCTCTAGAAACTTTGGCCATCCATGGTGCTCCATCCAAAGTAGAAGGGACTGATCAGCGGCGTGGCCTGTACGTAAATGATCACGCAAGTGTTCCGTAAGCATCTTAGCCCAGTTCCCCGGGCCATCCTTGTTAAGGGATTTTATGAGATGTTCGACCGCGGCATGCAGCGCTTTGCCCTGGATGATCGCATCCTGCTCATCATCTTCCGGTGCTTGGATCCCCAGGCTTTTCCAAGCGTATAAATGCGGGCATTGAATCAAAGCCTCGACGCCTGAGACACTGATTCTTGAGTTTTTGTTTATCGGTGTGTTTTGGTATGCCAATTGAAATCGGAACGGAGCTTCGCCTTCTTTTTGCTTTTTTAATGTCAAGGACTGGTTATGGTTAGTTGTGGGTTCAAATGTCTCCGTCGGGCCCAAAGTCCAAGGAATGCCATGCTGATGATGAAGGATTTCCAGGTAACGACTGGGAACCGTGGGTTTCCCCTCCAAGTTGCTGGGATAGCTAAGAATCAGTCGGCGGGCATGCAGCAATAACAGCTGAAAACTCGTGTTCTCTTTCGCTTGTAAGGCTTCCCAGCCCGGCAGGTCTAGCCGTCGCTTAAAGAAGTCATCGACGAGAAGATCCTCAGGAGGAGCTTTGGGAAAGGCCCCCTCTAGGCACCCTAAGACAAAGACCGCCTCAAACGGCAGAAGGCGGGATTCGTCCAAAGCCATGACTTGCGCACCTCGCAAGGGGTCCCCGACTTGCCGCACCGCGTTTGCCGCTAAGATCTCCAACCATGCCTGCGGGTCCTTCCAGCCAAAGAAAGTTTCGGCCGGGGGCAAATCCAGTAAGGCACTTTGCAGGGCTTGCAAGACTAAACGATCGAAAATTTCGCCCTGATGGGCTTTCACGAGTTTTTCTAAAAGTGGTAGCAGGGCATTAGCCATCTCATGCAGGCGTTGGCCGGGCTGAACGATTTGCCTTAATTGGCTGCGCCACAGCATGACTTGCTCAAGCTCTAAATCAAGCACGAGACTCGCGGCTTTCAGCGATTGAGCTTCCATAAGCTCTACTTGTTCCGGGCCCACAAGAGCCCCCATCAATTTAAGCCAAGCCTGCCCTAGACGGCATTGTTGCAGGGATACAGGGACCGCTAAATTCAGTTGCAGGGTGGGATATTCGCCATGAAAACTGTGAAAATAGAGGGTGTAGGGATTCTCTTTCGGGAGAATAAAGGCAATTTGGTGTGGCGGGAGGCCGCCAGCCACCAAAGTTTCTGCTTGGCGCAGGGCCCACTCCACCTCAGCAAAAAGGCTAGACTGACTCACGATCCTGACCTCGGCACCGGCTTCGCTATGCTGGATAATGTCAGCCAGTGTGTAACTCATCAGGGAATTCCCCGGCTCTAGAATTTGACACATATCACCTACAGGTGAGGCACTGGATTCAAAAAGCCTGAGCAAAGGGGGTACAAAAATTTTCAAGGCCTGGAGAGGCAGAAGCCTTTGGCAGAAGTCTAGCAGTCCTGGGGACATGGTCGTAAAACCAATGAACCAGAGACCCTCAGCGCCTAGGTGGTTAAAATAGCCAGACTGCCAGGCCTTGAGATCCAATTCGGGCAAGTCCAAAGCTTGCCTATTCAGGAGTACGGAACGCTCCAGTGACATTTCCTTAAGATGCTGTGTCCATGATACGTAGAGAGCTTCGAGTTCGAGAAACCGCTCTCCAAGCTTATCGATTTGCCCCAGGTCCCGATAAATATCCTCTCGCAAGATATTTTGCAGCCTGGCAAACGGTTGTTTCAGCTCATGTTCGTCTATTTCTTTAAAAAACTGCAAAATCTCATGGGCGTGCATCCGATGTAAATAACGCCAAGGTTTTCCTTCTAGTAGGCTAAGCAACAGAACTTGCTGCAGATCGGCGTTGGCCCCAGTCGGCAAGTTGCGGTACAGGCTAAGATCTTGCAAGAACCAGGAGAGCGTTGCCATTCCTGGTTCCAGGGCGGAACCGCCGTTTTTTTGGGCCCATAGCATCGCAAACCGTGACGCAAGACGCTGGGTCGGGAATAGTAAAAACGGCCTGTCCTTACAGCGTTCCAACTCGCTAATGACCTGATGCAGGCCATCAGCTGCGAGGGGAAAGCTTATAAGAGCATCGAGGCTGCGCCTCATTTCGGCAGCTGGGGCTTGTCGAGGTATTTCCAGTCGAGGTATTTCCATACGGCGTGGCCACCTAAAATCAGATTGTCACCAGCAATCGTGACTTTGCCATACCGTATCAGGCTTGCAACAATGGATCTACGATTTCAATACCGCGATCGAGGCGACGATCCATGTCATTCTTGGGATCCCAGGCAAAATCCATCTCTTCCCCACGGTAGCTGTACTGCCGTTTTGCGATACCTGCCCGACACCACATCTGGGCCATGCGTTCTACGAGCTCCCTCGCTCCGGATAGGGATTCAATCTGCTGGCAGGACTCACGATGTTGGCTAGAAGCTGGCCAGCCTTTCAAGTACCATCCCAGATGCTTTCGCATGCAAACCACACCTTTGCGGCTATCGCCAAAGGCCTCTTCCTGCAGCTCCAAATGCCGCAATACCCCGACCAGCCATGTTTCGGGGGACAAGGCAAACTCTTGCTGGTTTTGCCAACAACGGATTTCAGCAAAAACCCAAGGATTGCCGAGGGAGCCGCGCGAAATCATCCATGCGTCCGCTCCCGTAATCTGGCGGACATGATCCAAATGAGAGCTATGAAAGAGATTACCATTGGCTACTAAGGGTACACTCGATCGTTGTTTCGCTAACTTAATCGCTTCCAAATCCACTTTGTCGGCATAGGACTCACTGCGGGTTCGACCGTGGACCACGAGCCAATCCACGCCGCCTCGAACGCAAGCATCCACAATTTCGAGGTAATTTAACTCCTCTCGGCTCCAACCCAAGCGAATCTTGGCACTCAGGGGTTTTTTAGTGGCCTCTCTGGCTTTCTTACAGGTTTGGTAAACCCGTTCCGGATCCCGCAAGATAGCGCTGCCACAGCCAACGGCGACAATTTTACGCACTGGGCATCCCATATTGATATCAATGGTGGCAAAGCCCTCTTGATCGAGCAAATGGACAGCATCACCAATTTCATCCGCGTTACGGCCAGTGAGCTGAACCCCGAGGCATTTTTCGCTGGGATGTCGTCCCATCATTTCCTTGGTGCGCGTGTTGTGATGGATCAAAGCGGTGGCTGAAAGCATTTCCACATAAGTGAGATCAGCACCCTGCTCCTGACATAACAGCCGAAAGGGATAATCGCTCACCCCCGCAAGAGGAGCCAAAATAACGGGCTCTTCAACCCCACAAAGCTGGGTCAGAACCGACGAGGGTCTGCATTGGTCTGAATCTTTCTCTGCCGGTCTCATAAGCAACCTTTGCTGCAAATTTCTTGTCGAGAATGCAAAGTCTTCCCTAAGGCGATAAGCTTTGGCTCAGCTCTGCGGAATTTTCCCAAAGATCGTCGTCTGGCTCACTCTCAGGATCTAGGTGGATGACGACATCGATTCTGCCTAGGGCTTTGCGAATTTGCTTGGAGACCTTTTCGCCAATCAAATGGGCCTCGTGTAAGGGTGTATCATCTGCCAATTTGAGATGAAAATCGACAAAGAGGTCAGGCCCTGCCGCTCGAGAGCGAAAGCGATGAATGCCCAAAACCCTGCGGTCCGCTTCGTAAACAATGCGGGCAATCGACTTAATCTTGTCGGCGGGTAAAGCCTCCTGGGATATTTGTTGAAAACTGGCCCGGATAATGGGGATCCCAGTCCGAAGGAGCAGCAGGGCGCCTAAAGCCCCAAAGAGGCGATCGATTCGCGCGTCATTTAAAGACCAGGCGAACAGCAAGCCAATGGCAGCAGCCAAATTCATCCAAAAATCACCCATGTAGTGGGCGCGATCTGTCTCGACGACCAGCCGGTCCCCGTGGGATTTTCGCAATTGCACCCTCTTGAGATAGAACTGCAGGCCGAAGCCCGATGCGGCCGAAAATAACAAGACCCCACTCGCCCATAGGTATGCGATGCCCTCTTCAGGCAGGGCGAATCCATCTGAGTGCAAGACATAAAGGTCTCGTCCCGACTGAATGAAGACCCATACCCCCATAAGAGCCATCATGCCCCCCTGGAGTACGCTCGCAAAAGCTTCGAACCCGCCGTGACCGTAGGGATGCTCCTCATCGGGGCGACTTAAGGAACCCTGAAAAACACGGCTATTTAACCAAGAAATCGCAGAATCAGTCAGGCTATCAAAGAGACTCGTCAGTACGACAAGCGAACCGGTACCCACGTAGGCAAATAGTTTCAGAAAGACCAAAGCTAAACTCGCTAGGGCGGTCTGCAGCAAGGGGTCTTTTAAGGAGTGTTTGTGCAAGTCTTTAGAAATACTCAAGTTTAAAAGCCTTTGAAAGATCCTACCCAGCCAACTAGAGCTGCCCGCCGGGGCGAGGCTTCCAGAGACGAGCGTTAAAGCGCCTGAGCATACCTTATTGGCCAGCTTTGTGACAAGGGCGATACCCTAATGTTCGGCATTCTCATCCCATTTTTTTCCCGGGGGTATGTCTTCAGAGCAAGATCGAGATGCCGCTTTTCTAGCCTCCTTCATCAAAGGACTAGTCACTCCCCAGAAGCAAAACTATACTTGCATCGCAGCGGGGGGTGCTTTCACCCATGAAACTGGATGCGTCGACGGAAGATTGTCAGGGAGACCGTGGAAAAATGTTGGATATGAAATGGATTCGGACACACAGTGAAGAGGTCCGAAAAGGTGCGCGCGAGAAAAATCTCAATTTTGATGTGGATCGTTTACTGGAGTTGGATGCCTCGATTCGCGTTAAGATTCAAGATATTGAAGCCTTACGGATGGAGCGAAATCAACTCTCCAAAGAAATTCCCAAGGCGACGGCGGAAAGTCGCCCAGGCTTTATCGCGAGAGTGGGTGAACTTAAGAAGGATCTGGAACGCTTGGAGAGCGAGCATCTAGCCTTTGAACGAGAATTTGACGAGCTCATGCTGCTTTGCCCTCAACCAGCTCGCGCTGACGTTCCCGTTGGTAGAGATGACAAAGAAAATGTGCCCGTCCGACACTGGGGAGAGCGCCCAACATTTTCGTTCAAAGCCAAAACCCACCTCGAGATCGCCGCTGCCTTGCGCTTAGCGGATTTTGACCGCGGGGTGAAACTCGCAGGTTCCCGATCTTATGTGCTCACGGGAATGGGGGCTAGGTTAGAACAAGCAATCTTACGCATGGTTTTTGATCATCTATGCCGGAAGAAATACGAACCACTAAGCATTCCGGTTCTGGTCAATGAAAGCGCCATGATTGGGACTGGCTATTTCCCGACAGGAAGGGATCAAGCTTACTGGATTGAGAAGGATGAAAAGGCCTTGGTTGGGACCGCGGAGGTAGCTCTAACCAGCTTCCACAGCGATGAAATCCTCGAAGAGAAAGACCTGCCCAAAAGAATGATGGCATGGAGCAATTGTTTTCGCCGGGAAGCCGGTTCCTATGGCAAAGACACAGCGGGATTTTACCGTGTCCATCAATTTCAGAAGATTGAGCAGGTCATTCTTTGCAAAAATGATCCCGAGGAATCCCAGCGCCTTCATGAAGAACTGCTTGGCAACGCCGAGGACGTGCTGCAAGCCCT